>NZ_JBRBAF010000005.1:0-390530 GCF_052805975.1 Chromobacterium sp. W521
ACAACTGCGGGCCGCGCAGGGCAAACCCTTGATGCGGCAACGAATATCCATAAAGGGTATTTACCAACCCCCGCCCCATGTCCCGACTATCCATGAAAAACGGACCGGCGAAACGCCGGCCCGTTGTTGGATATACGTGCTTCCTCTAGTTTTTCACGCTCTCCGCCGGCTTTAGGTAAGGCAAGAAAGCATTGACCACTTCAGGATCATCCGGCTTGGTCCGCGTGCCTATGCTGACAACCTTGCTTGCGCCGGGCAGGATCAAATACTTGTGGAAGTTCCATACCGGAGCGTCGTCGGTGGCCTTGATCAAAGCTTTGAAGAACGGCTGCGCATCGGCGCCGCGCACATGCCCTTTTACAGCCATCGGAAAGGTCACGCCATAATTGGCTTCGCAGAACGCGCCGATCTCCTTATCGCTGTCCAGTTCCTGAAAGAAGTCGTTGCTGGGAAAGCCGACCACCATCAGACCGCGCTGCCCATAGGTCTGATACAACGATTGCAGTTGCTTGAACTGCGGCGTGAAGCCGCAGTGGCTGGCGGTATTGACCACCAGCAGCGGCCGATCCGCGTATTGGCATAGATTAATCTGGCCGCCCATCAGGCCCGGCACTGTGTAGTTCAACAAAGCCGGGCAAGCCGCCAGCACCGCCTGACTGCAAAAAATCAGCATTGCGCCCCATCGTTTCATTCGCGTCTCCTCGCTGCGCCATGTATTGATGGCAGACAAAATGATAAGGCAATGCTTGAAGCATTGCCTTATCTATTGTCCCGAGCACCGCATGCGGGCGTCTGCTGTCATTCCTGCTGGCTGGCGATGTCGGCCCGCACCTTGTCCATATCCAGTTCCCGCAGACCTTGAATCAACTGCTCAAACTGAGCGGCCATCATCGCCCCAGCCTGGTTGAATACCATGATGCCATCCTTGATGGCGATCAGCGTGGGTATGGAGCGGATATTGAAGTGGGCGGCCAGATCTCGCTCGTCTTCAGTATTGATCTTGCCGAACACGATGTCGGCGTGCTTTTCCGATGCGGCTTCAAAAGTGGGACCGAACATTTTGCACGGACCGCACCACGGCGCCCAAAAGTCGAGAATGACCAAGCCTTCCTCTTTCATATGGGCGTTGAAGTTGTCGGCGCTGAGGTTGATGTAAGCCATGGGGGTGTCTTTCGCTGTCTGAAGCGCCCGCCAACGGCGGGCTGTTGCAGCAAAGATAGGTACGCGCCCGCGGCATTGCAAGGCTATCGCCCAGTTGAATTTATCAATCCAGACGATAGCCGCTGTCGCCGCGATGCTTAGCCTATGAAGGGCAGCGCGAGGTAGAGCTTGATCACGATGGCGTTGACGATGTCAATGAAGAAGGCGCCAACCATGGGCACGACCAGGAAGGCCAGGTGCGAGGGGCCGAAGCGTTCGGTCACCGCCTGCATATTGGCGATGGCGGTGGGCGTGGCGCCCAGGCCGAAGCCGCAGTGGCCGGCGGCCAGCACCGCCGCGTCGTAATTGCGCCCCATCACCCGGAAGGTGACGAAAATCGCATACATCGCCATCGCCGCGGTTTGCGCCAGCAGTAGCACGAAGATGGGCAGCGCCAAGGCCGCTAAATCCCACAAACGCAGGGACATCAAGGCTAGCGCCAGGAACAGCGACAGGCTGACGTTGCCCAGCACCGATACTTCGCGCTCGAAGATTTGATACCAGCCCAAAGCCGCTAGCCCGTTGCTGATCAACACGCCGACAAACAGCACGCAGACGAAGGTGGGCAATTCCAGCGGCGTGCCTTTAAGCAGGCCGCCGAGAAAGGTGCCGCCCAACAGACAGACGGCGATCAGCGCCAGCGTCTCGATAAAGGAATGCGGAGTGATCAGACGTTGTGCGTCCGGCTGTTCGAAAGCCAGCGGCGGATCGTCGGCATTGTGCTCGGCGCCCGGGGCTTTGACTTTTTTGACCAGAAAACGCGCCACCGGGCCGCCGATTAGGCCGCCCAGCACCAACCCGAAAGTGGCGCAAGCCAGCGCCAGTTCCGACGCGGAGGCCAAACCGTACTTGGATGCAAAGGTGCCTCCCCAGGCCGCGCCGGTGCCATGGCCGCCGGACAAGGTAATGGAGCCGGCCAGCAGGCCCATCAATGGATCCAGGCCCAGCAGGCTGGCCAGAGCGATGCCAAGTGTGTTCTGCACCAGCAGCAGGCCAACCACCACCGCCAGGAAAACGCCAACTGTCTTGCCGCCCTGCCTCAGGCTTTTCAAATTGGCATTGAGGCCGATGGAAGCGAAGAAGGCCAGCATGAGCGGGGTTTGCAGCGAAGCGTCGAAGCGAACCTCGTTACCGGTCAGTTGACGGAACAGCAACAGCAGGGCGGCAATCAGCAAGCCGCCAACTACCGGCTCGGGGATATTGTAGGTGCGCAGCGCGCCGACATGCGCCACTAGTTTGCGCCCGAGCAGCAAAACCAGCGACGCGGCCACCAAGGTGCCGTAGAAATCCAGTTGAATCATCGAGTCTCCCTATTGTTTGATGAGCGAAGGCGCGCTTGATTCAGACTAGCAGCTGTCGGAATGTTGTCGCGCCCTGCAATACGATAGGCAACCCGGGGATAAAGTTCGGCCCCTAATTAATAGAGGCCTTATAGAGTGAATATCAACCGCTAGTCGCGACGAATCCGCCAGCATTGATGAATGGCGCGGTTGCGGAAGTCTTCCGGCACCGATTGCGCGCTGATGTCGCTGATGAGGTAATCGTCGGACAGTCTCTCGTCCAACTTGAAGCTGCGGAGATTATTGGAGAAGTACAAGGTGCCGCCCGGAGCCAGCAGCGCCATTGCGTAGTCAATCAGCCAGACATGGTCGCGCTGCACGTCCAGAATGTCGCGCATCTTCTTGGAGTTGGAGAAGGTAGGCGGGTCCATAACGATCAGATCAAACTGCTTGCCGGCATCCACGGCGTCTTCCAGGTACTGAAACACATCCGCCCGCACCAGTTCGTGCCGGGCAAGGTCCAGGCCATTGAGTTCGAAGTTACGGCGCGACCAATCCTGATAGGTATTGGACATGTCCACGGTTTCGGAGCGGATCGCGCCGCCGCAGGCTGCGTAGACAGTGAAGCTTCCGGTGTAGGCGAACAGATTGAGGAAACGCTTGCCGGCGGCTTCTTCCCTCACCCGCTTGCGGGTGTTGCGATGGTCCAGGAACAGGCCGGTATCCAAGTAGGCTTCGAGATTAACAATAAAGCGCTGACCGAACTCGTTGACGATAAAGTCGCAGCCCTGTTGCCCCGCTTTCTCATACTGGCTCACGCCTTTCTGGCGACGACGGTTCTTTAGCGTCACCGCCTCATGCGCAAGGCCCGTCACCGCGCACAGGCTGTCCACCACCGCGTTGATCCATTCGCGGTAAGCGTCGTCCTCCATCTCCCACCTCGTGTCGTACTCCTGCAGGTGGATGCGCTCGCCGTACACGTCCACCGCGAACGGGAACTGCGGCACGTCCTTGTCGTAGACTCGCCAGGCGTCCAGCCCCTGGCGACGCGCCCATTTGGCGTAGTGCTTGAAATTCTTGGCCAGGCGATTGGCGAATGGGCTGACGTCCAGCATGAGTCCTCGATATTGGCGATGGGCAAAACACAAAACAAACGCGCCGCTGACTGCAGGCGGCGCGCGAACGGATATCCAATTCTATTACAGCCGCGGCTATTCGGACGAATACATCTCGATCAGCTTGCTGTAAACCGGTTCCGGCAAGTATTGGCGAATCACGCTTTCCCAGCCCCTCGGCCCCACCAGGCCCTTGACCATCGTGGACGACACTTCGGCGTACTCACGCGGCGGCAGCAGGAAAATAGTGGTGATGTCCGGGTGCAGATCGGAATTGATATAGCGCATGGTGCGCTCGTATTCATAATCGCTGGCGGTGCGGATGCCGCGGATGATGTAGTTTGCGCCTATGCTTTGCGCGTAATTAACCAGAAACTGATTCTCGAACACATCCACCCGCAGCTTGCTGAAGCCGCCAGTGACGGCGCGCAACAAAGCCACTCGTTCCTCGACACTGAAGGTACAGTGTTTTTCCGGGTTCACTCCGACCGCTACGATCAATTCGTCAAACAGCTCCACCGCTTCACGAATCATCCAGAGGTGACCATTGGTCACCGGGTCGAAGCTGCCCGCGTACACGGCTCGCTTCAATTCTCGTTTTCCTTTGACTGTATGATGTGCCATGGCGAATGTATCGTGGTCGTTGGGGGCGGGTAAAGCAATTTTTGTGCATTGCGCAAAATGTTTCGCTTCCACCTGGACTATCCGCGGCAGAATCTGTCCATTTCACTCATTATCGGCAAAGCACCGCCAAAAAAAAGCAGGCCGCGCATGGCGGCCCGCTTACGGTCAAATCCTACCCAATCAGGCGTTGATCTCCTCGGCGCGATGACAAGCGATCATGCGCTGATCCAGTTCGCGTAATTCCGGTACCTCCTCCGCGCAACGCTGATTCGCGTGGGGGCAGCGCTTGTGGAAGGCGCAGCCCGACGGCGGCTTCAAGGGGCTGGGCAGCTCGCCCTCGATCTTGATCTTGATACGACGCTGCTCCGGGTGGATGGACGGCGTCGCCGACAACAAAGCCTGGGTATAAGGATGCAGCGGCCGCTCATAGACACGGTTCTTTTCCCCCACCTCCACCGCGCGCCCCAAATACATCACCATCAAGTCGTCGGCCACATGCTCAACCACCGACAGGTTGTGAGAGATGAACACATAGGCGGTTTTGAACTCGTCCTGCAGATCCATGAACAGATTGAGCACCTGGGCCTGGATAGACACATCCAGCGCCGAGGTAGGCTCGTCCGCCACAACGATCTTGGGGTTCAGCATCATTGCGCGGGCAATGGCGATGCGCTGACGCTGACCGCCGGAGAACATATGCGGATAGCGGAAAAAGTGCTCCGGCCGCAAACCAACCCGCTGCATCATACCGCGCACCTTTTCTTCGCGCTCCTTGGCGCTCAGCGAGGTGTTGATCAGCAAGGGCTCGGCCAGCTGACTGCCGATTTTCTGGCGCGGATTCAAGGACGCGTACGGGTTTTGGAACACCATCTGCACCTTGGTGCGCATGGCTTTCAATTCGGCCTTGCCAGCCTGGGCCGCATCCTGGCCGTCCAGCAGCAGAGAGCCCGAGGTCGGCGCTTCGATCAGCGTCAGCTGCCGCGCCAGGGTGCTCTTGCCGCAGCCGGACTCGCCCACCACCGCCAAGGTCTTGCCGGCCCGCAGTTCGAAGGAGACGCCGTTGAGCGCCTTGACTTGCGCCGAGGGCTTGAGAAAGCCTTGGGACACGTCGTAGTAACGGGTCAGATCCCGCGCTTGCAATACGGTGCTCATTTCGCCTCCTTGTCCAGCAACGGGTAGTGGCAGCGCACGGCGCCGCCCTCCACCGGGGTCAGGCCTGGACGCTGGGTCCGGCAGTTGTCCTTGACATAGGGGCAACGCGGCGACAACAGGCAGCCGCCGGGGCGGTCGTACTGCCCCGGCACAATGCCGGGCAAGGTGTTCAGGCGATGCGCGCCTTTGCTGTGTTCCGGAATCGACGACAGCAGCGCTTCGGTGTACGGATGGGCGGGATGATTGAACACGCCCGGCACCGCGCCCATTTCAGCCACCTGGCCGGCGTACATCACCGCCAGCCGGTGCGCCACTTCGGCCACCACCGCCAGATCGTGGGTGATCATGATCAAGGCCATGTTCTGGCTCTTTTGCAAGCTGACCAGCAGCTCCATGATCTGCGCCTGGATGGTCACGTCCAAAGCCGTGGTCGGCTCGTCGGCGATCAAGAGCTTGGGGCTACAGGCGATGGCCATCGCAATCACCACCCGCTGGCTCATGCCACCGGACAACTGATGCGGATAGGCGTTGAGCCGCGAGGCCGGCGCCGGAATCTCCACCAGTTCCATCAGTTCCAGCGCGCGCCGCTTCAGGGCCCCGCCGCGCAGGCCTTGATGCAGCTTCAGCACTTCCATGATCTGGTAGCCGACGGTGTAGCTGGGGTTCAGCGAGGTCATCGGGTCCTGGAAGATCATGGCGATATCCTTGCCGACGATCTTGCGGCGTTCGCGCGCGGAGATGGTCAGCAGGTTCTTGCCGTCGAAGCTCAGTTCATCGGCCACGATGCGCCCCTGACCTTCCAGCAGCCCCATCATCGCCATCATGGTGACCGACTTGCCGGAACCGGATTCGCCGACGATGCCGACGATTTCGCCCTGATTCACCGTCAGGTCCAGCCCTTCCACCGCGCGGAAGGGATTCTTTTCCGAACCGAACTCCACCGAGAGGTTCTTGATTTGCAGCAAACTCATTTCCATCCCCTCAAGCCGCGCGCTTCAGTTTCGGGTCCAGCGCGTCGCGCAGGCCGTCGCCCATCAAATTGATGGCGAGCACCGACAGCAAAATGGTCAGGCCGGGCAAGGTGACCACCCACCAGGCGCTTTCAATGTAATCGCGGGCCGATGCCAGCATGGTGCCCCACTCTGGAGTCGGCGGCTGCACGCCCAGGCCGAGAAAGCCCAGCGCGGCGATTTCCAGGATGGCCGAGGAAAAGCTCATCGTTGCGTGCACGATCAAAGGCGCCATGCAGTTGGGCAACACGGTGACGAACATCAGCCGCGGCAGGCCCGCGCCGGCCACGCGCGAGGCCGTAACGTAGTCGCGGTTCAGTTCGGTCATCGCTGACGCGCGAGTCAGCCGCACATAGGCCGGCAAGGCCACGGTGGCGATGGCTATCATCGCGTTCATCAGGCCGGGTCCGAGAATGGCCATGATGGCCACCGCCAGCAGCAGCGAGGGCAAGGCCATCATGATGTCCATCAGCCGCATGATCGCGCCGCCGAGGACCTTGGGAAAGAAGGCGGCCAAGAGGCCGAGCACCACGCCCGGCAGCAAGGCCATCAGCACCGAGCACAGGCCGATGAACAAGGACAAGCGCGCGCCGTGGATCAACCTCGACAGGATGTCTCGCCCCAGTTCATCGGTGCCGAACAGGAATTGCGTCGAGCCGCCGTCCACCCATGCAGGAGGCGTCAGCAAATGGTCGCGATATTGCTCGATTGGGCTATAGGGCGCCACCAGCGGCGCCAGCAGCGCACAGGAGGTAACGATCAACATGAAGATCAGGCCGGCCACCGCACCCTTGTTGTGGGAAAAACCCTGCCAGAACTCCTTGAACGGCGAGGGATAGGCCTGCGCCAGGTCCGGGCCGGCGTTGACTTGCGTAGTCTGAGTCATAAATCCACCTAACTGGCTGTTACTTGGCGTGACGGATGCGCGGATTGGCGATGCCGTACAGGATGTCGACGATGAAGTTGGTGAGGATCACCAGCGTCGCCACCATCAGGATGCCGTTCTGCACCACCGGATAGTCTCGGCGACTGATCGCGTCGATCAGCCATTTGCCTATGCCCGGCCAGGAAAAGATGGTTTCAGTCAACACCGCCCCGCCCATCAGCGTGCCCACTTGCAGGCCGATCACGGTCAGCACTGGAATCAGCGCATTGCGCAGGGTGTGGATGAAGATCACACGCGCCGGCGACAAGCCCTTGGCGCGCGCGGTGCGCACATAGTCCTCGCGCAGCACTTCCAGCATCGACGAGCGCGTCATCCGCGCGATGACCGCCAACGGAATCGTGCCCAGCACGATGGCCGGCAGAATCAGGTGCATCAAAGCGTTCTTGAAGGCGCCGGCGTTCACGTCCGGATCCGCGGCTTCCGCCATCCAGGAATCGATCAGCATGAAACCGGTATGCGGCGCGATGTCGAAGGTGAGGTCGACGCGGCCGGACACCGGGGTCCAACCCAGCTTGACCGAGAAGAACATGATCAGGATCAGGCCCCACCAGAAGATGGGCATGGAGAAGCCGGTCAACGAGATGCCCATCACGCCATGGTCGAACAGCGAGCCGCGCTTGATGGCGGCGATGACGCCGGCCAGCAGACCCAGCACTGTAGCGAAGATCAAGGCTGAAATCGCCAATTCCAGCGTGGCGGGGAACAGGGTTTTGAACTCGGTCCAGACTCCGGTCTTGGTGACTAGGGACTCGCCCAGATCGCCGTGCAGCAAATTGACCACATAGTCGAAGTACTGAGCGTACAGCGGCTTGTCCAGACCCAGGCGATGCAAGGCTTCGGCGTGCATTTGCGGATCGAGCGCGCGCTCGCCCACCATCACCTCCACCGGATCGCCCGGAATCATGCGGATCAAGCCGAAGGTCAGCAGCGTGATGCCGAAGAAGGTTGGCACCAATAAGCCCAACCTTCGCAGAATAAAGGAAAACATGAGGACTTCTCCCTTGCGCCGGCCCCGCTGGGCGACTGGGCGCAATACTCAACTTGAGACCCAGAGCGACGACGCTTTGCATGGCAAACAGCGCGCGACGGCTCTATTGCGTTTGGGGAGACGTTACCGGAATAGAACGGAGAAGAAGCAAGGAAAACAACAATGAAGAGCGCCGGAGCGATGGCATGCAACTGAACCACCCACCCACATCAGCTGCGCCACCGCTACGGCAAGTGCAAGATAGCACTCCTCGCCGCAAACGAGCTTGACCCAGGTCAAGCCTGACGCACAGCCTCTCCACGCTGTGACTGACTACCCTCTAACACCACCCAGTAGACGTTCCGCCGCCATCGGGCCCGCCGCCTCTTTGTGCGACTGGAAACCCAAGGCTTAGAGTAGCCGACAAAACCCCGCGCCGCGTCCTGGCGCGCCGGCGGCAGCTGCCGCCCGGCAACACATGCCAGTTCGCATCAGGGATTTCGCCAGCCGTTCTTTAATCAGGCAAAACATCGGGGGAACCAGCCCCCGATGTCGCTGTTTTTTTATTGTATTCCGGCTTACTTGACGCTAACGCCGTAGAAGGAGTTCAGGCCGAAGGGGCTGACCTTGAAGCCCTGTACCGATTTCAGCATCGGCTGATTCACGGTGGAGTGGGCAATCGTGGTCATCGGCACTTGCTGTTTGACGATCTCCTGAGCCTTCATGTACAGCTTGGTGCGCTCTGCCACGTTGGCGGTGCGCTTGCCTTTCTGGATCAGGTCTTCAAACGGCTTGTAGCACCACTTGGAGAAGTTGTTGCCGTTCATCGCGTCGCAACCGAACAGCACACCCAGCCAGTTGTCCGGATCGCCGTTGTCGCCGGTCCAGCCAATCAGCATGGAATCATGCTCGCCGGCCTTCGCGCGCTTGATGTACTCGCCCCACTCGTAGGAAGTGATCTTGGCCTTGACGCCGATCTTGGCCCAGTCGGACTGCACCATTTCCGCCATCAGCTTGGCGTTGGGGTTGTACGGACGTTGCACCGGCATCGCCCACAGGCTCAGTTCGAAGCCGTTGGGATAGCCGGCCTTGGCCAACAGCGCCTTGGCCTTGGCCACATCGTAAGGCGCGTCTTTCAGGCTCTTGTTGTAAGACCACTGGGTCGGCGGCATCGGGTTGGTGGCCGGCTGGCCGGCGCCCTGGTACACCGCGTCGATGATGGCCTTCTTGTTGATCGCCATGTCCAGCGCCTGACGCACTTCCAACTTCTCCAGCGGCTTGTGCTTGACGTTGTAGGCCAGGTAGCCCAGGTTGAAGCCCGGCTGCGCGGTCACCGACAGCTTGGGGTCGGCCTTCATCGCGGCCAGGTCGGTCGGACGCGGGTTGACGGTGATCTGGCACTCGCCGGCCTTCAGCTTCTGATAACGAACCGAAGCGTCGGTGGTGATGGCGAACACCAGGTTGTCCACTTTCGGACCGTCAGCCTTGTTCCAGTATTCTTTGTTGGCGGCGAAGCGGATCTGCGCGTCTTTTTGATAGCGCTTGAAGATGAACGGGCCCGTGCCTACCGGCTGCTGATTGATCAACTGCGGCTTGCCGGCCTTGAGCAGTTTGTCGGCGTACTCGGCGGATTGCACCGAGGCGAAGCTCATCGCCAGGTTCTGCAGGAAAGCGGCATCCAGGCTCTTCAGCGTGAACTTGACGGTGTTGGCGTCGACTTTCTCGACCTTGACGATATTGGTGTCCAGACCCATATCCGTGAAATACGGGAATTCGGTCGGATAGGCTTTGCGGAACGGATGGTTCTTGTCGACCATGCGGCTGAAAGTGAATACCACATCGTCGGCGTTGAATTCGCGGGTCGGCTTGAAGTAGTCGGTGGTCTGGAACTTCACGCCCTTGCGCAGGTGGAAGGTGTAGCTCAGGCCATCTGCCGCCACGTCCCACTTTTCGGCCAGCGCCGGCACAACCTTGGTGCCGCCGCGCTGGAATTGCACCAGGCGGTTGAACACGGTTTCGGCGGACGCGTCGAAATCGGTGCCGGTAGTGTATTGGCCGGGATCGAAGCCGGCCGGGCTGCCTTCGGAGCAGTACACCAGGGTGCCTGCGGCCTGAGCGGCCATCGCGGTCCCGGCGATCAGGCCGGCTGCCAGCAGCGCTTTCTTGACAGTTTGCATCTTTATTTCCTTTCCCTTGTACAGACTCATCGGTCTTTCTTGTCAACGGGACCTAAGCCCGCCATGGGGGGATACATTATGCAGAGAGGACGCTTTTGACAAGCGTCCTCTGCTTTTTTCTGCCAAGGGCTCTCCGCGCTAGGACTATTTTTTCCGGCTTATCAGATTTTCCTCAGCACAACGCTGCCCACCGAATAGCCCGCGCCAAAAGATGAAATGACGCCAACATCTCCGCCCGCCAGATCGTCGGAATGCAGATGGAATGCAATAACGGAACCGGCGGAACTGGTGTTGGCGTAACGGTCCAGAATCACCGGCGCCTCATGGTCGCCTGCGTCGCGGCCCAACACGCGCCGGGAAATCAGCTGGTTCATCGCCAGGTTGGCCTGGTGCAGCCAGAAGCGCGCCACCTCGGCAGGCGCGATGCCCAGGCTCTCCAAATGCGCGGCGATATGATCGCCCACCATAGGGCAGACTTCCTTGAACACCTTGCGGCCCTGCTGTACGAAAAGCTTGTCCGGCTGGCCAATTCCCGCCTCGTCGCAACGATTGAGGAAACCGAAGTTGTTGCGGATATTATTGGAGAACACCGTGGCTAGCTTGCTGCCCAACACCTCGTAGCGCTGCGCCGAGCTTGCCGCATCGGCTCGCTCCAACACCACCGCGGTGCAGGCGTCGCCAAAAATGAAGTGGCTGTCTCTGTCGCGGAAATTCAGGTGTGCGGAACAGATTTCCGGGTTCACCATCAACACCGCGCGCGCCTGGCCGCTGGCAATGGCGTTGACTGCGGTTTGAATACCGAAGGTGGCGGATGAGCAAGCCACGTTCATGTCGAAAGCGTAGCCCTGAATACCCAGCGCCTGCTGCACCTCGATCGATACCGCCGGATACGGACGTTGCATATTGGAGCAAGCGACGATGACCATATCGATGTCCGCCGCGCTTCGGCCTGCGCGTTCCAGCGCCTGCCGCGCGGCGGCCACCGCCATTTCCGCCTGGACCGACAGCTCGTCGTTGCCGCGCTCCGGCAAGCGCGGCGCCATTCTCGCCGGGTCCAACACCCCGCTCTTGTCCATGAGGAAGCGCTGCTTGATGCCGGAGGCCTTTTCGATGAACTCGGAGCTGGACTCGGCCAGCGGCTCCATCTCCCCAGCGGCGATCCGGTCCGCGTGTTGCTGATTGTGAGCGTGTACAAAGGCATTGAAAGCCGCGACCAGTTCCTGATTACTGACCGCGTGCGGCGGCGTGAACAAGCCGGTTCCGCTAATGACGACCTTGTGCATGAATTGTCCTTTTAGCCCCCCGTAACCCGGGTAAGTGTAGATTTTTGTTGCGGCGACGACAGTCCTTGCTGCCCCGCCCAAGCGGAAATAGCCCGCCCTGTCTCGGCCCGTCCTCGGACGATCCTTTCCGTCGCCGGATTCTACACCAAGCCCTTCATCTGAAAGTAATAAAACCGCAAACGCCGTCGCAGCGCGGCCCGCGGCCCTTCCCTCCTCTCCACGGCATGCGCCAACGGCTTTAATCGCCCCTCCCGCCCAAGTGGCGGCGCCCCGCCGGCCCCGTCGGCAAAACTACCCCTCCAACTAAAAACCGAGTAAAATGATCGGCTTTGCGCAAGCCGCCTTCTCTTGGCCCCGCCGATAATAGTTGACTAAAACAGTCGGATATTAGGTATAATCGTCTGCATCAGGAATTCATCCTCCTCCAAATACCCACTCTTGGAGACCAGAGACATGCGTTTAACCACCAAAGGCCGCTTTGCCGTCACCGCAATGCTGGACTTGGCATTGCGCGAGAGCGGCGGCCCGGTCACGCTAGCCGGCATTAGCGAGCGCCAAGGCATCTCGCTCTCCTACCTGGAACAACTCTTCGGCAAGCTACGGCGCGCCGAACTGGTGGACAGCGTACGCGGCCCCGGCGGCGGCTATACCTTGGCCAAGGCGCCGATCGATATTTCCGTGGCGGACATCATCACCGCCGTGGACGAACCAGTGGACGCCACCCAGTGCGGCGGCCGCGAGAACTGTCGCGGCAATCAGCGCTGCATGACCCACGATTTGTGGACCAATCTGAACGTCACCATTTTCGACTACCTGTCCAAGGTCAGCCTCGCCAGTCTGGTTGAGCAGCAAAAGGCCAAGGAAAACACTGTATTGCAGGATAAGCGCGAATGCAGCGTGGTTCACGCTTCTGCCGCCTCCAGCGCCCTGTAAGGCGCGGACCCATCTTCTTGTGGAGAATATAAATGAGCCAGCTCAAGCTTCCGATCTACCTCGACTACTCGGCCACCACGCCGGTAGACCCGCGCGTTGCCGACAAGATGATTCCCTATCTCTACGAAAAGTTCGGCAACCCGGCTTCGCGCAGCCACAGCTTCGGCTGGGACGCGGAGGAAGCGGTGGAGAACGCGCGCGCTGAAGTGGCCAAGCTGATCAACGCCGACCCGAAGGAAATCGTCTGGACCTCTGGCGCCACCGAGTCCGACAACCTGGCGATCAAGGGCGCCGCCCACTTCTACAAGAGCAAGGGCAAGCACCTGATTACCGTCAAGACCGAGCACAAGGCGGTGCTGGACACCATGCGCGAGCTGGAACGCCAGGGCTTCGAAGTCACGTATCTGGGCGTGCAAGACAACGGCCTGCTGGACATTGAAGAATTCAAGGCCGCCATCCGCCCGGACACCATCGTCGCCTCCGTGATGTTCGTCAACAACGAAATCGGCGTGATTCAGGATATCGAACAATTGGGTGAGATCTGCCGCGCCAACGGCGTGATCTTCCACGTCGACGCCACCCAGGCCCCGGGCAAAGTGGTCATCGACATGGAAAAACAGAAAGTGGACCTGCTCAGCCTGTCCGCGCACAAAGTGTACGGCCCCAAGGGCATCGGCGCGCTGTACGTGCGCCGCAAACCGCGCGTTCGCCTGGAAGCGCAGATGCACGGCGGCGGTCATGAGCGCGGCTTCCGCTCCGGCACCCTGGCCACCCACCAGATCGTCGGCATGGGCGAAGCCTTCCGCATCGCCCGCGAAGAGATGGACAGCGAGCGCGAACGCATCCGCATGCTGCGCGACCGCCTGTGGAACGGCATCAAGAACATGGAAGAGGTCTACATCAACGGCGACATCGACCAACGCGTGCCGCACAACCTCAACGTCAGCTTCAACTTCGTCGAAGGCGAAAGCCTGATCATGGCGATCAAGGAGCTCGCCGTGTCCAGCGGGTCGGCTTGTACCTCGGCTTCGCTGGAGCCGTCCTACGTACTGCGCGCGCTGGGCCGCAACGACGAAATGGCACACAGCTCGATCCGCTTCACGCTGGGCCGCTTCACCACCGAGGAAGAAATCGACTTCGCGGTGAATCTGCTAAACCAAAAGATCGGCAAGCTGCGCGAACTGTCCCCCTTGTGGGAAATGTTCAAGGACGGCGTGGATCTGAATTCGGTTCAATGGGCCGCCCACTAAGGGCGACAGCAATATCCAGCGCCGAGCCGGCAAGACCGGAACGGCGCTGAAGGAGACAATCATGGCATACAGCGACAAGGTAATGGATCACTACGAAAACCCGCGCAACGTGGGCTCTTTCGAAAAAGGCGACGACAGCGTGGGCACCGGCATGGTGGGCGCGCCGGCCTGTGGCGATGTGATGAAGCTGCAAATCAAGGTGAGCGAGGACGGCGTGATTCAGGACGCCAAGTTCAAGACTTACGGCTGCGGCTCCGCCATCGCCTCCTCCTCACTGGTAACTGAGTGGGTCAAGGGCAAATCGCTGGACGAAGCGCTGGAGATCAAGAACACCGCCATCGCCGAAGAACTGGCTTTGCCGCCGGTGAAGATTCACTGCTCCATCCTGGCCGAAGACGCGATCAAGGCCGCGGTCAACGACTACAAGCAAAAGCACGGCAAATAATCAGCGGGGACATCATCATGGCTATCACCCTTTCCGAACGCGCCGCCGCCCACGTCAGCGCCTTCATCGCCAAGCGCGGCAAGGGCTTGGGCATTCGTCTGGGCGTTAAGACCTCCGGCTGCTCCGGCATGGCCTACAAGCTGGAGTTCGTCGACGTGGCCAGCGACGACGACGTGACCTTTGAAAGCCATGGCGTCACCGTGTTCACCGATGCCAAGAGCCTGGCTTACATCGATGGTACCGAACTGGATTACGCCAAGGAAGGCTTGAACGAGGGGTTTCAGTTCAACAACCCCAACGTCAAAAACGAGTGCGGCTGCGGCGAAAGCTTCAACGTCTGACCCCGGCAGGCGGGCGCGCTTCGGCGCGGCCCGCCCGTCGTCCAACTGTAAGCTAGGTTTTCCGGCCCCGTCCCTATGAGCACCGATTTCAGCCAAGACTTCTTCTCCCTGTTCAATCTGCCGCGCCGCTTCGCCATAGACGGCTCGGCTCTGGAGCACGCCTGGCGCACCGCCGCGGCCCAGGTCCATCCCGACCGCTACGCCAGCAGTTCCGACGCTGAAAAGCGCAGCGCGCTGATGCAGGCCACCCGAGTCAACGAAGCCTACCAAACGCTGAAGTCGCCGTTGAACCGCGCCCGCTACCTGCTGACGCTCTCCGGAGTCGACACTCAGGAAGACACCAACACCCAGATGCCGGCCGCCTTCCTGATGGCGCAGATGGAGTGGCGCGAGAACATAGAAGACGCCCGCGCCGGGCGCGAACTCGAACGCCTGGAAACACTGTCGCGCCAGCTGCGGGACGAGAGCCGCGCGCATCAGACCGAATTGGAACAAGCGCTGGATCAGCGCGCCGACTTGGACGCCGCCGCGCTTCTAGTGCGAAAATTGCGGTTTTTGGAAAAACTGGACCAGGAAATCGGCGATGCCATCGAGGCTTTGCTCGACTGAGCTCCCGGCCGCCGGCCCTTCCCCGTCGTGGGGATCGCGCACCGGCCTGTCCTCCATATCCGCCTCCGCCGCAGCAGGCGGCTTACCTCGAACTGATTTGAACTGAATATGGCCTTACTGCAAATCGCCGAACCCGGCCTCTCCGCCGCCCCTCACCAACACCGATTGGCGATCGGCATCGATCTGGGCACCACCAACTCGCTGGTGGCCTCGGTGCGCAGCGGATCCGCCGCCGTACTCAAGGACGAGCACGGCCGCAGCCTGCTGCCCTCGGTGGTGCGCTACGCCGACGAAGGCGCCGTCAGCGTCGGCTACGAAGCCCAGAAAGAACAGAACAAGGATCCGCACAACACCATCGTCTCGGTGAAACGCTTCATGGGCCGCGGCCTGGCCGACCTGCCGGACGTCCGCAACCTGCCCTACCGCTTCGTCGACGCGCCCGGCATGCTGCAGCTGGTGACCCGCGGCGGCATCAAGAGTCCGGTTGAAATTTCCGCCGACATCCTGCGCACCCTGAAGCAACGGGCCGAAGCCAGCTTGGGCGGCGAACTCACCGGCGCGGTGATCACGGTGCCGGCCTATTTCGACGACGCCCAGCGCCAGGCCACCAAGGACGCCGCGCGCCTGGCCGGCTTGAACGTGCTGCGCCTGCTGAACGAACCCACCGCCGCCGCCATCGCCTACGGGCTGGACAACGGCAGCGAAGGCATATACATCGTATATGACCTAGGGGGAGGCACTTTCGATGTTTCCATCCTGAAACTGAGCCGCGGCGTGTTCGAAGTGCTGGCCACCAGCGGCGACTCCGCATTGGGCGGCGACGACTTCGACCACCGCGTCTACTGCTGGATGCTTGAGCAGGCCGGCCTGTCCGGGCTGGGCGCTCAGGACACCCGGCTGCTGTTGACCCGCGCCCGCGAAGCCAAGGAAGCGCTGACCGAGCACGCGGAGACCCAAATCACCGCTCTGCTGTCCGACGGACAGACCCTGAACCTGACCTTGGATCAGGACACCTTCCGCGGCATCACCAAGAACCTGGTGGACAAGACCCTGCTGCCGGTGCGCAAGGCGCTGCGCGACGCGGGCGTCGCGACGGACGAGGTCAAGGGTGTGGTGATGGTGGGCGGCGCCACCCGCATGCCGCAGGTGCAAAAAGCCGTTGGCGACTTCTTCCGCCAAGAACCGCTGACTAATCTGGACCCGGACAAGGTCGTCGCCTTGGGCGCGGCGATCCAGGCCAACGTGCTGGCCGGCAACAAGGGCGAGGACGAGTGGCTGCTGCTGGACGTGATCCCGCTGTCGCTGGGCATCGAAACCATGGGCGGCCTGACCGAGAAGATCATCCCGCGCAACAGCACTATCCCGGTGGCGCGCGCGCAGGACTTCACCACCTTCAAGGACGGCCAGACCGCAATGTCCATTCACGTGCTGCAGGGCGAGCGCGAACTGGTGGCCGATTGCCGCTCGCTGGCCAAGTTCACCTTGAGCGGCATCCCGCCGATGGTGGCCGGCGCGGCGCGCATCCGCATCACCTTTCAGGTGGACGCCGACGGCCTGCTGGAAGTATCCGCCCGCGAACAGACCAGCGGCGTGGAAGCCCGCATCGAGGTCAAGCCCTCCTACGGCCTCAGCGACGAGGAAATCAGCCGCATGCTGACCGAGTCCATGACCCATGTGCATGAAGACATCGAGGCGCGCAAGCTGCGCGAAGCCGTTGTCGACGCCACCAGCCTCAGCGAAGCCTGTCGCGTCGCGCTAGCCAGCGACGGCGACCTGCTGGACGCCGACGAGCGCAACGCGGTGGAACAGGCGCTGGCCGCCGTGGACGCGGCCATCGCCGCGGCACAGGCCGCCCGCGAGGTCAACGAGGCCTCCGGCCATCTCAACCGCGCTACCGAAGAATTCGCCTCGCGCCGCATGGACCGCAATATCCGGCGCGCGCTCAAAGGCCACAACATTTCCGATTTGTAAGGATCCGCCATGCCGCGAATCATCGTACTGCCCCACGCCGACCTCTGCCCGGAAGGCGTGGTCATCGACAACGCCGAACCCGGCCAGAACATCTGCCAGATATTGCTGGACCACGACATCGAGATCGAGCACGCCTGCGAGATGTCCTGTGCCTGCACAACCTGCCATTGCATCGTCCGCGAAGGCGGCGACTCCCTGAACGAAGCCGACGAGCTTGAAGAAGACCTGCTGGACAAGGCCTGGGGACTGGAAGCCCAGTCCCGCCTGTCCTGCCAGGCGATTGTCGCCGATGAGGACTTGGTGATAGACATCCCACGGTACACGATCAACCACGCCCGCGAACACCACTAGGAACACGCCCTAAAATCCCTGTAGCCGCGTTGCGCCGCCTTGCCGTACCTCATGTACTGTCTGCGGCGGCGCGCCTTGCTACAGCCGCTGCGCTGGATTTTATGAACGGTTCCCCGCTCTGGAGACAAGAAGATGAAATGGACCGACGTGCTGGACATCGCCATCGAACTGGCGGAAGCCCACCCGGAAATCGACCCCAAAACCGTGCGCTTCGTCGACTTGCACAACTGGGTCGTCGCGCTGCCGGATTTTGACGACGACCATAGCCGCGGCGGCGAACGCGTGCTGGAAGCGATTCAACAAGCTTGGATCGACGAGGTGGAATAAGCCTGCTCGCCCCCCTGTTTCGGCAAGGCCGCGTCTCCTGACGCGGCCTTTTTGCCGCCTAGCCTCAAAAAACTCGCAGCCGCCGCATAGGAAAAGCCGTGCCGATGGCGGTATCATCGGACAAAGGCTGCGACAGCCCGCCGGCAGCCTCCTCTTTCGAAACGGAGCTCCCTGATGTTTACCCTCATCATCGGCAATAAAAACTATTCCTCTTGGTCCCTGCGCCCCTGGCTGGTGCTGAAAATGCTGGACGAGCCGTTTGAAGAGCAGCAAATCGATCTTTACCTGTCCGACACCAAGGCCCGCATCCTCGCCGCCAACCCGGCCGGCAAAGTGCCGGTGCTGATAGATCGCAAGCTGCGGGTCTGGGATTCGCTGGCGATCTGCGAATACCTGGCCGAGTGCTTCCCCGCCGCCAAGCTGTGGCCGGACGACGCCGGACTGCGCGCGGTCGCCCGCTCCATCGTCGCCGAGATCCACTCCGGCTTCTCCGCCCTGCGCGAACACCTGGCGATGAATCTGACGCTGCGCCATATCAATTACCAAAGCACGCCGGCGGTGGAGTTCGATATCGCCCGCATCATCTCGCTATGGGAAGAGCATCTGCCGCGCCATCAGGCCAACGGCGAATTCATCTTCGGCGGCTTCAGCATCGCCGACGCCTTCTTCGCGCCGATCGCCACCCGCTTTCACACTTACAACGTCAAATTGCCTGAGCAGTCTCAGGCTTACGTCAACCGCCTGCTGGCTTTGCCGGCCATGCGGGAGTGGTATGATGCCGCCCAGGCGGAAGGTCAGCGCGGCCAATAGCGTCCGATGTAGCAATTAGAGTGGAAGGACGCGCCATAACTCATTAGAATGGCGCGTTTTTTTATCATTTTTACGCGTAGAAGGATAGTTTCATGACCACCCCGTTCATCATCGGCGTTGCAGGCGGCAGCGGCAGCGGTAAAACCACGGTGACCAATCAAGTGCTGGAAACCATTGGCTCCGAGATGGCGGCTGTGATCATTCAAGACTATTACTACCGCGATCAGAGCCATCTGACCTTCGAACAGCGGCTGGCCACCAACTACGACCACCCGCAAGCCTTCGATTGGCCGCTGCTGATCGAGCACATCGACGATCTACGCAATGGCCGCGCCATCGAAATGCCGGTCTACGACTTCGCCAACCACACCCGCGCCGAGGAAACCATTACCATCCAGCCGGCGCCGGTCATCGTCATCGAGGGCCTGTTCCCGCTGTACGACGCCGCGCTGCGCGACATGATGTCCTTGAAAATCTTCGTCGACACTGATTCCGACGTGCGCTTCATCCGCCGTCTCAAGCGCGACATCACCGAGCGCGGCCGCACCACCGATAGCGTAATCGAGCAATACCTGACCACGGTGCGTCCGATGCACAACCAGTTCATCGAACCGACCAAGCGCTTCGCCGACGTGATTCTGCCTCACGGCGCCAATGATCCGGCGGTGGATATTATCACCACCAAGGTGGCCAGCCTGATGGTACGCTAAGAGCGGGTAACAAAACCCCTGATGCTGCGTTGCGCCGACTTGTCGTACTCAAGTACTGCCTGCGTCGGCGCGCCTTGCCTCAGGTGCTCTACGAGCTTTTGCGAACCGCTCAGACTTAATGCGGCGGCGTCCGCGCCGCCGTCTTCCGCCCGCTCTTCCCAGCGGGGGCCAAGCACAGGAGTACTCCATGCACACAATCAAACCGCGCAATCCGCACGCTTGCGCGCCCATCATGAAAAAAGGCGGCGCCCACGGGCGGAGCCGCTCCGGACAGCGCCAGGCCGGACGCCAGGCCATATTGGCCGAACTGGATCTTGATCTGGACTGGAACGAAGCGGACGCCTACCCGCCGCAGGCGCAAGCCGCTGCCGACGATGAGCCGGCGGTTTTTGGCGACGTTAAAAACAAAGAGCCGCGCATTGCGCGGCTCTTTGTTTTTAACGGTGCCCTGCCAGCGGCTACGCCCCCGACTTCAACTGCAGCAAATCCCAGCGGTTGCCATACAAATCCTCGAACACCACCACGGTGCCGTATTCCTCCTCCCGCGGCT
The DNA here is from genome assembly GCF_052805975.1 of Chromobacterium sp. W521. Lineage (NCBI taxonomy): Bacteria > Pseudomonadati > Pseudomonadota > Betaproteobacteria > Neisseriales > Chromobacteriaceae > Chromobacterium > Chromobacterium sp. W521. The sequence continues at coordinate 20,052 of NZ_JBRBAF010000005.1, forward strand.
GCTCGCTGAAGCTCACCCCCGCCGCCGCCATGCGGCGGTAATCGCGCCAGAAGTCGTCGGTATGCAGGAAGAAACCGACGCGACCGCCGGTTTGCGCGCCCACGACGGCTTGCTGCCGCGCATTGCTCGCCTTGGCCAGCAACAGCGCACACTCGCTCGCCCCGGGCGGCGCCACGCGCACCCAGCGCTTGTCCTCGCCCTGACGCTCATCCTCCAGCAGCACAAAACCCAGCTTGTCCACATACCAGGCGATGGCCTCGTCGTAATCGGCCACCACCAAGGCGACCGAACCCAAAAACTGTTTCATCTCACGCTCCAAACAAAAACGGCGTCCCCAAGGACGCCGTGACGCGCTGAGCCCGCTCAAGCCCCAAGAGCCAAGCCGACAGCGCTTACTTGCCGATATGCGGCGCCAGCATGTGCAGCAGTTGCGCCAGCACTTTCGGATTGGCGGCGACGATATCGCCGGACTCCAGCCAGCCCTGCTCGCCGGACAAATCGGTAACGATGCCGCCCGCTTCCTGCACGATCAGGCTGCCCGCCGCGATGTCCCAGGGCTTGAGATTCAGCTCCCAGAAGCCTTCCACGCGGCCGCAGGCCACATTGCACAGGTCCAGCGAGGCCGCGCCTTCGCGACGCACGCCAGCGCTCTTGGCCAGCACGTCCTTGAGCATGCCCAGGTATTGGTCGATATAGCTTTGGTCGGACACCGGGAAGCCGGTGGCGATCACGCACTCATTCATCATGAAGCGCTTGGATACGCGGATGCGGCGATCATTGAGGAAGGCGCCGACCCCGCGCGAGGCGGTGAACAGATCGTTGCGGTTGGGGTCGAAGACCACGGCTTGCTGCACCTGGCCCTTGTGCGCCAGCGCGATGGAAATCGCGTACTGCGGGTGGCCATGCAGGAAGTTGGTAGTGCCGTCGATGGGATCGATGATCCACTCGTATTCCGACGAACCGATGCCTTTCGCGCCGGACTCTTCTGCTAGAATCGCGTGCTTGGGATAAGCTTCCAGAATGGAAGCGATGATGGACTCTTCCGCGGCGCGGTCCACTTCGGTCACGAAGTCATTGTGTTTCTTGCGCTCTACGCGCACCGCGTCGAGATTCAGCGACGCGCGCTGGATGACACTGCCGGCGCGGCGAGCGGCTTTCACCGCGACATTGAGCATCGGATGCATTGACGGCCTCTACACTTTCAACCATGACAAACGTCCGCCACATGACGCGACGTCTGCTAGTAACAATCTGGGTTAAGGAACAAGAAAAACCCGGCGCAATCGGGCAAGGCGGCATGCCTGCCCATCCGGCAAGCGCTGGCCTTGCGCGCAAAACGGCGCGCGGGCTTTTTCGATAAGCCGGCTATTTTAATGTGAAACTGCTGATGAATAAACCCCAAGTACCTGATTTTCTGAAAAACATTCGCGTGGTGTTGGCTCGCCCCAACCACCCCGGCAATATCGGCTCCGCCGCCCGGGCAATGAAGACCATGGGCCTGAGCCGGCTCTATCTGGTTGAACCCAAAGTGTTTCCCAGCGACGAAGCCAATACGCTGGCCTCCGGGGCGGTGGATCTTCTCGAACACGCCACCGTGGTGCCCAGCCTGGCCGAGGCGCTGCAAGACGTCACCATCGCCTGCGCGCTGACCAGCCGCCGCCGCGAGCTGACCACCCCGCTGTCCACCCCACGCCAAACCACGCCTGAACTAGTGGCCCGCGCCCGCGACGGCGAACAAGTGGCCCTGGTGTTCGGCAACGAAACCTTCGGCCTGTCGATCGAAGAAGTCGAGCAGTGCAACCGTCTGGTCACCATCCCCGGCAATCCGGACTACTTCTCGCTGAATCTGGCGATGGCGGTGCAGGTCATGACCTACGAGCTGTTCAGTCACACCGGCGTGGACGTCGATTATCTGCGCGCCGACAGCGACGCGGCGGCGCTGGGCGAGGTGGAGGGCTTCTGCGGCCATCTGGAACAGACCATGGACAAGATCGGCTACTTCCGCCGCCGCAACAGCGAGCGGATGATGCGCCGGATGCGCACCCTGTTCAACCGCGCCGGCATGCTGCGCGAGGAGATCGACATCCTGCGCGGCTTCCTCAAACAGGTGCAGCGCGCTGCCGACGGCGAAGTCCGTCGCGACGCGCCCGGACCGAATGGCGAATAGGCCGCCATTCACCCTGCCCTACGCGCATCCGGCGGTGCGCGATCTGGCTTTTCTTCTCACCGCGCCCTCCCCCTGGAAAAGCGGCGCGGACATTCCGCCGCACCGGCTGCTGGGCCCCGACGGCCCGGCGCTGCTGCAAGCGCTGGACGCTCATCCCGACGAGCTGCGGCACTGGCTGGCGCGCCAGCCCACCCGCCGCCTGGGTCATTACGCCGAGCGCTTGCTGTCGTTCTGGTTCCGCTTGGCGCCGCACATCGAACTAGTCGCCAGCAATCTGCCTGTGCGCGGTCCAGACGGCCGCACCGTCGGAGAATTCGACTTCCTTTTGCGCCTGGACGGCCAACCGCTGCATCTGGAAGCCGCCAGCAAGTTCTACCTGCAGCTGGGCCGCAGCGCCGATACGCTGACCGGTCCCAGCCTGCGCGACGCCTGGGCGCTGAAAGCCCATAAGCTGCAGACCCAACTGCGTCTATCCCGCCACCCCGCGGCGCAAGCGACGCTGCCGGAAGGCTTTGCCGGCTGCGCGGTCGGCGCCCGGCTCAGCGGCTGGCTGTTCCACGCTCAAGACACCTCGCCGGAACCGCCGCCCGGCGCCCTGCCGCTATACGGGCAATACTGGCCGCTGCGCGGCGACTGGCCTGCGTTGAACGCGGACTCCCGCTGGGCCTGGCTGCCCAGGCTCAGTTGGCTGGCGCCTGCGCGCCTCTCGCGGGAACACACCGCCGATGCGGCGGAACTGCGCGCGCGGCTGGAACAGGCAGAGGCACCGCAATTGCTTGCCGAACTGCAACCCGGCCCGGACGGCGACTGGCATGAAGTGGCGCGAGGCTTCGCCGTTCCGCCGGGATGGCCTCAAGAAGCGCCGTTGTCGCGCTTGTTGCGGCAAATCGCGGACTGCGCGCCGCCGCAATGAAAAAGGCAAGCCTCATGGCTTGCCTAAGAGGCTGTTCATAATCTGCTGCGCTTCGTGATACGCCCCACGGTGAGTACCGCTTCGAAATGCTCATGTACCACTTGACCATTCCGCTTTCTCAGCGGTTTTCGCCTTGTCTCGCTCTTGCTCGCTAGATTTTGAACTGGCTCTAAGAACCTGTTTACGATCCGCTTTCTCAGCCGTTTTCGCCTGACCTCCTCTTGTATCGCGAGATCATAAACACGCCTTGCGTCTTTCGAGGCTCCGCAGAAGCGGCGGGATCAATGACCGTTGGCGTGAGCGCAGCCGGAAATCAGCGCCTTCAACTCATCCACCATCACCAACTGGATGTGCTTGTGATCGACCGTGATCCAGCCTTGCTGCTGGAACTTGGACAACGTGCGGCTGACGGTTTCCAGTTTCAAACCCAGGAAGCTGCCGATTTCCTCGCGGCTCATGCGCAGGATGAAATCATTGGCGGCGAAGCCGCGAGTGGACAGACGCTGGGACAAATTGAGCAGGAAGGCGGCCAGGCGTTCTTCCGCCTTCATGTTGCCCAATAGCAACATTACATTTTGATCGCGAACGATCTCGCGGCTCATCAGTCGGTAGAAGTGGTGCTGCAAGGTGGGAATTTCGCGGCCCAGGCTCTCCATGCGGCTGAACGGCAACTCGCACACCTCGCTGTCCTCCAGCGCGATGGCGTCGCAACCGTGAACATTGGCGGAAATACCGTCCAAGCCCATTAGTTCGCCGGACATGTGAAAGCCGGTCACCTGCTCGCGGCCGTCCTGACTGGCCACGCTGGTCTTGAAGAAGCCGGTGCGCACCGCGAACAGCGAGCGGAAGCCCTCGCCGCTGCGGAACAGGTACTCGCCGCGCTTCAAACGGCGGCTTTGACGGATCACTGCGTCAAGCTGGGTCAGTTCCTCGCGGTTGAGCCCCACTGGCAGACAGAGTTCCTTCAGGCTGCAGTTGGAGCAGGAGACCTTCAGGTTATGCAAAGAGATATGGTTCTGATCGGACATGGCATGTTTAGTACAAGCTTGCGACGAAGCTTGACCCTTATCAAAGCGAAATTCGCAGGATTTCCGCAAATTTACCAGTCCACCAGAGGTTTTGCCATCCAAATACGACATGAAGACCACCCACCCATTTTCTCCTGCCCATTTTGAATTCGACCGCGCTCTGATTGAACGCCTCGACGGGACAGGTCCTAGATATACGTCATACCCGACAGCAGATCGCTTTACGCCGGGTTTTGCCGAAAGAGACTACATCCACTGGCTACGGCAGCGCAGCATCGGCGCCAACCGGAAACCTTTATCATTGTACGCTCATATACCTTTTTGCAACACTATCTGCTACTACTGCGGTTGCAACAAGATCATCACCAAGGATAGCGGCAAAGCCGACTTGTATCTGGACTACCTGGAAAAGGAAGTCCAGATGGTCGCCTCCTGTCTGGGGCGCCGAGAGCAGGTGATACAGCTGCATTTCGGCGGCGGCACCCCGACTTTCCTGTCCGACGCGCAACTGGAACGATTGATGACCTTGCTCAAGACTCATTTCGAGTTCTTGAAGGAGGGGGAGTATTCCATAGAAATAGACCCGCGCAAAGTCAGTGCGGCTACAATTTTCAAGCTGGCCGAATTAGGCTTCAACCGCATCAGCGTCGGCATTCAGGACTTCGAGCCCGCGGTGCAGCAGGCGGTGAACCGCGTGCAGTCCGAAGCGGAAACTCTAGAGGTGATCCAGGCGGCGCGCGACGCCGGCTTCAAATCCGTCAGCGTCGACCTGATCTACGGCCTGCCCTTGCAGACCCGTGAATCGGTGCGTCGCACGCTGGACAAAGTGATCGCCATAGGACCGGACCGGCTGGCGCTGTACAACTACGCCCATTTGCCCACCGTGTTCATGCCGCAACGCCGCATCAACGAGGCCGATCTGCCGTCGCCGGAAACCAAGCTGGACATCCTGCAGGACTCGGTGCAACGCCTGGCCGACGCCGGCTATGTGTTCATCGGCATGGATCACTTCGCCAAGCCGGACGACGAACTGGCCTCCGCCTTGCGCCAGGGCCGGCTGCAGCGCAATTTCCAGGGTTATTCCACGCATGCGGACTGCGACATGATTGGCCTTGGCGTGTCCTCCATCGGCAAGGTCGGCCCCTGCTACAGTCAGAGCGCCAAAGATCTGGACAGCTACTACGCGGCGCTGGACAGCGGCCATCTGCCGGTGCTGCGCGGGCTGACGCTGGACAATGACGACATCCTGCGCCGCAGCATCATCCAGGGTCTGATGTGCCGTTTCTCGCTGTCCGTGGAAGCGCTGGAGGAAATTCACGGCATCAACTTCGCCGAGTACTTTGCGGAAGAGTTGCCGCAGATCCGCGAATATCAGCAACTGGGGCTGCTGTCCTTCGACGGCGACTTCATCATGGTGGAACCCAAGGGCCGTCTCCTGATCCGCAATATCGCGATGATCTTCGATAAGCACCTGCGCGAGCGCCGCACCCAGGCTCGCTACTCCAAAACCATTTAAGCCAATCCCATGACAAAACAGCCCGCGTCTAAACGCGGGCTGTTTATCGTTGGAGCCTGGCAAAGGCTTACCAGATGTCTTTTTCCACCTTGGCCGCCAGTTCCGGGTAATCCGCCACCTTGAACACAGGGGTGGACTCGCCTTGCTTCAGCTGACGCTCATAGTCCTTCAACACGATGAAGAAGTAACGCGACAACAACACAATGGCCACCAGATTAATCAAGGCCATCAAGCCCATGGCGAAGTCGGCCATGTCCCATACCAGCGGCAAGCTGGCCACCGCGCCGAACATCACCATCGCCAGCACGATCAGTCGGAACACCAACAAGATCCACTTGTTGCTACGAATGAATTCGACATTGCCCTCGGCGTAAGCGTAATTGCCGATGATGGTGGAAAAGGCGAACAGGAACATCGCCACCGCCAAGAAGGACGCCCCGATCGGGCCGAACTGGGCCTCGATGGCCTTCTGCGTCAGCGCCACCCCGCTCAAACCCTGATCATGCACGCCGGACAACAGAATGATGGCCGCCGTGGCGGTACAGATCACCATGGTGTCGATGAAGACGCCGAACATCTGGATCGCGCCCTGGCTTGCCGGATGGCGCGAGGTCGCCGTCGCGGCGGCGTTGGGAGCGGAACCCATGCCCGCCTCATTGGAAAACAGACCGCGCTTGATACCCAGCATCATCGCCTGGCTCACGGCGTATCCGGCAAAACCGCCCGCGGCCTGCTCCAGACCAAAAGCGCTCTTGACGATCAACACAATCAGACCGGGCAACTCGGCGGCATGCACCGCCAACACATAGAAGGTCATCAGCAAATAGACGGCCGCCATCACCGGCACCAGCCATTCGGCCACCCGCGCCACCGAACGCACGCCGCCAAAGATGATGGGCGCGCTCATCACCACCAGGGCGATGCCCACCATATAGCGGTTCCAGCCCCAGGCGCCCTCGGTGGCCGCCACGATGGAGTTGGCCTGCACCGCGTTGAACACCAAGCCGAAAGCCAGAATCAGGCACAAGGCGAAGATCACGCCCAGCCAGCGTTGCCCCAGGCCTTTCTGGATGTAGTAGGCCGGACCGCCGCGGAAGGTGTCGTCATGGTGATTGGTCTTGAACAGCTGCGCCAAGGTCGATTCGGCGAAAGCGCTGGCCATGCCCAGCATGGCGGTCAGCCACATCCAGAACACCGCGCCGGGTCCGCCGGCGGCAATGGCGATGGCCACGCCGGCGATGTTGCCGGTGCCCACACGGCTGGCGAGGCCGGTGGCGAAGGCCTGAAACGGCGAGATGTCGTCCTTGCTGCGGTGGCCACCGCGGCCGCCCATCATCTCGCGCCAGCCGCGCGCAAAAAGCCGCAACTGCAACAGGCCGGAGCGCAGCGAGAAATACAAGCCGACGGCCAATAACAGGCCAATCAGCACTTTGCCCCAAATCACATCATTGGCGGCATTGATAAACGAATGAAGCAAGTCCATGGATCCTCTATAAAGCTCTGAGCGTGGCAATCTGGAAAATAGGCGACGCGCGCCGGAAGGATTGCAGACAGGAAGGTTGTCCTCGCCGCGGTCTTGGCGCCGGGCTTGAAAATTGCAGTCTTGACGAAACCGTTCCCCGCGACCGTCGGGTCGCCTGGTTCAGGACACTGCTTCGTCAGACTGTTCGATGCAAAACCCGGCGAATTTAGCAAAATAGAGTGATTGCTGGCAATGCCGGGCAATCTTGGCCAAAGCCTCACAAACGTCCATTCCCCCGTTTCAAAGCACGCCTTTGTCATTGAATCGTTCCGAATAGCCGGACGCTGACCCAATGCCAAAACAATCCAAAGTCATTTTCGATGCCCCAGGCATTATTGCCGGTTATTCGCCCTAGCCAGACAAACCAAAGCTCAGACCCCTTAGCTAAACGAACTGATAAGCGCCTCATCCGACAAGCCATCGCATTTCATGCGGCAATCGCAGCCCGTGAAAATTGCCTATTCCGGAACTGGCGAAGCAGACGTCCACATTGCGTGCGTCTCCGCCACAGTCAGGAGCGAAATCATGACAACACCCGTGGTAAGGCTGATGCAGCGCTTGAGCTACCCCAGCCGCTTTGCGCTGATCGGCACGGTCTTTGCCGTCGCCTTACTGTACATGGTGTACGGTCTGTATCGAACCAATCAGGACAATATCGACTTTTCGCAAAAAGAAAGAGTCGGGGTGTCCTATATTCAGCCGCTGCAGCATTTGCTGGGCGCGCTGGAGCAAGCTCAGGACTTGGCCGTGCGCGCGGCTCAGGGCGAAGCCGCCGCCAAGGCCGCGCTTCCCGCGGCGCAGGCGCAGCTGGAACAAGGCTGGAACCAACTGCAAAGCGCTCACGAACGGTACGGCGGCATCTTGCAAACCGACGAAGCCTGGAAAACCGCCAGCGCCGCGCGAGGCACGCTGTCGCGGATCGGAGGCGCCCCGCCGCCCCAAGTCATCACCAGCTTTGACAGCACGGCGGACAAACTCAACGCCTTGCTAGGCGCCGCCAGCGACAACTCCAATCTGACGCTGGACCCGGACATAGACAGTTACTACCTGATGGACGCCGCAACCACCAAACTGCCCGCGCTCAGCAACTACATCGGCGAAGCGCTGGCCTGGGCCGCCAAGTCGGAGGCCGGCCAAACGCTGACACCAGCCGAGCGCGACCGCTTGGTGGAGCTGCGCCCGCTGATCAATGGCACGCTGGACGGCTTGAACAGCGATCTGGCCAAGGCGCTGGCCTACAATCCGTCGCTGAAAAACGCGCTGAGCGCAGAATCTCAGGCGCTCGCCGCCTTCCACCAAGGCCAGGCCGCGGCCATAGACAAAGCCATCACCGGCCAGACCGGCGCAGCCTTGGCCCTGAGCGGGATGGCGGCGAAAAACGCGGAGATCGGCTCCCGCTTCAGCGATGTCACGCTGAAAAACCTGGAGGCGTTGCTGCAAGCCCGCATCGACCGCATGCAGGCTCAGCGCAATCTTTACATCGGCATCGGCCTGGCCGCGATGCTGCTGGCCAGCTTCCTGTTTCATCAGCTCTACCTGTCCATCACCTTGCAACTGGGCGGCGAGCCTTTCTACGTGCAAAGCGTGGTCGAACAATTAGCCGCAGGCCAGCTGGGCACCCGGATCCAACTGCGCGAGCAGGACAGCAATAGCTTGCTGGCCTCCATTGGCAAGATGCGCGACCAATTGCGCGACACCGTGACGCAGTTGCTGGACACCTCGCGCGAAGTCAACGCGGCTGCGGACCAGATGGCTCAAAGCGCCCAGAACGTCTCCCATAGCAGCACCCGGCAAACCCAGGCCGCGGCCAGCATGGCGGCGGCGATCGAGCAACTGAGCACCAGCCTGATGGTCAGCGCCGAGCAATCGGAGCAAGCCAATCAGCTCTCGCGCGCCGCGGTCAGCCAATCCAGCGAGGGCAACGCCATCATCCACAACGCCAGCGCCAGCGCCAGCATGGACAGCATCGTGCGCGACGTGTCTTCTGCCTCGGAAACCATAGGAGCGCTGGGCCAGCAATCGGAGTCCATCGCCAGCATCGTCGATGTGATCCGCGATGTCGCAGACCAAACCAATCTGCTGGCGCTTAACGCCGCCATCGAAGCCGCGCGCGCCGGCGAACAAGGCCGCGGCTTCGCCGTAGTGGCCGACGAGGTGCGCAAGCTGGCGGAACGCACCGCGCAATCCACCACCGAGATCAGCACCATCGTTTCCGACATTCAGCGCACCTCGCAGCAGGCCATCACCAATATGCAAACCGGCATGAGCGCTATCATGAAAGGCCAGGAGAACACCCGCAACGCCGGCGCCAGCATCGCCTCCATCCGCCAATGCGTGGATCAGGTGCTGGACAGCATCCATCAAATCACTCAAGGCCTGAAGGAACAGAGCAGCGCCAGCCAGTCGCTGGCGCAAAACGTGGAAAGCGTGGCGCGGATGTCGGAAACCAACGCCAGCGCCGTCGAAGCCAGCGCGCAGACCGCCGGCGAACTGCAATCGGTGTCGCAACGGCTGGGGCAGCTCGCCGGCCGTTTCAGTGTCTAGACTACAATGCCGCGCCCGCTGATAAAGCTGATCGCGGCGTTGGCTTCGGCGCCCGCCGCGGCGGCCGGGCTGACCATTCTGGTCAGCCCTCAGCCTCCCATCATCGAAGTCTCCGCCGATCAGCAACACGTCTCCGGCGCCGCCATCGACTTGATGCGCGCGCTGTCCCTGCGCGCCGGCCTGCCGTTCAAGTTTACGCCCTACCCCACCGCCCGCGCCGTGCTGCTGGTCCAGCAAACCCCGGACGCCTGCTTGACCGCCGCCCGCTTTCCGGAACGCGAAACACTGTTCCGCTGGAGCGAGCCTGTCATCCGCCTGCGGCTGGTGCTGCTGGCGCGCCATGACGAAACCCGCGACTTCGGCGGCGTGGCGCAGGCCAGGCAATTCCATATCGGCGCCGTACGCGGCACCGCCGTGGCCAGCCGGCTAAAACAGCAGGGCTGGACACTGGACGAGAGCGCCGACGCGGCAAGCAGCCTGCGCAAGCTACAATTGGGCCGCATCGACTTGCTGGCCACGCTGGACGTGGGCATACAGGGCCTGGCCGACAAAATGAAAATGGCGACGCCGCGCGTCGCCCTGGTGGTGAATGAAACGGATATCTATTTCGCCTGTCATCCGCAGCTGAGCGACGACGCCATGCAGCGGCTGAACCAAGCCATCCTGGCGATGAAGGCGGACGGCAGCATCAAGGCTTTCAACCTGAAATAGGCCGCAGCAAATCCAAACGGTCGGTGCAGACGCTATCCACGCCCCAGGCCAGCAAACGTTCGGCATCGGCCGGATGATTCACCGTGTAGCACAGCAATTGAAAGCCCGCTTGCTTGACGCTGGCCGCCAAGGCCGCGTCCAAGCTCTGATAGTCGCAATGCAAGGCCACGCAGTCCAGATCGCGCAAGCGCGACAGCCAGTCCGCCGGCACCCGCTCCACCAGCCAGGCGCGCGTCAGAGCCGGCGCGGCTTCCCGCGCCGCGCGCAACGCCTCGGCGGAAAAAGACGACAGCAAGGGCTGCAACGCGGCGCCGGCCCACAACCGGGCGGCTTCCGCCGCCACCGCAGCGCCGGTTTCCGCCTCCCGTCCCGGGCAGGGCTTGATCTCGATGTTCAAGGCAATGCCGTGCGCAAGGCAGCAGGCGGCGACCGTGTCCAGCGTCGGCATGGGCTCGCCGGCAAAAGCCGCGCCCTTCCAGCCGCCGGCGTCCAGCCGCGCCAATTGCGCCATGCTCAGCGCCGCCGCCGCGCCGCGGCCGTTGCTGGTGCGCTCCACCGTGTCGTCATGCAGCAGAAAACAGACATTGTCGGCCGACAGCTTCACATCGCATTCGGCGCCTCGGTAGCCATAGCGCAAGCCTTCGCGAAAACCGGCCAGAGTATTTTCCGGCGCCAGAACGCCGCCGCCGCGATGAGCGATGAAGCGGGGATAAGGCCATTGCCGGCCGGGCGTGGAGTAAGACATGGGCGCTTCCTTGCAGACCTCGAACAAAACGCATCATTATCGCCGGCGAGGATTGCAGACGGATGACGCGCTCCCAGTATGGCAAAAGCCGCCTTCGCAGAGCAAAGACGGCTTGGTCAAACGCGGTGCCAGATACCGGCTTATTGGTAAGTCAGCGCATTGGCCTTGCCGTGGAACACCCGGTAGACAAAGGCGGTGTACAGCAGAATCACCGGCAGCACCACCGCCGCGCCCCAGAAGATCACCCACAAGGCCGCGGTGTCGCTGGCCGCCTGCCAGATATTCAGCCGGCCAATCACCACCTCGGGGAACACGCTATAAGTCAGGCCCCAGAACGACAGCAGCACGATGCCGACGGTGCAGGCGAACGGCGCCCAGCACCAATTATCATTGCCGGCGGCCTGACGCGCCGCCAAGCGCGGCAGGATCACCCACAGAGTGGTGAACAACACAATGCAGCCCAAGGGCAAGGGCAGCAGCAGCAAGAACTCCGGCAGGGCGAACCACTTTGCGGCGATATGGCTGCTGGCCAGCGGCGTGGCCGCCGACACCAGCAACACAGACAGACCGGCGCCGGCCAGGCTGCGCCGCGCCCAAGCCACCGCCTTGGCTTGCAAAGCGCCGCTGGTCTTCATGATCAGCCAACCGGCGCCCAGCAAAGTGTAAGCCGCCGCCAAGCCGATGCCGGCCAACAAGGCAAAGCCCCAGGCCAGCCAACCCTCGGCGAAGCCGGTCAGATAGCGTCCCAGCATCACACCCTGAGTCAGCGCCGCCAACAGCGAGCCACAGGCGAAAGCGACATTCCACCACGGCTTATGCGGCTCGCGCGCCTTGACGCGGAAGTCGAAGGCCACGCCGCGCACGATCAAGCCAGCCAGCATCAGTGCCACCGGCAGATAGAGCTCGCCCAGAATGATGCCGTGCGCCAGCGGAAAGCCCACTAGCAACAGGCCCACGCCCAGCACCAGCCAGGTTTCGTTGGCGTCCCAGAACGGGCCGATCGACGCGATCATCATGTCCTTCTCGTCGTCCTCGGCGAAGGGCAACAACAAGCCCACGCCCAGATCATAGCCATCCAGCACCACGTAAATCAGCATGGCCAGGGCCATCAGGCCGGCGAACACCACCGGCAACCAATACACAGCGCCACTCATGCCAGTTTCTCCTCAAGATGCGCGGCCTCGCCGCCGGACTGGCCGGCCGCCTTGCCCGCCATGTAGAACAAGACCGACACATAGGCGGTCAGCAACACCAAGTACAGGCCCAGATACATCGCCAGCGTAGACGCCACCATACCGCCGGTCGCCGGACCCGCCGCCTGCGCGGTGGTCAGCACGCCCTCCACCAGCCACGGCTGACGGCCGATCTCGGTCACGTACCAGCCTGCCAGGGTCGCGACCCAACCGGCGAAGGTCATGCCCACCAGCGCCCGCAGCATCAGCGGCGCCAACTGGCCGCGGCGACGCAGTTGCCAACAGGCCAGCCAAGACACCAGCAACATCAGCGCGCCCACGCCGGCCATCACGCGGAAGCTCCAGAACACCTTGCCCACAGGCGGATGCTGAGCGAACTCATTAAGACCGCGGATCTCGCCGTTGGGATCATGAGTGATGATCAGGCTGGCCAGCTTGGGAATGCCCACCGCCATATCGTTCTGACGGGTTTCCGCATTGGGTAGAGCGAACAGCAACAGCGGCGCGCCCTTCTCGGTATGCCAGATACCTTCAATCGCCGCCAGCTTGGCGGGTTGATGCTTGAAGGTGTTGAGGCCGTGCATGTCGCCCACGAAAATCTGCAGCGGAATCAGCAAGGCCGCGGTCACCACGCCGGTTTTCAGCGCCATCTTCGCGCCGTCACTGCGGTCGCCCTTCAGCCGGCGATAAGCGGACAGACCCGCCACCAGAAAGGCTGTGGTCAAGCCGGAGGCGATCAGCATATGGGTCAGCCGGTAGGGCAAAGAGGGATTAAAAATCACCTCCAGCCAACTGGTCACCACCGCCTTGCCGTCCACCATTTTGAAGCCGGTCGGGGTCTGCATCCAGGAATTCAAGGCCAGAATCCAGAACGCCGACACCGTATTGCCGAAGGCGACCAGGAAGGTGGCCCAGGTATGCACTCGCTCGGACACCCGCGAACGGCCGAACAGCATCACGCCCAGGAAGGTGGCCTCCAGGAAGAAAGCGGTCAGGATTTCATACGCCAGCAGCGGGCCGGCGATATTGCCCACCGTCTGCATATAGCCAGGCCAGTTGGTGCCGAACTGGAAGCTCATGGTCACGCCGCTGACCACGCCCAGGGCGAAGGACAAGGCGAAGATCTTCACCCAAAAGCCATAGGCGTCCATCCAGCCTTGCTGACCGGTTTTCAGGTAACGCAGCTTGAAGAACAGCAGCACCCAGCCCATCGCGATATTGATGGTGGGAAACAAGATGTGAAAGGAAATATTGGCGCCGAACTGAATGCGCGCCAATACCAGCGGGTCAAAGTCCATAGCTACTCCCTGTCGCCGTCGCGACTGGTCAGTTTCGAAAGCGAGTGGGTGAACTGCAGGATTTTCTGCACCTGCGAACCCAGTTTCATCAGGCGCTGCAAGGTCTCCACGTCCATGTGCTGGATATCGGAGAACCAGGTGGTCACCAGTTCGATCAACTGGTGCATCTCCTTCATCCGCGCTTGGGCATGGCGTTCAGCGTCGCTGGCCGGCATCTCCATGATCGCGCCGCGCAACATGGTCAGCGTAGGCTCCACCTCGCGCTTTTTGCGCTCCTCGGCCAGGGTTTTGAAAATGGCCCAGACATCGTCGGGCGTGGAGAAATATTCGCGGCGATCTCCGGGGAAATGCTGCAGCCTGACCAGCCGCCAGGACTCCAGCTCCTTGAGACCCATGCTGACGTTGGAGCGTGAAAAGCTCAGGCTCTCTGCGATTTCATCCGCGTTCAGCGGCTTCTCCGATACATAGAGCAGCGCGTAGATCTGCCCGACGGTGCGATTGATGCCCCAGCGGCTGCCCATTTCACCGAAATGCAGCACGAAAGACTGGACGAGTGGCGATAAATTCATGACGTTCTCAATTTTCAGGAATTTCTGAAACTTTGATATAAATCATAAATTCGCAACGAAACCAAGTCAATCACAACCATCATTGAGCCGCACGCTTGACAGAACCTCAAACCATGCATATCGCATCTTTGCAGTCTGTGCCTGCACGGCTGACGCCGCAGTCGGGCTGCGCTAAAATAGCGCCGACTCTCCAAAAGCCCCGCCGCGCGCGGGGTCGAAACATTAATCAGGGATGCTCTGGCGCCCGCGCGCCCTTGATCCGCGGGCAAAGGCCACGGCATCCTGTTGTCCATTCATAAGAGCCCACAGCCAATGAGCACGCCACAGCACACCCCGATGATGCAGCAATACCTAGCCATCAAACGCGAACACGCCGACAAGCTGGTTTTCTACCGCATGGGGGACTTCTACGAACTGTTCTATGAGGACGCGGAGAAGGCTGCGCGCTTGCTCGACATCACCCTGACCACCCGCGGCGCCAGCGGCGGCAACCCGATCAAGATGGCCGGCGTGCCCTATCACGCCGCCGAAGGCTATCTGGCGCGCCTGGTCAAAATGGGCGAGTCCGTCGCCATCGCCGAGCAAATTGGCGACCCGGCCTTGTCCAAAGGGCCGGTGGAACGCAAGGTGGTGCGCATCGTCACCCCCGGCACCCTGACCGACGCCGCTTTGCTGGACGACAAGCGCGACAACCTGGTGATGGCGGTGAACATGGTCAAGGGCGTGCTGGGCCTGGCCTGGCTATCGCTCGCCAGCGGCGAGTTCAAAGTATTGCAGACCCGGGTGGACGAGCTCCACAGCGAGCTGGAGCGCTTGAAACCCGCCGAACTGGTGATCCCGGACGACACCGGCCTCAATGTGTTCGAAACCGTGGCCACGCCCAAGAAAAAGCTGCCGCCGTGGCAGTTCGACATCGAGTCGGCGCAGATGACGCTGACCCGGCACTTCGGCACCCGCGACTTGGCCGGCTTCGGCGCCGACACCCTGCCAGTGGCGGTGGGCGCCGCCGGCGCGCTGCTGGAATACGTCAAGACCACTCAGAGCGTCAACCCGGCTCATATCGCCAATCTGGCGGTGGAGGACGCCGGCGAGTTGATCCGCATGGACGGCGCCACCCGCCGCAACCTGGAACTGACCGAAACCATACGCGGCGAGCCGTCTCCGACGCTGGCCTCGCTGCTGGACGGCTGCGCCACCAGCATGGGTAGCCGTCTGCTGCGCCATTGGCTGCATCACCCCATCCGCAGTCACGGCAAGCTGTCGCGCCGGCTGGAAGCGGTGCGCGCCTTGCTGCCGGCCTACGACGACGCCCACGCCCAGCTGCGCGAAGTGGCTGACATCGAACGCATCACCGCCCGCATCGCCCTGCGCAGCGCCCGCCCGCGCGACCTGGCCGCGCTGCGCGATTCGCTGAAGGCGTTGACCGGCGTCAAACGGCTGGCCGCCAATCTCGACGCAGAACTGCTGGGCGAACTGGCGCGCCTGCTGCCGGACGATTCCCCAGTGGAAACCATGCTCAGCCAGGCCATCCTGCCCGAGCCCTCCACCTTCCTTCGCGACGGCGGCGTGATCAATCACGGCCTCAACGCCACGCTGGACGAATTGCGCGCGATCCAGACCGACTGCGGCGCCTTTCTGCTGGCGCTGGAAGCCCGCGAAAAAGAACGCACCGGCATCCCCACCCTGAAAGTCGAGTTCAACCGCGTGCACGGCTTCTACATCGAAGTCACCAAGGCCCAAGGCGACAAGGTGCCGGACGACTACCGCCGCCGCCAGACGCTGAAGAACGCCGAGCGCTACATCACGCCTGAACTGAAGGAGTTCGAAGACAAGGCGCTGTCCGCGCAAGACCGCGCGCTGGCGCTGGAAAAGCAACTGTACGAAGACCTGCTGGATCAACTGGCGCCGCACATACCCGACCTGAAGCTGATAGCTCAAGCGGTGGCCGGACTAGACGTGCTGTCCGCCTTCGCCGAGCGCGCCAGCGTCAACAACTACGTGGAGCCGGAGTTCGTGGCCGAGCCTCGGCTGGAAATCATCGAAGGCCGCCACCCTGTGGTGGAGGCGGAAGTGGAACGCTTCATCGCCAACGACACCCGGCTGTCCGACACCCGCAAACTGCTGCTGATCACTGGCCCGAACATGGGCGGTAAATCCACCTATATGCGCCAGAACGCGCTGATTACGCTGATGGCGCACGTCGGCAGCTTCGTACCGGCCCAACGCGCGGTGATTGGACCGATAGACCGTATCTTCACCCGCATCGGCGCTTCCGACGACCTGGCCGGCGGCCGCTCCACCTTCATGGTGGAGATGACCGAAACCGCCAACATCCTCAACAACGCCTCCGAACACTCGTTGGTGCTGATGGATGAAGTGGGCCGCGGCACCTCCACTTTCGACGGCCTGGCGCTGGCCTGGGCCATCGCCAAGGCGCTGATAGAGAAAAGCCGCGCCTATACGCTGTTCGCCACCCATTATTTCGAGCTGACCAGCCTGGAAAGCGAGTACCCCAGCGTCGCCAACGTCCACCTGTCCGCCGTGGAGCACAAGGACCGCATCGTGTTTCTGCACCATGTGGAGGAAGGCCCGGCCAGCCAGAGCTATGGCTTGGCGGTGGCTCAGCTGGCCGGCGTGCCCGGCAAAGTGATCCGCGAGGCGCGTCGCTATCTGACTGAATTGGAGAACCACTCCGCCAGCCGCGTGCAGCCAGACCTATTTATCAGTTTACCCGCGACGACAACTGTGGAACCTGAAGCGAATCCGGCAGTCGAACGCCTTCTGGAGGTCGATCTAGACGATCTCTCGCCACGGGAAGCCCAGGCCCTGCTCTACGAATTAAAGAAACTGGCCAAATGACCAGGCCAGACCCGGGGACGTTTCCTATATTACTAGAAGGTAACATCCGAGACAGGAGCAACAACAATGTCGCTTGAAAACACTGCCACCGCCCCGGGCCTGGTCACACTGTTCAGTCAGGTCACGGACGATGGAAGCATTGCCCTTTCCTCCATCCGCGAGCGGGCCAACCTCGAATTGTCCAGCTTCGCCGAACTGGCGAGCCAACAATTGAAACAACTGGACATCAGCATGCCGCCTGCGATCAGTCTGATCAGCACGCCGGCCTGCCAGTTGGACTTGGAAAACAACCACCCGCATGCCGAGGAAATCCGGGCCTGGTTGCAGGGCAATGACAACATCACCCGAAAATTCAAGGAAGTGGAAGTGCTGTACGAGATCGTGCGCGCCGCGGAAAGCATAGGCGAAACCTTCCCGGAAAGCTCAACTTTCCACATCGGTTTAACCAGCGCCGGGCCGATCGCCTACTTCGAGGACAGCCATCGCGCTTAACGTCGGCACAACCAAGTTGGCCGCGTTCAACACCCAAAACGGGGAAGCTTTCGCTTCCCCGTTTTTCTTGCCCTAATCCTCCCTTGGCCAGGCCGCCCGCTCCAGCCGGTAAAACCGCGGATAAGCATTGATGAAACGCATCTCCTCCGGATAAGGGTAAAAATCTTCGATGTGGCCGGCGCGGATGCGGCGCTGGCGCAGCTGCCAAAACTCGGGACTCAGCAAATCCCGGTGATGGCGCAGAAAAACCTGCCTGACCTCGGGGTCGCCCAATAGAAAAACGCCGAACTCCTCGGGAAACACATCATTGCGCGCCACAGGGTACCAAACCTCGCCGGACATCTCCATTTCCGGGTTAGGCGCCTCCGGAATCGGCCGGAAATGGCAGTCGCTCAGGTATTCGATCTCGTCGTAGTCGTAGAAAATTACCCGCCCGTAACGCGTCACGCCAAAGTTCTTGAACAACATGTCGCCGGGGAAAATATTCGCCGCCGCCAGCTCCTTGATCGCCAGGCCGTAATCGCGCACCGCCCGCGCCTTCTCCGCCGGTTCGCAATTCATCAGGTAGAGATTCAACGGCTTCAGCCGCCGCTCGATGTACAAGTGCTTGATCACCACCTGCTCAGCGCCCTCCTCCATCATCGACGGCGCTTGCTCGCGCAACTCCCGCAGCAACTCTTCGGTGAAGCGCGCCTTGGGAAACGCCACATTGGAAAATTCCAGCGTATCCGCCAGCCGTCCCACCCGGTCATGGCGCTTCACCAGCTGGTACTTTGCCTTCACCGTGGCCCGGTCCACTTCCTTTGGTCCGCCGAACACGTCCTTGATCAGCTTGAACACATAGGGATAGGACGGCAGAGTGAATACCAGCATCACCAGGCCGCGGATGCCGGGCGCGATGACGAAACTGTCGTTGGAATGTTTCAGGTGCTGGATGAAGTCGCGGTAGAAGGTGTTCTTGCCCTGTTTCTGCAGCCCCAGCATGGTGTAGAGCTCAGCCTTGGTCTTGCCCGGCAGCATCCCTCGCAGGAACTGCACATAAGCGGACGGCACCTCCATATCCACCAGGAAGTAAGCGCGGCTGAAGGAGAACAGCACGCCGATGCGCCAGGGCTCCAGCAGCAAGGTATCCAGGTACAGCCCGCCCAGTGCGTCGTGCAATACCGGGACTGCGAATGGGTAATGCGCGCCGCCGTTGATTACCTTGCCGAACACATAAGCGGTCTTATTGCGGTAGAACGGCGACGACAGCACCTGTATCTGACAATTGGCCTCCGGCTGCGGCCAGCCCCCCTCCAGAAAGGACTCCGCCTGGCGCAACAGCAGGGCGATGTCCCGCCGCAGCCAGGTGAACGGCCGCCGCCAGCCAAAGTCCTCGACGATGCGACGCAATGCCTGCCGCAGGCCCTCGCGCGCGGGGTAATAGCTGCGGTAGGACGGCGGGTCTGACTCGATGTACTCGGTGGAGATCGCCGGCCGGATGAAGATGAAATCGTTGTTGAAGTAATCACGGTGCAAGATGCGGGTGAACACGGAATTGAAGAAGGTTTCCGCGCACTCCGGTTGCTTGTGATTGGCCAACAGGCCGATGAAGTAAAGCTTGGCCTGCTGCCAGATCTCGTCGTCCAGCAGATCGGCGTGGAATTCGCCATGCAGCCTCGCCACCGTTTCCGCCACCCGTTCGTCGTAGAACTGGATACGGTCGCGAACCGCCTTTTGCACCCCTTGCCAGTCCCCGGACTCGAACAAATCCTTGGCGCCGCGATTACACTCGCGGAACAGGCGGTAATGCTTGTCGAAACCGTCCACCAGCGCCTGTGCGATATCGCGCGCCACCGGGTTGTAGTACTCGGGAATCTGCATGCGCTCGCCCTCTGGAATCGCCAACGGCCGCGCCCTCACTCAGGGCTTGCGCGGGCCTCCGCGCCGGGCCCCGCCGGCGCCGCGCGGCTGCGCGCCGGGCTTGGCGATGCGCTGAGCATGCGACACCCTCGGCAAATCCGCAAGATCCACCTCCAGCTCGCGCATCTCCCCCGGCTGCAGGCCGTCCAGCGTCCACGGTCCTATCGCCGCCCGCACCAGGCGCAACGTCGGCAGCCCCACTTTGGCGGTCATGCGCCGCACCTGGCGGTTCTTGCCCTCGCTGATGACGATCTCCAGCCAGCCGTCCGGCACCGTCTTGCGAAAACGCACCGGCGGCGTGCGTTCCCACAGCGCGGGCGCGTCGATGCGCCGCGCCTGTGCCGGCTGGGTGGTGAAATCGCCCAGGTCGACGCCGCGGCGCAGTTGCTCCAGTTGTTCGTCGCGGATCTGTCCCTCCACCTGCACCCAATAGGTCTTGGGCAGCTTCCAGCGCGGATTGGCGATGCGGTGTTGCAATTCGCCGTCGCCCGTCAAAAGCAGCAGGCCTTCGCTGTCGGTGTCCAGCCTGCCCGCCGGGTACACGCCCGGCAACGGCACGCAGGACTTGAGCGTCGGATGCTTGGGATGCTCTGAAAACTGGCAGATGACGCCGTAGGGCTTGTTGAGCAGGATGAGTCGGGGCATGGCATGAAGAGCGGCGAGAAAAGAATGAGGCGAATGATACAAGAGCCTGCCGCCGCGCGCCGCAAGTTTGCCGGCGAAGACGCTCCAGGCGCGGCCTATAATTCGCATTCGAACCCCTGCCGCGCAGTTATCAAGCATAAAAGTTCAAATGCGCAGCGAGCCAAGCGCGCGCGGAGAGGTATAATTCGCTTTTGAAAATTACCCGAGAGTCTCCGGACCGTGTTCAGGCCGCGTCGCCTGAACCGCCATCCGCCTTTCCAAGGTCTTTCCATGCGCCGGCAGCGCCCTGCGCAACCGTTCTGTCGTCACAAGATAAAAGGAGATAGAGTAATGCCTTCGGAACAGCCCAAAATCATCTACACCCTGACCGACGAAGCGCCGGCGCTGGCCACCAGCGCCTTCCTGCCGGTCGTGCAAGCCTTCGCCGGCTCCGCCGGCATTGAAGTCGCCACTGCCGACATTTCGCTGGCCGCGCGCGTCCTGGCCGAATTCCCCGACTATCTGGCCGACGAACAGAAAGTGCCGAACACGCTGGCCGAACTGGGCAAACTGACCCAGCACCCCGACACCAACATCATCAAGCTGCCCAATATCAGCGCCTCCGTGGCCCAATTGATCGCCTGCGTCAAAGAATTGCAGGCCAAGGGCTACCCGCTGCCGGACTATCCGGAAAACCCGGCCTCCGACGCCGACAAAGCCATTAAGGACCGCTACGCCAAATGCCTCGGTTCCGCGGTGAACCCCGTGCTGCGCGAAGGCAATTCCGATCGTCGCGCGCCGCTGGCGGTGAAAAACTACGCCAAGAAGCATCCGCACTCGATGGGCGAATGGAAGCAGTGGTCGCAAACCCACGTCTCCCATATGCACCACGGCGACTTCTACCACGGCGAGAAGTCGATGACGCTGGACAAGGCGCGCGACGTGAAGATGGAACTGACCACCAAAAGCGGCCAGACCATCGTGCTCAAACCCAAAGTCGCGCTGCAGGCCGGAGAGATCATCGACTCCATGTTCATGAGCAAGAAGGCGCTGTGCGACTTCTACGAGCGCGAAATGGAAGACTGCCGCGAATCCGGCATCCTGTTCTCCCTGCACGTCAAAGCCACCATGATGAAGGTGTCCCACCCCATCGTGTTCGGCCACTGCGTCAAGATCTACTACAAGGAAGCCTTCGAAAAACACGGCAAGCTGTTCGAAGAGCTGGGCGTCAACGTCAACAACGGCATGGCCACCCTGTACGAGAAAATCGAAACCCTGCCGGCTTCCAAGCGTGAAGAAATCATCCGCGACCTGCACGCCTGCCAGGAGCACCGCCCGCGCCTGGCCATGGTGGATTCGGCCAAGGGCATCACCAACTTCCACTCGCCCAACGACGTGATCGTGGATGCCTCGATGCCGGCGATGATACGTGCTGGCGGCAAGATGTGGGGGGCCGACGGCAAACCTTACGACGCCAAGGCCGTCATGCCGGAGTCCACCTTCGCCCGCATTTATCAGGAGATGATCAACTTCTGCAAATGGCACGGCAATTTTGATCCCAAAACCATGGGCACCGTGCCCAACGTCGGCCTGATGGCTCAGAAGGCCGAAGAGTACGGCTCCCACGACAAGACTTTTGAAATCCAGGAAGATGGCGTCGCCAACATCGTCGACCTCGCCACCGGCGAAGTGCTGCTGTCGCAGAACGTCGAGCAAGGCGATATCTGGCGCATGTGCCAGGTGAAGGACGCGCCTATCCGCGACTGGGTCAAGCTGGCCGTCACCCGCGCCCGCAACTCCGGCATGCCGGCGGTGTTCTGGCTGGACCCGTACCGCCCGCACGAGAACGAACTGATCAAGAAGGTCCACGCCTACCTGAAGGATCACGACACCAGCGGCCTGGAAATCCACATCATGTCCCAGGTTCGCGCAATGCGTTACACCCTGGAGCGCGTGGCGCGCGGCCTGGACACCATCTCGGTGACCGGCAACATCCTGCGCGACTACCTGACCGACCTGTTCCCCATCATGGAACTGGGCACCTCGGCCAAAATGCTGTCCATCGTGCCCCTGATGGCAGGCGGCGGCATGTACGAGACCGGCGCAGGCGGTTCCGCGCCCAAGCACGTGCAACAGCTGCTGGAGGAAAACCATCTGCGTTGGGACAGCCTGGGCGAGTTCCTGGCGCTGGCGGTGTCCTTGGAAGAGCTGGGCATCAAGACAGGCAACGGCAAAGCCAAGATCTTGGCCAAGACGCTGGACCTCGCCACCGGCAAACTGCTGGACGAGAACAAGTCCCCGTCGCGCCGCACCGGCGAGCTGGACAACCGCGGCAGCCAGTTCTACCTGACCCTGTACTGGGCCCAGGCACTGGCGGAACAGTCCGAGGATAAAGAGCTGCAGGCCCGCTTCGCCCCGCTCGCCCAAAACCTGGCTAGCAACGAGCAGAAAATCCTGGACGAGTTGAAAGCCGTGCAGGGCAAAGCGGCCGACATCGGCGGCTATTACCATCCCGACGCGGCCAAGTGCGGCGCCGTGATGCGCCCAAGCGCCAGCTTCAATGCCGCGCTGGCCGCCGTGCTCGGCTAAACCCTTCCCAGTCCCCCCGGGAACTTCCCGTCCGACAAAACGCCAAGACCTATGTCTTGGCGTTTTTTTTGCGCCGTGTCAGCGACGCAGGCGGCAAGCTTTTCATGATTTTTCATAGATAATCAAAATACGAGCCTGCCCAGCGGCGTGCCGTTGCGCACCCCACCCTCAGGAGAGAAAGTATGAGCGTCACCCATATCAAGGTTCCGGCTAACGGCGAGAAGATCATCCCCGGCCAGCCGGCGCCCGACCATCCGATCATTCCTTTCATCGAAGGCGACGGCATAGGCGTGGACATCACCCCGGTAATGATCAAGGTGATAGACGCCGCGGTGACCAAAGCCTATGGCGGCAAGAAAAAGATTCATTGGATGGAAGTGTACGCCGGCGAAAAATCCACCCGGCTCTATGGCCCGGATGAATGGCTGCCGAAAGAAACCTTCGACGCATTGAAAACGTATTCGGTGTCCATCAAAGGACCGATGACCACCCCGGTGGGCGGCGGCATCCGTTCGCTCAACGTGGCGCTGCGCCAGGAGTTGGACCTGTACCAGTGCGTGCGTCCGGTGCGTTACTTCAAGGGCGTGCCCTCGCCGCTGAAACAGCCGGAACTGACCGATATGGTGATCTTCCGAGAGAATACCGAAGACATCTATGCCGGCATCGAATGGCAAGCGGGCAGCGACGCCGCCAAGAAAGTAATCGCCTTCCTTCAGGACGAAATGGGCGTGAAGAAGATTCGCTTTCCAGAATCCTCGGGCATCGGCATCAAGCCGGTGTCCAAAGACGGCACCGAACGCCTGGTGCGCGCAGCCATCCGCTACGCGATAGACAACGACCGCAAGAGCGTGACCATCGTGCACAAGGGCAACATCATGAAGTATACCGAGGGCGGCTTCCGCGACTGGGCCTACGCTCTGGCGAAGGACGAATTCGGCGCGACGCCTGTCGATGGCGGCCCGTGGTGTGCGTTCAAAAACCCGAAGACTGGCCGCGACATCATGATCAAGGACGCCATCGCCGACGCCTTCCTGCAGCAAATCCTGCTGCGCCCGGCGGAATACGACGTGGTGGCCACGCTGAACCTGAACGGCGACTACATCTCCGACGCGCTAGCCGCGCAGGTGGGCGGCATTGGCATCGCGCCCGGCGCCAACATTTCGGATCAATACGCGGTGTTTGAAGCCACCCACGGCACAGCGCCCAAATACGCGGGCCAGGACAAAGTCAATCCCGGTTCGCTGATCCTGTCCGCAGAAATGATGCTGCGCCACCTCGGTTGGAAGGAGGCCGCCGATCTGGTGATCAAGGCGATGGAAGCCGCCATCGCCGACAAGCAGGTGACTTACGACTTCGCCCGCCTGATGGACGGGGCCGTCGAAGTCAGTTGCTCCGCCTTTGGCGACGCGATGATCGCGCGAATGTAAAAAATCGCGGCGACACAAAAAGCCCGCGTTGCCGCGGGCTTTTTGAATTGGAGACCCTGCCGGCCTCAACGCCGCAGGTAATCGACGAAGGCGTAAGCCAGGCCATCGGCGCTGACGTGCGCCTCGCGGCGGTCCTCGCGCCAGAGTTCGGCGGACACCTCGGGGAAATGGGCGTCGCCCGGATACTCTCCGGCGATCTCGGTCAGCCGCAGGCAGTCCGCGCTGGAGATCGCCTGGCGGTACAGCTCGGCGCCGCCGATCAAACACACCTCTTCCACCGCGCCGGCCAAAGCCAGCGCCTGCTCCAGCGAATGCGCGGCCTCCGCGCCGTCGGCGCTCCAATCCGCTTGGCGCGTCACCACGATGTTGCGGCGGTCCGGCAAGGGCCGGCCGATCGAATCCCAGGTCTTGCGGCCCATGATCACCGGCTTGCCCAGCGTCACCGCCTTGAAATGCTTGAGATCCTCCGGCAAATGCCAAGGCAAGCGGTTGTCTATGCCTATCACCCGCTTGGCCGCCATCGCCGCCACCAGGGTCAAGCGCGGCCTTCCCGCCGCCGTCATACCGCCACCGCCGCTTTGATATGCGGATGCGGATCGTAGCCTTCCAGTTCGAAATCCTCGAACTTGAAGCCGAAGATATCCTTGACCTGCGGATTGAGTTTGAGCGTCGGCAAGGCGCGCGGCTCGCGGGACAGTTGCAGCTCGGCCTGCTCCAGATGGTTGCTGTACAGGTGCGCATCGCCCAGGGTATGCACAAACTCGCCCGCTTGCAGCCCGCACACTTGCGCCATCATCATGGTCAGCAAGGCGTAACTGGCGATATTGAAGGGCACCCCCAGGAAGATATCGGCGGAGCGCTGATAGAGCTGGCAGGACAGCTTGCCGTCGGCCACGTAGAACTGGAACAGGCTGTGGCAGGGGGGCAGCGCCATCTCATCCACCAGCGCCGGGTTCCAGGCCGACACGATCAAGCGGCGCGAATCCGGATTGTTCTTGATCATCGCCACCACATTGGCGATCTGGTCGATGTGACGGCCGTCCGGCGCAGGCCAGCTGCGCCACTGGTAGCCGTAGACCGGCCCCAAATCGCCGTTTTCGTCTGCCCACTCATCCCAGATCGACACGCCGTTTTCCTTCAGATAGCGGATATTGGTGTCGCCGGACAGGAACCACAGCAGTTCGTGGATGATGGAACGCAGATGGCATTTCTTGGTGGTGATCAGCGGAAAACCCTGTTGCAGGTCGAAGCGCATCTGGTGGCCGAATACCGAACGGGTGCCGGTGCCGGTGCGGTCGGACTTGTCGTGGCCATGTTCCAGCACATGGCGCATCAGGTCGAGATACTGTCGCATTGTGTTCATTCCATCGTTGACGCCGCCATTGTACCCGACTTGAAGCCGCCTCGGAAAAGCTGGCCCGGCCTCGCCGCTTCGGCTACCATTCTCTTTAAAATCAAGACAGAAGCATGAAACACCGGACATGGCTGAAGATTCCGACCTCGAACGCACCGAACCCGCCACCGCGAAACGGCTGGGCCTCGCCCGCGAAGACGGCAACATCCCCCGCTCGCGGGAACTGACCACCTTCGCCATCACCATGGCCGGCGTGGCGCTGCTGATGGCCCAGGGCGGCCATATCGCCGCCAATCTGGCGCAGACCATGCGCGCCCTGCTCACCTTCGACCAGACCACGGTGCGCAATGTGGAGCCGGCGCTGCTCCGCTTCAAGGAAACCATTTTCAGCGCGCTGTGGAGCCTGGCTCCGCTGCTGACCGGCCTTGCGCTGGTGGCGCTGTTCGTGCCCATGCTGGTGGGCGGCTGGAACCTCACTTTCAAAGCGATCGAACCCAAATTCAGCAAACTCAACCCGCTGCCCGGCATCAAGCGCATGTTCTCCGTCAACGCCGCCACCGAGGCCGTCAAGGCTATTCTCAAAAGCGTGCTGATCGGCGGCATCGCCACCTGGTTCATCTGGCGCGAACGCACTGAGATCATAGGCTTGATTTCCATGCCCCTGCCTACCGGCATCGCCAAGATGACCGATATGATCATCACCACCTTCTTCGTGGTGACTTCGGCGATGATTCTGCTGGTGGCCATCGACGTGCCGTTTCAGCTGTGGAGCTATCACAAGAAACTGCGCATGACCAAGGAAGAGGTCAAGCAGGAATACAAGGAAGCCGAAGGCTCGCCCGAGGTCAAAGGCCGCATCCGCCAAATGCAGCGCGAAGCCGCCCGCAAACGCATGATGCAGGAGATCCCCAGCGCCAACGTCATCGTCACCAACCCTACCCACTACGCGGTGGCGATCAAGTACGACGACGGCATGCGCGCGCCGCAAGTGGTGGCCAAGGGCTCGCTTAAGCTGGCGGAAAAAATCATAGACACCGGCAAAGAGCACCGCGTCATCGTCATGCGCTCGCCCAGCTTCGCCCGCGCGCTGTACTTCCACGCCGAGCTAGGCGACGACATCCCCGCCAAGCTCTACGCCGCCGCCGCCCAAGTGCTGGCCTATGTGTTCCAGCTCAAGAGCTACCAGGACAACGGCGGCCTGGCCCCGGTGTTCCCGGACCAGTTGGACGTGCCCGCCGAACTTGACCCGCAAAGCAAACGCCAGCAAGATGCGACGCCACCATAATGATAAGGTCGACGAACCGATTCGACCGGCTTGAGCCATAAATCCAGCATGGACTCCATACTAGACATACTGAAGCGCTTCAAAGTCACCCAGTTGGCCGGCCCCGTGCTCATCATCCTGATTCTGGCGATGATGGTGCTGCCGCTGCCTCCGGTGCTGCTGGACATTTTCTTCACTTTCAACATCGCCGTCTCGGTGATTGTGTTGCTGGTGGGGATCAACGTGCGCAAACCGCTGGACTTTTCCGCCTTCCCCACCGTGCTGCTGGTCACCACCCTGCTGCGGCTGTCGCTGAACGTAGCCTCCAGCCGGGTGATCCTGCTGGAGGGGCACTCCGGTCCGGACGCCGCCGGCAAGGTGATCGAATCCTTCGCCCACTTCCTGATCGGCGACAACGTCGCCATCGGCATCGTAGTGTTCGTCATCATCACCATCATCAACTTCGTGGTGATCACCAAGGGCGCCGGCCGCATCGCCGAAGTGAGCGCCCGCTTCACGCTGGACGCGATGCCCGGCAAACAGATGGCGATCGACGCCGACCTCAACGCCGGCCTGATCGGCGAGGACGAAGCGCGCACGCGCCGCTCCACCATCGCGGAGGAAGCCAACTTCTTCGGCGCGATGGACGGTGCCTCCAAGTTCGTGCGCGGCGACGCCATGGCCGGCATCCTGATCATCGTCATCAATATCTTGGGCGGTCTGATCGTCGGCATGGTCCAGCATGATCTGGACGCCGGCGTCGCCGCCAAGACCTATACTCTGCTGACCATCGGCGACGGTCTGGTGGCGCAAATCCCCGCCCTCATCATCTCCACCGCCGCCGGCATCGTGGTGTCGCGCGTGGGCACCGACAAGGACATGTCCGAGCAATTCCTCGGCCAGATGTTCACCAAGCCGCAAGTGCTGTATATCACCGCCGCGGTGATAGGCATGGTCGGCCTGATTCCCAATATGCCCCACTTCTCCTTCCTGCTGATCGCCGGCAGCCTGGGCCTGCTGGGCCGGGTGATGGAGAAGCGCCAGAAAGCCGAGGCGCTGCAGGCCGAACAGCAGCAACAGGCCGCGCCGCCGCCGGAACACACCACGACGGAGGTGAGCTGGAACGATGTGCAGCACGTGGACCAGCTGGGCATGGAGGTGGGTTACCGGCTGATTCCGCTGGTGGACCGCAGCCAAGACGGGGAGCTGCTACGCCGCATCCGCGGCATCCGCAAAAAAATTGCGCAGGAGCTGGGCTTTCTGGTGCCGCCGGTCCATATCCGCGACAATCTGGAAATCAAGCCCAACGCCTACCGCATCCTGCTCAAGGGCGTGGAGCTGGGCACCGGCGAAGCCTTCATCGGCCAATACCTGGCCATCAATCCAGGCCGGGTCAACGGCGAACTCACCGGCACTCCCACCACCGATCCGGCCTTCGGCCTGCCGGCGATCTGGATAGACGCCGGCAAGCGCGAAGAGGCGCAGAGCCTGGGCTACACCGTGGTGGACGCCAGCACCGTGGTGGCCACCCACATCTCCAACTTGCTGCAGACCCACGCGGCGGAGCTGCTGGGCCGTGAGGAAGTGCAGGCCTTGATTGATCACCAGGCCAAGGAGTCGCCCAAGCTGATCGAAGACCTGGTGCCCAAGGTGGTGCCGGTGGGCACGCTGCAAAAAGTGCTGCAGCAGTTGTTGACCGAAGGCATCCACATCCGCGATTTCCGCACCATACTGGAAACGCTGGCCGATCACGTGACCACCACCCAGGACATCGACGAGCTGACCAACATCGTCCGCACCGCCTTGTCCCGCGTCATCGTCCAGCAATTATTCCCCGGCGAGCAAGAATTACCCTTGATGACCCTGGAACCGACATTGGAAAATGTGCTGATGCAGGCGGTCCAGTCCAAGACCGGAGGCGGCCTGGAACCCGGCCTGGCGGAAAATCTGCTGGCCAGCGCCGCCCAGGAAACCGAACAAGTGGAAATTCAAGGGTACAATCCGGTACTCTTGACCGCGCCGGGCCTGCGGCCCTTGCTCGCGCGCTTCTTGCGCCGCGCGCTGCCGCAGCTGCGTGTTATTTCTCATAATGA
Organism: Chromobacterium sp. W521; assembly: GCF_052805975.1. Classification (NCBI taxonomy): domain Bacteria; kingdom Pseudomonadati; phylum Pseudomonadota; class Betaproteobacteria; order Neisseriales; family Chromobacteriaceae; genus Chromobacterium; species Chromobacterium sp. W521. The sequence goes on from NZ_JBRBAF010000005.1 coordinate 48,862, forward strand.
GATACCGGACAATAAATCAATTCGTATAATTGCTGTAATTGGGGGAAGCAAGGGCTAATCGAACATGGTGGTGAAAAAGTTTTTCGGCAAAACCACGCGTGACGCGCTCAGACAAGTTCGAGAAGAACTGGGCGCGGACGCCCTGATTTTGTCCAACCGCCCCACCATGGGCGGAGGGGTGGAAATCATGGCGGTGGCGGACGCCGACGTCGCCAACCTCGCCACCAACCTGGCCACCTCCTCCAGCAAGCACCCGCCGCGCAACGCGCCGCCGGTGGTCAACCGCGCGCCCTCGCCGCTGCCCACCCCGACGGGAGCGGCGGTCAACCGCGCCATTGCCCGCACTTACGCGATGCCGGTTGAGCCGCTGGACAGCCCGCCGCCGCCGCGCATCGAGGCGCAACAGCCGCGCCAGCGCATCGAACCGGCCTTTGCGCCGGAACCCCAGGCCGCGCCCCGGCCGGTCCAGCCCTCCTATACGCCACAGCAATACGCGCAAGCCGCGCCTCAAGCCGCCGCCGCGCCGCGCGCGCAAGCGCCGGCTCCAAGCGCCCCGCCGCCGCGCCCCGCTGTGCCTCCCGTCGCAACCAACGGCGAGGAGCCGGAGGTGATGGCTCAGGAACTCAAGCAGATCGGCGACGAGATCAAACTGCTGCGCAGCCTGCTGCAAAGCCAGTTGGCCAGCTTCGCCTGGTCCGATATGGAAGGCAAGGCGCCCAATCGCCTAGAATTGTTCAAGCACCTGCTGGCCATGGGTTTTTCCGCCCACCTGATCCGCCAACTGATCGAAAAGATGCCGGCTCAGTACGAGGCCGAGGTCGCGGTCAAATGGGCGCGCTCGGCGCTGATGCACAACCTGAAGTGCGCGGACTCCGACAAGGAAATCATGGACCGCGGCGGCATCTACGCGCTGGTCGGCCCCACCGGCGTGGGCAAAACCACCACCGTGGCCAAGCTGGCGGCGCGCGCCACCATGCGCTTCGGCGCCCAGCATGTGGCTTTGATCACCACCGACAGCTACCGGATCGGCGCTCAGGACCAATTGCGCATTTACGGCAAGATTCTCGGCATCCCGGTGTTCTCCATCCAGAACGAGGGCGATCTGCAGCTAACGCTGGCGGATCTTTCCAACCGCCACATCGTCTTCATCGACACCGTGGGCATGGGCCAGCGCGACGCCCGCGTACTGGCGCAGATTGAAATGTTCCGCACCGCCGGCCGGCCGATAGAGCGGCTGCTGCTGCTGGCCTCCAACGCCGACGGTCAGACGCTGGAAGACGTGGTGTGCCGCTATCGCGGCGACGGCCTCACCGGCTGCGTCTTGTCCAAAATAGACGAATCCGTGGCGATGGGCCCCAGCTTGGACGTAATCATCCGCAACCGGCTGCGTCTGTTCTACATCACCAACGGACAGCGCGTGCCGGAAGACCTGCACGCCGCCCACGCCGGCTTCCTAGTGGACCGCGCGATGCGCTCGCAGCAGCAGCATTCCCCCTTCACCCTTCAGGCCGACGAACTGCCCATCATGAACGCGGCCCAGGCCGGATGGCTGTAAGCGCGATGCAGGATCAAGCCGCCAGCCTCCGCCTGCTCAGCGCCCGGTCCGCGCGCGCGCCCAGCTTCGCCTTCATCGGTTCCGCCAGCGCCGGCGCCAGCACTCTGGCCACCGAACTGGCGCTGGGCCTGGCCTACGCCGGCCAGCGGCCGCTGCTGGTGGACTGCACGCTGGGCCAAGTGCAGGCGCGCCGGCTGGGCGTGCCCACCACCGCCACGCTGGAAAGCCAGGTGCTGACCCTGGGCGGGCTGGATGAGATGATGGTGAGCTCGCGCCAAGGCATTCAGTTGATCAATCTCTACGCGCGCCCGGAAGAGCGCGCGCTGTTCTCCGCCCAGTTATGGCTGCGCTTGGGCAGCGAGTTCGCCGCGCTGGAGCGCGACGCCTCGGTGTTATTGGTTGACGCCCCCAGCCCCGCTCACGACCCGGTGCCCGCCAGCGTGGCGGACAATTTGGTATTAGTACTCACGCCGGCGGCGGAGTCGCTGACAACGGCCTACGCTAATATCAAGAGGTTGTCCGGCAGCTACGGCCGCCAGCGCTTCAATGTGCTGATCAACCGCGCGCGCCATCTGGAGGAAGCTCGCGAACTGTTCACCCGGCTGTCCGCCGCCACCGGCGAATTCTTGTCGGTGTCGCTGCGCTGGGTAGGCTTTGTGCCGATGGACAACGCGGTGCGCCGCAGCCAGACGCTGCGCCGGCCGCTGATGGAGGCGTTTCCGGACAGCGAGGCCGCGATGGCCTTCTCTCAGCTAGCCGCGGTGCTGCCGCAGTGGGACACCCAGGAAACGCCGCGCAGCGGCACCGGATTCATGGATTTGTTGATTGCCGCCTCGCGCGACTGGGCCGAGGCGGATGGAGTCAAACCGCTATGACCTTGCCGTCCTTACGCCGAACCGGCTACGTCGCCGCCTCGCCCCCCGTCGAGATCGACGTGGAGGCTTACGCGCCGCTGGTCAAGAAGCTGGCCGGCATGATGATCGCCCGCCTGCCGGCCTCGGTCGACATCGACGACCTGATTCAGGTCGGCGTCATCGGCCTGATCGAGGCCGCGCGCCAGTTCGATCCGGCCCAGGGCGTCATGTTCGAAACCTTCGCCAGCCAACGCGTGCGCGGCGCGATGCTGGACGAACTGCGCCGCGAGGACTGGATGCCGCGCCAAGCCCGCCGCCACTCGCGCCAGATCGAGGACGCCGTCCGCCAGCTAGAACATCAGCTGGGCCGCTCGCCTCTGGAGTCGGAAATCGCGGCCCAGATGGGACTGGAGCTGGAGCAATACCAGGACATGCTTGGCGATTGCCGCGGCATGACCTTGCTGCATTTCGAGGATTTTTCCAACGACGACGGGGACGCGCTGCCGGACGCGGTGGCTAATGTCGCCGACGAGGACTCTCCGGACCCGTTCGCCGCGCTGGCCGACGGCGGCTTCCGCCAAGCGCTGATAGATGGCATCAAACTACTGCCGGAACGCGACCAGCTGGTGATGTCCTTGTACTATGAGCAGGAGTTGAACCTGAAGGAAATCGGCGCGGTATTGGGTGTCTCCGAATCGCGGGTCAGCCAACTGCACAGCCAGGCCATCGCCCGGCTGCGCGCGCGCATCAAGGACTGGCTCTGAACCTCCGCGCCCTGACGCGGCATAACATTAAAAACCGGAACTTCGCGTGGACAAAATAAGCATTGTAGCCATTCTGATGGGCCTGACCGCCATTATCGCGGGACAGGCGCTGGAAGGCGGCAACATCGGCTCCCTGATGCAGCTGACCGCCTTCATGATCGTCATCGGCGGCACGATCAGCGCGGTGATGCTGCAAAGCACGCCCAAACAATTCGCCGCCGGCGTGCGCATGCTCAAATGGATTTTCCAGCCGCCGGTGCTGGACCACGACAAAATGATCCGCGAGATCATCAACTGGAGCCAGACCGCGCGCAAGGGCGGCCTGCTGGCTTTGGAAGGCTACATCAACCTTCAGAAAGATCCCTTCATCAAGAAGGCGCTGCAAATGCTGGTGGACGGCGCGGAGCCGGACACCTTGCGTTCAGTGATGGACGTGGAGATCTCCATGTTCGAACACGCGCGCAAACAAGCGGCGCGGATCTGGGAATCCGCCGGCGGCTACGCGCCGACCATGGGCATTCTGGGCGCGGTACTAGGCCTGATCCACGTAATGGAAAACCTGTCGGACCCATCCAAACTGGGCGCCGGGATCGCCGTGGCCTTCGTCGCCACCGTCTACGGCGTCGGCTCCGCCAACTTGCTGTTCCTGCCCATCGCCAACAAGCTCAAGCACCTGATCGCCTCGGAAGTCGCCTTGAAAGAGCTGGTGGTGGAAGGCCTGGTCTCCATCGCCAACGGCGAAAACCCGCGCATTATTGAAAGCCGGCTCAAGGGCTTCCTGGCGATGCACGAATAAGCCGTCTCTTAGAACGTGTTTACGATCTCGCGAGCTAAGGCGAGACAAGGCGAAAATGGCTGAGAAAGCGGAATGTACGTGTGGTACATGAGCATTTCGAAGCCGTTTTCAACGCCGTATCGCCGACGTGCAGCAGATCGTAAACAGGTTCTTAGCTTGACAACGGCCGACGGCGTCCAGCGCATGCTGAGTGTCGTCGGCCGTTCGCTATTGAAAGAACTGCTGCAGATAATCGACAAAAGCCCGGACCTTGCCCGGCACGTGCCGCCGCGCCGGGTACACCGCCGACAGGTCCAGGCAATGCCAGTCGTAATCGCTGAGCAGCGGCACCAGCGTGCCCTCGGCCAAGCCCTGCTCCACCAGAAAGCGCGGCTGCAGAATCACCCCCATGCCGTGGATGGCGGCGTCCGTCAGGATGTCGCCGTTGTTGGCTCGCAGCATGCCCTTGACCTTGACCCGGCCGCTGCTGCCGTCCGGCGCGGTGAAATCCCATAAATTGGGCTGTGTCGTCAGCGCGTACAACAGGCATTGATGCTCGGCCAGATCCGCCGGCGTCGCCGGCGTGCCGCAGCGCTGCAGATAGCTGGGCGCGGCGACGACCAGGTCGCGTATCCGCGCCAGCCGGCGCGCCACCAGGGAGGAGTCGGACAGATTCGACACCCTCAACCCCAGGTCGAAGCCTTCCTCCACCAAGTCCACCCGCCTGTCGTTCAAATTGAGCTCCACTTCGATCTGCGGATACTGCTGATGAAAACCGGCCACCACGCGTCCCAGATAGCGCATGCCGAAGGAAACCGGCGCGGACACCCGCAAGCGGCCCACCGGACTGCTGGCGCCCTGCGATAAACGGGCGTCCAGATCGTCAAGCTCGGCCAACAGTCCGCCAGCCTGGCCCAGATAAGTCTCGCCCGCCTCGGTCAGCGACAAACGCCGCGTGGTGCGATGCATGAGCCGCACCCCCAAACGCCCTTCCAGACTGGACACCAGCTTGGTCACCATCGCTCGCGACAGCTCCAGCCGCTCCGCGGCGGCGGCAAAACTGCCCAACTCCGCCACGCAAACGAAGGCGCGGATTTCCGAAAAGCGGTCCATGATAATTTCCTATAAGTAAACAATATTTTTATTAATAGCGGATTTATTGAGTTTTCTCTACATGGTCAAATGCACTCCATCGCAAACTTGATTGGACCCCACCATGAACCGCTTCCAGAACCCCGCCCTCGGCACCTTGATCCTGCGTCTGTCGCTGGGTCTGATGTACTTGTCCCACGGCCTGCTCAAACTGCTGGTGTTCACCCCGGCCGGCACCGCCGGCTACTTCGCCAGCCTGGGCCTGCCCGGCTTTGTCGGCTACCTGGCCATCCTGGCCGAAGTCGGCGGCGGCCTGCTGCTGCTGTCCGGTTTCTTCGCCCGCTGGGTGGCATTGGCGCTGACCCCTCTGCTGCTCGGCACCATCGTGCTGGTGCACGGCGCCCACGGCTGGATGTTCGCCAACGAAGGCGGCGGCTGGGAATACCCGGCCTTCCTGATCGCCGGCTCGCTGGCCTTGTTCTTCCTCGGCGACAACAAGCGCCAGGCTTGAAACGTCGGCGCCTCCGGCGCGCGGCAAGGCGGCGGCCCCCAACGGGCCGCCGTTTTTCATTTCAGGCATAACAAAAATGCAACAGCCGCCCCGTTGCCGCGCTCGCGGCCAAGGCGGCTTCTTTTCCACGCAAAATCAATATCCGCCGCCACCGCTTCCCTCCCTCCACCGCCGACAAGGCGCGAACTAGTGCAAATACGTGAATTCCTACTTGCGCAATTTCTTGATTGCCATCAAGCTGCACCGTTATTTCGATGTAGTTAAACTACAATATTGGCATCATATCGCCAGTTGGACAGTAAGCGTCTGTACTGTTGCTGCGCCATGAATGTCACAGCGCCATCGAATCAAGACAGGCCTTTCCGTACGGTGTACCCTATCCGGCACGCCAATGCGGAACCGCTCATGAAGAAGCCGGCCGACGCTCGTAATAAAACAACTGATAAATTCCCGATCTGAGGAGTTACATATGAGCACACCCTTGCCAAGACTGAAGATCCTCGCCCCCCTCTCCGGGTGGCTGGTCGCCCTGGACACCGTCCCGGATCCGGTGTTCGCCGGCAAGATGGTGGGAGACGGCATCTCGCTGGACCCTACCTCCTGCAGTCTGCTCGCGCCGGTCTCCGGCGTTGTCAGCAACCTCCATTCCGCGCACCACGCGCTCACCATCACTTCGCCCGAAGGGGTTGAAGTCATGGTGCACATCGGCATCGACACCGTCATGCTCAAAGGCCAGGGTTTCCAGCCGCTGGTGGAACAAGGGCAGAGCGTCAACGCCGGTCAGGCGCTGATCGACTTCAATCTGGATTTGGTAGCGCGCAACGCGCAAAGCCTGCTGACCCAGATCATCATCACCAACGGCGACGAAACCGTCAGCGCCATGCACCGCGCGAGCGGCCTCGCCGAGGCCGGCAAGACAGCGGTGCTGGAACTGGAACTGGCCGGCGCGGCCGCCGCGGCGGCGCCAGCGGCAGGCGGAGCCAAACTGCTTTCGCCGGAAATCGAAATCACCAATCCCGCCGGCCTTCACGCTCGCCCGGCCGCCGTGTTCGCCAGCAAGGCGAAAAGCTTCCAGTCAGACATCCACTTGCTGTTGGACGAACAGTCCGCCAACGCCAAGTCCGTAGTTGGCGTGATGGGCCTGTCCACCCGCAAGGGCGACAAAGTGCGCATCGAAGCCTCCGGCGCGGACGCGGAACAGGCGCTGGCCGAACTCACCCAACTGCTGCTGGACCGCTGCGGCGAGGCCGAAGACGAAGCGCCGGCAGCGCCCGCGCCCATCGCCGCCGTGGCCCAACAACAGGAAAGCGCGGAGCTGCTGGTCGGCGTCGGCGCCTCGCCCGGCCTGGCCATCGGCCGCGTCTACCATCACCGGCTGCAGGAATTCGACGTGCCGGAGTTCGGCCAAGGCGCCAGCCTGGAGCAGCAACACTTCGCCCGCGCTACTGAAGAAGCGGCCCAGCAGATAGACGCGGTCAAAAACCAGCTGACCGACAAAGCCAAACAGGCCATCCTGTCCATGCACCAGGAACTGCTGCAAGATCCGGACCTGCTGGCGCAAACCTACGCCGGCCTGGCGGACGGCAAATCCGCCGCCTGGTCCTGGCGCGCCGCCTTCAGTTCCTACTCCGCGCGCCTGGAAGCGCAAGACAACGCGCTGCTGCGAGAGCGCGCCAACGACATCCGCGACGTGGGCCGCCGGGTGCTGGCCTTGCTGGCAGGCATCAAACAGGCCAGCCTGGACGTGCCGGCCGGCTCCATTCTGATCGCGGAAGACCTGGCGCCGTCCGACACCGCCGCGCTGGACCCCAAAAAAGTGCTGGGTTTCTGTACCCGCACCGGCGGCGCCACCAGCCACGTGGCCATCCTGGCCCGTTCGCTGGGCATCCCGGCGATCTGCGGCATCTCCCAAGCCGCGCTGGCCCTGCCCGACAGCGAACAAGTCATCATCGACGGCGGCCGCGGCACGCTGCGCATCTCGCCGAACGCCGAGCAACTGGCCACCGCCGAGGCGGAGATCGCGCAGATCGCGGAACGCCGAGCAGCCGAGGCGGCGATGTCGCAGCGGGAAGCCCGCACCAGCGACGGCGTCCGCATCGAAGTGGTGGCCAATATCCGCAACGCCGCCGACGCGCGCGAAGCGGTGGCCATGGGCGCCGAGGGCGTCGGCCTGCTGCGTTCGGAGTTCCTGTTCGACAACCGCGACACCCCGCCCAGCGAGCAGGAACAAGCTGATGAATACTGTGCGGTGGCCCGCGCGCTGGGCACGGAACGCCCATTGGTGGTGCGCACGCTGGACGTGGGCGGCGACAAGCCCTTGTCTTACCTGCCCCTGCCCAAGGAAGACAACCCCTTCCTGGGCTTGCGCGGCATCCGCGTCAGCCTGGAACGTCCGGACCTGCTGCGCACCCAGTTGCGCGCCATCTTGCAGGCCACGCCGCTGACCCGCTTGCACATCATGTTCCCGATGGTGGCCTCGCTGGACGAGCTGCGCGCCGCCAAGGCCGTGCTGGCCGAAGAGCAGGCCGCAAGCGGCAGACAAGACGTCAAAGTGGGCATTATGGTGGAAGTGCCTTCCGCCGCCGTCATGGCCGCGCGCTTCGCGCCGGAAGTGGACTTCTTCTCCATCGGCACCAACGACCTGACTCAGTACGTGCTGGCGATGGACCGCGGCCACCCGCAGCTGGCCAAGCAAGCCGACGCGCTGCACCCGGCGGTGCTGGCGATGATCGCGATGACCTGCGACGGCGCCCGCGCCCACGGCAAATGGGTGGGCATCTGCGGCGGCCTCGCCTCGGACGAACGCGCCGCGCCGCTGCTGGTGGGCATGGGCGTCACCGAGCTGTCGGTCAGCACCCCGGCGCTGGCCGCGGTCAAGGCCACGCTGTCGCGCTGGAGCGCGGCGGAGTGCCGGACCTTGGCGCAGCAGGCGCTGGCCCTGTCCACGGCGAGCGAAGTCCGCGAGCATCTGAACGCGCAAGCCCGATAAACGAAACTCTCCGGTCATCCGGAGCGATGTGGGGCGGCGAACGCCGCCCGCTATTTCCTACGCTGTTGAGCAAGGAATGAACCACCATGTTTAGTCAATCATTCGCATTTCTGCAAAAGATCGGCAAAGCGCTGATGCTGCCGGTGGCCGTGCTGCCGGTAGCCGGCCTGCTGCTGGGCATAGGCGCCACCGATTTCCACACCCAGAGCACCGTGGCGCTGGCCATCCTGTCGCTGATGAAAAACGCCGGCGACGTGATCTTCGGCAATCTGCCGCTGATCTTCGCCGTCGGCGTGGCGCTGGGCTTTACCGAGAACGATGGCGTGGCCGCGATCGCCGCGGTGATCGGCCATCTGGTCACCACCGTCACACTAGGGGTGATGGCCGGCCTGATGGGCGTCAAACCCGATACCATCATGGGCTTGCCGTCGATACAGACCGGCGTGTTCGGCGGCATTCTCGCCGGCGGACTGGCGGCGTATATGTTCAACCGCTATTACCGGATCAAATTGCCCGAATATCTGGGCTTCTTCGCCGGCAAGCGCTTTGTGCCCATCGTCACCGCCATCAGCGCCATCGCGCTGGGCGTGGCTCTGTCCTTCATCTGGCCGCCGATAGGCAACGCCATCAAGAGCTTCTCGCAGTGGGCCGCGGTCAGCGATCCGCGCACCGCCGCCACCGTCTACGGCTTTGTCGAGCGTCTGCTGCTGCCCTTTGGCCTGCACCACATCTGGAACGTGCCCTTCTTCTTTGAAATCGGCGCCTTCCCCGACGCGGTAAGCGGCAAAATGATACACGGCGACATCAACCGCTTCTTCGCCGGCGACCCCACCGCGGGCATCCTGTCCGGGGCCTTCCTGTTCAAGATGTTCGGCCTGCCGGCCGCGGCCATCGCCATCTGGCATTCGGCCAAACCGGAGAACCGCGTCAAAGTGGGCGGCATCATGATTTCCGCCGCGCTAACGTCCTTCCTCACCGGCATCACCGAGCCCATCGAATTCTCCTTCCTGTTCGTGGCGCCGGTGCTGTATTTCCTCCATGCCTGCCTGGCGGCGTCGGCGCAATTCATCGCCAACACCCTGGACATGCACATGGGCTTCACCTTCTCCCAGGGCGGCATCGATTTCCTGATGTTCAACCTGATCGGAGACAAGGCCAAGCACGCCTGGTACGTGTTCATCCTCGGTCCGATCTACGCGGCCATCTACTACGGGGTGTTCCGCTTCGTCATCGCCAAGTTCAACCTGAAAACCCCGGGCCGCGAGGACGAGAGCGCCGATGCTGGCGAAACAGTCAGCGAAGACGCGCGCGCGCGCGAACTGGTGCTGGCCTTTGGCGGCCGCAGCAACATCAGCAGCCTCGACGCCTGCATCACTCGCCTGCGCATCGCGGTGCGGGAACCCGCCAAGGTGAATCAGGCCAAGCTCAAGAGCATGGGCGCATCCGGCGTGGTGGTAGTGGGCACCGGCATTCAGGCCATCTTCGGCCCTCAGTCGGAAAACCTGAAAACCGATATGGAAATCTATCTGCGCGGCGCCGGCGCGGACGCCGAAGTCGACGCGCCCGCCAGCGCGCCGGCTCCAGTGCTTCATGCCGCAACACCGACGCCCGCCGCCGATCAGAACCAAGCCGCGGCGCTGCTCCAGGCGCTGGGCGGCAAGGCCAACCTGGCCAAGGTGGAAGCCATCGCTCATACCCGTTTGCGCGTGGAGCTGAAACAGGGCTCTCAGTTCAATCAAGACGCCGCCCACGCGGCCGGCGTGGCGGCGATGCAGGAAGTGGCTCCCGGCGTCTGGCACCTGATCGTCGGCGACCGGGCGGCCGGCCTGGCGCAAGCGCTGCAAGACTGAACGGGCGCGCCCCGACATGCAAAACGCCAGCGCTTGCGCTGGCGTTTTTTATTGGAACTCCCGATTCGATCTACAAGGCGAACAGCTCGCGCAAATGGCGGGCCACCCCTGCCTCGCGGTTGCTGCCTATGCGCGGCACATCCGGCAGTTGCTCTGCCAGACGAGCCTGGGCGTTGCCCATCATTCTCGGATGGCCTGCGGTGCGCAGCAGTTCGATATCATTCTGACCATCGCCGAAAGCTAGGCAATGCGCCTTGTCCAGGCCCAGATCCGCCAACACCAGTTCCAGCGCGTGGCCTTTGGATACGCCGGGCGCCATCACCTCCAGGCAGTCGTCGGCCGAGAAAGTAATGTACAGCTCATCGCCAAAGGCCTGGTGCAGCTTGCGCTCCACCTCCAGCAAATGCGCGTGCTCGCCGATGTAGAGCACTTTGCCCACGCCCGAGCCGTTGTGCCCGGCCAGATCCGCCAATTGATAGCGCAAACCGGAATCGGCGTGGAAATTGAGCAGATACTGGCAAGGCTGATCAATCAGCCAAGCGTCGTCCAGATAGAAGTTCAGTACCGTGCCGGCAGCGAATTCCGCCTGCGCCAGCCTGCGCACCAAGGCGGGATCGATATCCTGGCGATGCACCAGCTTGTCGTCGGGATCATGGACCCGCGCGCCGTTGGAAGTAATCAGGTGAGCCCGGATGCCCAGCGCCTGACGAATGCCCTGCACGTCCAGATAATGGCGGCCGGTGGCGATGGCGAATCGCACGCCGCGCGCCTGCAAGGTCTGCAACGTGGCGGCGGTGAACGGGTCCACCGCGTGGTTGGGGTCCAGCAAGGTGCCATCCAGATCGGATGCGATGAAGTGATACACCATCAAACTCCCGCGACAACAGAAGCGTACATTATACGCGCGGCCGACGACGCTGCCCATCAATGCGAGCGAATGCTTTCTGGTCCGAACCGGGATCAGTTGGGCGCGCCCTCGCCGCCAAATTGCTCATAGGCCTGCAAGGCCTCTGCCGCCGTCATCAAGGACGGACCACCGCCCATATAGACGGCCACCTGCAGCATCTCCATGAATTCGGCACGGCTGCACCCCAGTTCCACCAGCGCCTTGGCGTGGAAAGCCAGGCAACCATGACAACGGTTGGCGATGCCGATGGCCAGAGCGATCAGCTCCTTGGTCCGGTTCGACAATGCGCCGTCTGCGTGAGCGGCGCGGCTCATCTGGCCGAAGCCTTTCATGGTTTCCGGGATTTCTTTGCGCAGCTTGCTCAACTCCGCGCCGAGTTCCGCGCTTAATTCGGGGTAGCTGTAACTCATGTCCTGCCTCATCAAAATAATAATATATATTATATTTAATCATATACTAAAAGATAAAAGCAAGCCCTATGCGACACGAAGACAGCATGGCCGCGCGACCATGCCATCCCGTGCTCCTCTTCTTTACGATAGGCAGCCCCTTGCCCGCCTAAACACCGCCTCTTCCCGGCAAGGCCAGCAAACGCTCCTTACGCGTCTTGCGCATGCCCACCAGGCTGATGACTATCCACAGCACTTGCGCCAGCAGTGACGCCAAATTAAAGGCATAGCACAGCGAGATCAACAGCAGCAGTGCACCAATCAGATTGAAGCCGCTATAGCTGTAGTCGCTCAAATCCACCAGCCTCCATTGCAACAGGCTGTAAGCCAATAGATAGAAAAACACTCCGATCAGTCCTATCCAGTCATACCACATCATGACGCCCCCTCCCCTTGAGGAGCCCTACCCTATTGGGCACGGCGCGGCACATATTCGTCCCATTCCCGCTGCTGTAGCAGTTGCTCCCCCTCCCAGGCGCTTTGCCGCGCCATGATGCGGAAATGGCTGGCATCCGCCGTCAGCGCCAGCTCGCTCTCCACCCTGACTTGCCAATCACCACGCCCCGCGCCATAACTCCACTTCACCACGCCGCTGGCCGACAAGGGCTGATCAGGCCGGATGCGGTAGATTTCCTCGCAGGTTTGCGCCACTTCCAAACCGTGGTCGTCAAAACGATAGTGGCCGAAATCGTCTCGGATCACGGTGCGGACCTCACCGCTCATCGCGTCCTCGATGATTTCGCGGCTGCTGGCGGGAGAACGTAAATAACTCAAGGCCAGCGGCGGCGCGGCTTCTGGCGCGGCAAAGGGCTGCGTTACCACGGTGCTCAAATCATGTACTGGCAGGCTTAGCTCGGCACTCGCCAAGTCCAAGGTCAGCCGGGCATGATCGGCCGCCGGCCAGATCAGCGGGAAGTAGGCACTGGAAACGCTCAGCCGCAGCCGATGGCCAGCCGGCAAACGGTAGCCGCAATCATCCAGTTGCAGCCGGATCTGCATCCATTCGTCCGGTCTTACCGCCTGCAGCTGTTGATAGTCGTCGCGCAGCGCCAGGTTCAGCACCCCGTAACTGATGCGGGTCACGGCGCCATCCGGCGCCACATCGTTTAGCCGCACCGCGAGTTGACCGCTGGAACTATCGCACTTCAGCCTCAGCCGCAGCACCGGCGCGCCTAGCAGCGGCAGTTCCCGCTCCAGCGCGCTGCTGTCGAACACCAGCGAGCCGGCATCGTCGCGGCGTTGATCCAGCGGAAACTCCGGCCCCAGCCAAATCACACAGTATTCGCCGCAAGCGGCGCCGGTGGTCAGGGGCGAACGAATGCTGAGTTCGCCGGTATCGGACGCCCCCGGTCGCAGTTCGCCCGCGGCGCTCAGCCCCCATTGCTGCGGCCCGACATGCGGGCTGGGCCAGGCCGGATCGCGCAGCCAAACCCCCGGACGCGCGGCGTAACTGGCCTGCGGGGGCACTGCGTCTTGCAGATACAACGTGACCGGGTCTTCCGCCATGATGCCGGTGTCAATATCCTTCAACCAGTAGTCCCACCAGCGCAGCGCTTCCTGCAAAAAGCCAATCGCCGGATCCGGCACCGCGAAATGCGGGTACTTATGGGCCCACGGACCGATCAGCGCTTTTTTCGGACAACTCAGTTGCTGCATCATCCGGCCGACGGCGTTATGGTAGGCGTCACCCCAACCGCCCACCGCGTAGACGGCGGCCTTGATGGCGCTGTAATCGGTGCAGATGGAACCATGCCGCCAATAGTCATCGTCAGTCTGATGACTCAACCAGGTCTTGAGCAGCAGCGGCATTCGCTCCAGCCGTTGCAACCATCGTTCGCGCCATGCTTCGCCCACCAACAGCGGATCGGGTACGGCGGCGCAGTAGCTGAACATAGTGCCGGCCCAGCCCAGGTTCTCCAGCAATAAAGCACCGCCTTTGTAATGGATGTCGTCGGCGTAGCGGTGGTCGGTGGAGCATATGGTAATGACGGCTTTCAAGGCTTCCGGCTGACGAGCGGCCACTTGCAGGCTGTTGAAACCGCCCCAGGAAATGCCCATCATGCCCACCTTGCCGCTACACCATGGCTGCGCGGCGATCCAGGCAATCACTTCCAAGGCATCGTCCTGCTCCTGCCGCAGGTATTCATCGACAAACTCGCCGTCGGATTCGCCACACCCCCGCATATCCACCCGGAGACAGGCATAGCCGTGGCCGGCGAAATACGGATGGGTCAGTTGATCGCGCACAGCGGTGCCGTCTCGCTTGCGATAAGGCAGGTACTCCAGAATCGCCGGCACTGGCCTCGCTTCTGCGTCCAGCGGCAGCCACATCCTCGCCGCCAATTGGCAGCCATCAGCCAGCGTGATGGTGAAATGCTCCACGTCGCGAATGGCGTGCGGAAACTGCGTAACGGTTTTCATGCTTGTGTCTCCTTCGCGGCAGCGGATTCCTGAATATCAGTCCGAGAGACCAGCTTGCCGGAATTCACCAGGATGATGAGCGACAGCATGCAGCCCATAATGATGAGCAGGGCCGGCAAGCCCCCGAGGTTGGACATCATCTTGACGCCATCGACGCCGCCGGCGTAGCTGGTCATCACCCAGGACACCACGCCAATCACCGCGCCCCACACGACTTTCATGCCCATGCCGGCACTTTCGGCGCTGTCGGCTGAAAAGCCAGCGGTGCACAAATTGCTGATCGCATCGGTATTGCTGTCCGCCGCGGTGACATAGTTGAGAAAAGCGATGAACACCACCATGGCCACCATGATTTCGCTCATTGGCAGTTGGCGGATGATGGTGTACAGCACATTCTCCACGCCCCGGCTCTCCAACACTCCTTTCAGCAGACCTGCCTGGCCCAGATCAATGGCAAGGGCGGAGCCGCTGAAAATCATGATCCACAGCGCGGTAAAACCGGCGGGCAGCAGCAGGTTCATTACAATCACCTCGCGCACGGTGTAGCCGCGGGATATCTTGCCGAGGAACATGGCGCTGATCGGCGCCCAGGCAAACCATACCGCCCAGTAGAAGATGGTCCATGACCCGGCCCAGCCATCCTGGCTGGCCGCGCCGGTGGACAGGCTTAGCCGGAAAAACTGGTTCAAATAGTTGCCGAATGATTCCAGACCAAACGCCAGGATGAAGGTGGTCGGCCCAAAGATCAGCAAAAAACCGGCCAGTGCCAGCAATATCCAGGTATTGATGCTGGACAGCCAAGTCAGCCCGCGGTGCAGGCCGCTGAGCGCAGAGCCGACAAAGGTCAGCACAATGGCGGCAATGACCAGCCCGATGCTGAACGGGCTGGCAGGTAGTGGCAGATACTGATTGATCCCCCCCACCAACGCCAACGCGCCGGTACCCAAGCTGGACGCCATCCCGGCCACCAAGGCATACAGCGCCAGCGCGTCTATCAATTGCCCGCTGCGGCCATCCACCCAGCGCCCCAGCAAGGGCCGCAACATGCTGCCCACCGAAAACGGCTGCTTGAGGTTGTAAAACACCAAGCCGAACAACAGCGCCGGCACGGTGTAAATGGCATAAGGGGTGAACGTCCAGTGCAGAAACATCGCCGACATGGAGAAACTCGCGGCCTCGGCGCTGCCTGCACTCAGGTGATAAGACGCCGGAGGGTAGTACAGATGGTAAATCGGCTCGGCCGTAGTCCAAAACAGCACCCCAACCGCCATGGTCGTCATCAAGGTGACGGCAAACCAACGCTTGCGATTCAATAGCGGCTTGGCATCCACACCGCCGATACGCAGCTTGCCTATCGGCGAGCAATAGACCCAGACACAGGTCAACAGCAGGCTGAAACTGGCCAGACTGAACAGCCAGGAAAAGTGACTGAGTATCCATTTATTGGCGGCGGCGGCCATGCCGAGAAAGGCCGGCAGGTCCAGATAGCTGAACAGCAAGGCCGCCAGCAGAAGCAAGAAAGTGGGCCAGAACACCAGAGGCCTGATGCGATGAGAACGATGCATGGTTTGTCTCCTTGATGGAGCCTGCCGCCGCTATCGCCACGGGGGCTGCCGGTCTAAGGCCGGCGCGGCTTGCAGACAAGCCGGAGCCTATTGCGCCGGCCAGACCAGTGTCGGCGATAAGTCCAGCCCGAAACAAACGATAGTTTTAGATAGATTTATGTTCCCAGCTCATCAATCCTCCTGCGCTACCCGCATATCGAGGGCCCCGGCCATCTGCCGTTATGACTGCGCCACCAGCGAGGTCAGCCAATCGGCAAACAACCGGGCAGCCGGCTTGAGCGGCCTACGTTCCGGACGCAGCAGATAAAAGGCGCCACTCATCGTTACCTTGGCCTCCGCCGCCATCACCAACGTGCCGCTGGCCAGGTAGCTGTCTATCAAATAAGCCCAGGCCAGCGCCACCCCTTGCCCGGCCAATGCGGCCTGCACCGCCAAGTGGTGATTCGTCACGCTCAACTGTCTGGCTGCCGGTCGCCAGGCGATGCCTTGAGCGGAAAACCATTGCGGCCAGTTGAACCAATCCCGCTGGCCGCCATCCATGGTGATCAGCCTCTCATCCAATAAAGCCTCCGCCGACAGCGGCCCCGCGAGCAAATAAGCAGGGCTGCAAACCGCGTACATTTGCTCATCGAACAAGGCCACCGCATTGGCCCCCTTGGGGGGCTGACGAAAATAGTAAACGCCGAGATCGAAGTCGCCCGCCTGGAGTTCCTGGACATTATCGTTAGCCAGGATGCGGATAGACAGATCCGGCTGCGCTTGGCGAAAGGCGGATAGATGAGGCATTAGCCATAAGGAGGCGATCGCGGTGGAACAGGCTACGGTGACCTGCTTGTCTTGCTGCCAATGCATCAGACTGGCGGTGGCACCGACCAATTGCTCCAGGGCCGAACGCACCTCTGCCAGATACTGCTCGCCAGCCAGTGTCAGCTCCACTTTACGAGTGCCGCGCTGCAACAGCTTGCACCCCAGATAGTCCTCCAGCAGCAGTAACTGGCGGCTCACCGCACCTTGCGACAAATTCAGTTCCGCGGCGGCCTGAGTAAAGCTGGAGAGCCGGGCCACGGCTTCAAAGGCGATCAGGGTATAAAGTGGAGGTAGCGGTTTCATCGCTGCATTATGACATGACCCCAATCAGGGCCAGGCCCAAGGAGATCCCCCGTGCCAATGCAAAAAGCCGAACTCAATGAGTTCGGCTTTTTTGGTATCTGGTGGCCAGTCGCGGAATCGAACCACGGACACGCGGATTTTCAATCCGCTGCTCTACCAACTGAGCTAACTGGCCGACGAGTGCTATGGCAAGGCGGTGATGGTGGCCAGTCGCGGAATCGAACCACGGACACGCGGATTTTCAATCCGCTGCTCTACCAACTGAGCTAACTGGCCATCACTGCTGCGCTGTCGCGCCGTCAGAGCCACGCATTTAATCAGAGGACGCTATTCACGTCAAGGAATAATTGCAAAAAAACGGACGCCAGCCAGGCAGAAAAAACAGACGGGCCGGCCCTCTCAAGGGACCGGCCCGCCAGATCAACGACTTAGAACCTGTTTACCATCCGCTGCGCGCCGAGAGACGGACACGGAGAGTACCGCTTCGAAATGCTCATGTACCGCATGACCATTCCGCTTCCTCAGCGGTTTTCGCCTTATCTCGCTCTTGCTCGCAAGATCGTAAACACGTTATTGGATCGCGTTTAGATTGCGTCCGGCTGACGAGATGGATGCGCATCGGCGAAAGCCGGCACCTGCTCAAGCGCGTCCGCCACGCGGACAATGTTCGGGTAAGCCGCCAGATCCACGCCGAAACGCCGAGCACTGAATACCTGCGGCAGCAGGCAGACATCGGCCAGCGTCGGCTGCTCGCCCGCCGCGTAGCGGCCAGGCGTTGCAGCCAGCAGCGGCTCCAGCGCGTCGAAGCCGGTGCGAATCCAATGCCGTATCCACTCCGACTTGCCTTCCTCGTCCTTGCCGTACTCGGTCTGCAGATACTTGCCGACCCGAGTGTTCTGCAAGGGATGGATGTCCGCGGCGATGGCCAGCGCCAGCGCGCGGACCCGAGCCCTCGCCGCCGCGCCGGCCGGCAGTAGCCGCGGCGTATCCGGATAGGCTTCGTCCAGATATTCGCAGATGGCCAGGGACTGCGCGATCTTGACCCCGCCGTCATCCAGTAACGGCACCAAGCCCTGTGGGTTGATCGCCAGATACTCGGGGCTGCGCTGCTCGCCCTTGAGCAAATTGACCGCTTGATAACGGTAATCCAGCCCCTTGAGATTCAGCGCGATACGCACCCGATAGGCGGCGCTGGAACGGAAATAACCGTACAGCACGCGTTCAGTCATGCTTCACCACAATCTGCTCAATGGCGCCGAAGATGCTGGCGCCGGCGGCGTCCTTCATCTCGATGCGAACGCGGTCGCCCACTTTCATGAATGGAGTCGTCGGCGCGCCAGTCTCGATGGTCTCTATCATCCGCTGTTCCGCCAGGCAGCAGGAGCCTACGCTGCGGTCGTGATTGGACACGGTGCCGGAGCCGATGATGGAGCCGGCCGCCAGTTCTCGGGTCTTGGCCACGTGAGCCACCAACTGCGGGAAGCTGAACTGCATTTCCACGCCGGCGTTGGGATGGCCGTAAGGCGCGCCATTGTATTCAACCAGCAGCGGCAAATGCGCCTTGCCGTCGCGCCAGGCCGCGCCCAGCTCATCCGGGGTCACCGCAACCGGCGAGAAGGCGGTGGCGGGCTTGCTCTGGAAAAAGCCGAAACCCTTGGCCAGTTCGTTGGGGATCAGATTGCGCAGGCTGACGTCGTTGACCAGCATCAGCAAGCGGATATGACCGGCGCAGGCGGCGGCGTCGGCGCCAAGCGGCACATCGCCGGTGATCACCGCCACCTCGCCCTCAAAGTCCAAGCCCCAGGCTTCGTCGCGCAGCGGAATGGGCGCCAGCGGCGGCAGGAAGGCGTCGGAGCCGCCCTGGTACATCAGCGGGTCGTGGTAGAAGCTGGCCGGCACTTCCGCGCCGCGCGCCTTGCGCACCAGTTCGACATGGTTCAGATAGGCGCTACCGTCCGCCCATTGATAGGCGCGCGGCAGCGGGCTATGACAACGCTGCGCCTCAAACGGGAAAGCGCCCGGCACCTCGCCTTCGTTAAGCGCGGCGTAAACCTCCTGCAAACGCGGCGCCAGCGCGTCCCAACCGTCCAGAGCCTGCTGCAGGCTGGCGGCAATCTGCGGCACCGCCACCGCGCGGGACAGGTCGCGGCTGACAACCAACAACTGGCCGTCGCGAGTTTGATTCTGATAAGTGGCGAGTTTCATCTTCTATTCTTTCTGCAGCTGGGCAGCTGAAATTCCAGTAATACGGTGTGACATCCACAACACCGCCTGAGCGCTATCGCGTCGCGAGCAAGCGGAGGCCGGCGGGAGAAGCGCAGCGGTACAAATGGCACCGCGAGCATCGCAGCGTCGAGATCGGCTTGCGCCGCAGCGATAACGCTAGGCGACTAGGGCTTGGGTTTCCAGCTATCCACATATTGGGTCCACTCCACCTCCGGCATCTGCGGCCCCTGCTCCAACGCGTCGCGCGTGTCTATCATCACCGCCACTTCGTCAGTAAAGGTCTTGGGGTCTGTCATCGCCTTGGCGAAGGCTTTGGGATGGGGCCCGTGGGTGAAGCCGGCCGGGTGGAAAGTCAGCATGCCCGGCTTGATGTTGTCGCGGCTGAAGAAATCGCCGGCGTGGTAGAAGATCACTTCGTCGTAATCGTCGTTGTTGTGATAGAACGGGACCTTCAAAGCACCGGGATCGGACTCTATCGGCCGCGGCACAAAGGTGCAGATCACGAAACCGTCGGCGACGAAAGTCGTGTGCGCAGACGGCGGCAAATGGTAGCGGTGGCTCATCAGCGGCCGGATGTCGCGCCAGTTGATGCGAGCGACGGAGTGGTTGCCGTGCCAGCCTATCGCGTCCAGTGGATTGAACGGATAGGTCACGGTGGACAGGGCGCCGCGGCGCTTGATCACCACTTGCCACTCGTCCTCGGTCTGCTGAGCGCGGAAGGCATCGTCGATCGCCGGCACGTCCAGCATCGCCTCGTCGAAAATGGCGTGCGGCCCCACCAGCCCCTTGTCCGGCAACTGGTAGGCACCGTTGCTCGCCTCAATCAACAGCATGGTGGTGGGCGCGGCCGGTTCGATACGCCAACTGGTGGAGCGCGGCATCAGGATGTAGTCGCCGTCGCGATAGCTCAAATGGCCGTAATCGCAAAATAGCTCGCCGCTGCCGGCGTGGATGAACAGCATGTCGTCGCCGTCGCCATTGCGGAACAGCTGAGTCATCGCCTGATCCACGCTCCAGATGCGCAGTTTGCACTGCGCATTGTGTAGCACCAACGGCGCGGCCCAAGGCGCGGCCACGTTCTTGGGCAGCTCGTTCAGGTCAAAAGCGCGCGGGCGCAGCGGGCCCTCCCAGGCGCTCCAGCCGGTGGGCGGGTGCTTGTGATGCAGATGAGTGGCGGGGCCGAAAAAACCACTGCGGCCCACTTCGCGCTCATAGATGGCTGTGTCCGGAAAGTCGGCGTGCGCCTGGCGCGAGACGGTGCCTTCGCGGTGGGGATATTGAATCCAT
Source organism: Chromobacterium sp. W521 (assembly GCF_052805975.1). Lineage (NCBI taxonomy): Bacteria > Pseudomonadati > Pseudomonadota > Betaproteobacteria > Neisseriales > Chromobacteriaceae > Chromobacterium > Chromobacterium sp. W521. The sequence goes on from NZ_JBRBAF010000005.1 coordinate 69,217, forward strand.
TTACGCATGGTGTGTCCTTCAATCCCGCCGCCCAGGCGGCGGGATGGCATCGATAGAACTGCGGGCTTAAAGCCGGTTCGTAGTCTGCCGCGCCTCAGCGACGCCGTATTGGAACCGGCTGCGGAATGCTCATGCGCCGTGGCGCGCTCCGCTTCTTCAGCCGCAACGGCTGGCTTCGCCTTGGCCCGCGGGATCGTAAACCGCTATTTAAATGACACCGCGGCGGATCTGATCTTCTTCAATCGACTCGAACAGCGCGCGGAAGTTGCCCTCGCCAAATCCCTCGTTGCCCTTGCGTTGAATGATCTCGAAGAAGATCGGGCCGATCACGGTCTCGGTAAAGATCTGCAGCAGGATGCCGGCGCCGTCCACCGGCGCGCCGTCCACCAGGATGTGGTTCTTGCGCAGACGCTCCAGGTCCTCGCCGTGTCCCGGCACGCGCTCGTCCACTTTTTCATAATAGGTGTCGGGAGTATCGAGAAAACGAGTGCCGGCGGCTTTCAGCGTTTCCACGGTTTTGTAAATGTCGCGGGTGGTCAACGCGATGTGCTGGATGCCTTCGCCGTGGTATTCGCGCAGGAATTCCTCGATCTGGCTCTTGTCGTCGGAGGACTCGTTGATCGGGATGCGAATCTTGCCGCAGGGGCTGGTCATCGCCCGGGACACCAGACCGGTGAGCTTGCCCTCGATGTCGAAGTAGCGGATTTCGCGGAAGTTGGCGATATCAGTGTAGAAGCCCGCCCACTTGGCCATATTGCCGCGGAACACGTTGTGGGTCAGGTGATCGATCTCATACAGGCCCACGCCTTCCGGATGCTGGTCCACGCCCTCCAGCGGCACGAAGTCCACGTCGTAGATGCTGTGTTCCGGGCCGTAGCGATCGACGAAATACAGCGCCGAGCCGCCAATCCCCTCCACTGCAGGAATATTCAGCTCCATGAAGCCGATTGGGCGCTCGTACTTTTTGGCGCCGTGGGCCAATGCGTATTCATAGGCCTTGGCCGCGTCCTTGACGCGCCACGCCATCGCACAAGCCGACGGGCCGTGTTCATGACCAAAGGCGTTGGCCGGCTGCGACGGTTCGCCGTTCAAGATGAAATTGATATCGCCCTGGCGGAACAGGCTGACGTTCTTGCTGCGGTGGCGCGCGACTTCGCTGAACCCCAGCGACAGGAACAGGGCCTTCAGCTTGGCGATGCCTTCCGTTGTGGGCGACGTGTATTCGACAAATTCAAAACCGTCGGTAGCCAGAGGATTCTGCAGCATAGTTTCCATTTTCATCTGTTTCTCCTGTTGTAGATGAGTGTGTGGCCGGTAGGCGGCGAGCGGAGCATGACGCCGCTCTGAACTGGCGACTTGATCTTGCGTTCCGCGCAACAAGCTTGTTTATAAACAAATAACAGTAGCTTTTGATGACATGTCTTGTGATAGTCTTGTCATGACATGTTGTAAAAAGCCCTGCGCAACGCATTTGGCTTCGCGCGGAAAAGTCGGAAGGAAAAAGACTTATCAGGAGGGACGCGCTAGCCGCGCGTCGATTTAGCTTGCCGTGACGCGCGGCAAGCTTCTCCTCAAAATGTGAATCTTATCTCCGCCGTCTTATTCACTCGACAAACCCCGGTGCTTTTTTAGCGCCGTGTGTAGAATGCGTTTTTAGGCTTTTTATTCTATGGAAACTACGGGGCAATTTTCTTGCTAAATACCAAGAAACCATTAATAACTAAGTATAAAACACTAATATTTTGCCTCTTTTAGGAGAAAACATGCCAAGTCTTACATTAGATAAGACAGACTTGCGTATTCTGGCCGAACTTCAGCATGACGGCCGCTTAACCAATGTGGAATTAGCAGAACGGGTGGCCCTGTCTCCATCCCCTTGCCTGCGTCGCCTGAAACAGCTGGAGGAATCCGGCGTGATTCGCCAATACGTGGCGCTGCTGGACCCCGCCCGCATCGGTCTGGGCCTGCAAGCCTGGGTGCGGGTTACGCTGGAAAAACGCGGCAACGCGCATTTGCAAAGCTTCATCGAAGCGGTGCAAAGCTGGCAGGAGGTCATCAACTGCTTTGCGATGACCGGCGAGATGGACTATCTGCTGCAAGTGTATTTCGAGGACATGGAGCACTTTTCGCGCTTCGTGATGGACGAGCTGTTGCAACACCCCGGTGTCGCCGATGTGAAGTCCAGCTTCGTGCTCAAGGAGATCAAGCGGACGACTTCACTGCCGCTCGGCCAGTTGCGTGGTCTTTAAGCGGGGCGGCCTTGCGCCGCATACGGATTCGAAACAAAACAGCCCGGTATACCGGGCCGTTTTGCATGGGTGGAAAACCTAGTCAAAAGCTTTTAGACCCGGTTTACGATCTCGCGAACTAAGGCGAGACAAGGCGAAAACAACTGAGAAAGCGGAGTGTACACACGGTACAGAAGCATTTCGAAGCGGTACTCGCCATGTCACGTCACACAACGCGCGGCAGATCGTAAACAGGTTCTTACAAGCCTAATCGCTGCCAAACCGTGGACACCAGCCCCGCCTGATTCAGCGTGTAGAAATGCAGGCCCGGCGCGCCGTGCTGCAGCAAGCGGTCGCACAACTCGGTGACCACGTCCAGGCCCAGCGCGCGAATGGACGCGCTGTCGTCGTAATAAGCCTGCATGCGCTGGCGCAGCCAGCGCGGCACTTCCGCGCCGCACATGTCGGAAAAACGACACAGTTGCCCGAAGTTGGAGATCGGCATGATGCCCGGAACGATGGGAATATTCACGCCCCTGGCCTGAACTTCGTCGACGAAACGGAAATAGGCGTCGGCGTTGAAAAAATACTGAGTCATCGCCGAGTTGGCGCCGGCATGGACCTTGCGCACGAAGTTGTTGAGGTCGTCCTCGGCCGAGCGCGCCTGTGGATGGAATTCCGGATAGGCCGCGACTTCGATGTGGAAATGATCGCCGTGCTCGGCGCGGATGAACTCCACCAGCTCGTTGGCGTAACGAAACTCGCCGGCCGCCACCATGCCGGACGGGATGTCGCCACGCAAGGCGACGATGTGTCGGATGCCGTTGTTGCGGTATTCGTTGAGGATGGCCCCGATATTCTCGCGGGTGGAACCGATGCAGGACAGGTGCGGCGCGGCGGCGTGGCCTTCACTGCGGATTTCCAGCACTGTCGCCAGCGTCCCGTCGCGGGTGGTGCCGCCGGCGCCAAAGGTGACGGAGAAAAACTGCGGCTTGAATTGAGCCAATTGCTGGCGCGTGGTGCGCAGCTTGGCAATCCCTTCCGGGGTCTTGGGCGGAAAGAATTCGAAACTGAAGGTTCGGCTCTGTGCTGTCATGATCTCTCTGTATCTCCCAACGGGAGACTCCTTTGTTTTTATATAGGATGACCGCGGTCCGCGGCGGCGGACAAGAAAAAACGGACAGCACCATTCTAATAGCCCTGTCCGTTTTTCTATCGTTATAAAAATCAATAACGATAGTGATCCGGCTTATAAGGGCCTTGCTTGGGCACGCTGATGTAGGCGGCCTGCTCGTCGGACAGCTCGGTCAGCCGGGCGCCGATGCGGGCCAGATGCAGGCGCGCCACCTTCTCGTCCAGATGTTTGGGCAGCACATACACCTGCTTGCCGTATTGCTGGCCGTTGGCGAAAATTTCCACCTGCGCCAGCACTTGGTTGGTGAAGGAATTGGACATCACGAAGCTGGGGTGGCCGGTGGCGCAGCCCAAGTTGACCAGGCGGCCTTCGGCCAACAGGATCACCCGTTTTCCGTCCGGGAAGATGATGTGGTCCACCTGCGGCTTGATATTGTCCCACTGGTACTGGCGCAGGCTGGCAACCTCGATCTCACTGTCGAAATGGCCGATATTGCAGACGATGGCGTTATTGCGCATCTTCTTCATGTGTTCGTGAGTGATTACGCCGACATTGCCGGTGGCGGTGACAAAGATGTCGGCCTGATCGGCCACCTCGTCCATGCGCACCACGCGGTAGCCTTCCATCGCCGCTTGCAGCGCGCAAATCGGGTCCACCTCGGTCACCCACACCGTGGCGCCCAGGCCCCGCAGGCTCTGCGCGCACCCCTTGCCCACGTCGCCGTAACCCAGCACCACCGCCACCTTGCCGGCCACCATCACGTCGGTGGCGCGCTTGATGCCGTCCACCAGCGATTCGCGGCAGCCGTAGAGATTGTCGAACTTGGACTTGGTCACCGAGTCGTTGACGTTGAAGGCCGGGAACGGCAAGCGGCCTTCCTTCTCCAGCTGGTACAGGCGATGCACGCCGGTGGTGGTTTCCTCGGTCACGCCCTTGATGTGCTTGAGCCGCTTGGAGTACCACTGCGGATCTTTCTGCAGATAGCGGGCAATGGCGGCGAACAGCGCTGTCTCTTCCTCGTTGGACGGATGGCTGATCACCCCGCGATCGGTTTCCGCCTTGCTGCCCAGCATCAGCAGCAAGGTGGCGTCGCCGCCGTCGTCCAGAATCATATTGGCCGGCTCATGCTCCGGCCATTCGAAGATCTTGTGGCTGAACTCCCAATACTCGTCCAGGCTCTCGCCCTTGAAGGCGAACACCGGGATGCCGGCCGCGGCGATGGCGGCGGCGGCGTGGTCCTGGGTGGAGAAGATATTGCAAGAGGCCCAGCGCACTTCCGCGCCCAGCGCCACCAGGGTTTCAATCAAAACCCCGGTCTGGATCGTCATGTGCAGACTGCCGGCAATACGCGCGCCGCGCAGCGGCTGGCTATGCCGGTGCTCATCGCGCAAGGCCATCAGGCCCGGCATCTCGGTTTCGGCAATCGCCAGTTCCTTACGGCCCCAGGCGGACAAATTAATATCGGCAACATGAAAATCGGTGAAATCAGCCATCGCGAGCATTCCTTAGTTCACGCAGCCGGCCAGGATGCGGCTCACCCGCTCCCGTGCCCGGCACGGTTTTGATCAGGTGAGCGCCGTTGAAACGGGAGCGGCCCGAGCCTGGGGATGGATCATCCTCGCAGCGCCCCTCGGGCCGACCGGCCGCCGGCGGCGTGGACACGCGGACGGCGACGTTTCGATTATACCTATGCCGCTCGGAAAAGGTAGGAGTCTGCATGCCAAGAAGATACACTACCGGCTTGCCGATTCATCGCCGCCCCATGACTTTCGACTTCACCCCGCTGGCCGCCCTGTCCGGGATCGCCGCGCTGATTTCAACCGCTATCGCCGCCATTGCCTGGTATCGCCGCCAGTTTCCTGGCGTGCGCTGGCTGGCGCTGCTGATGAGTTCGGTGGCGTTCTGGGCCGCCGGCGCCATGTGCGAGCTGGCCGCCGCCAGCCTGTCCGCCAAAATCGCCTGGTCCAAGCTGGAATACCTCGGCACGCTGAGCACGCCGGTGCTGTTCCTGCTGCTGGCGCTGGACTACAACCGCATTCAGCTGAGCCGGCGCTGGTTGGCGGCGCTGTTCGCCCTGCCCTTGCTCTGCTTCGTCCTGGCGCTCAGCAACGAAAGCCACCACCTGGTGTGGACCAGTTACCGGCCCAGCCCCTCCGGCTACAACCTCCTGGTCTATGGGCACGGCCCGGCATTCTGGGTCGGCGTCGCCGGCTACTCCTACCTGATGATGCTGATCGGCTCGTTGATGCTGATCCGCGCGCTGCATTACTACCCGGCCCACTTCCGCGGCCAGTCCATCGTTCTGATGGCCAGCGCCTGCGCGCCCTGGCTGGGCAACATCCTCTACCTGAGCAGCGCCATGCCCTTGCAGGGCCTGGATCCTACACCACTGGCCTTCACCATCACCGGCCTGGTGTTCGCGCTGGACCTGCTCTACCTGCGCCTGCTCTACCTGGTGCCGGTGGCCCGCGCGCGTTCTTTCGAAGCCATGGGAGACGGAGTGCTGGTGATAGACGACAAGTTCCGCATCCTGGACCTCAACCCGGCCGCCGCCCGGCTGCTGGGCCGACCCAGCCGCTTGCTGCTGGGCCAGGCCTTGCCGGCGGACTGGCCCAGGGAACAGATTCTGAAAGGGCGAGACGCATCGCTGGAGCTATCTTTGCAAGACGGCGCGCGCATTCTGGACCTGCGCGTGTATCCAATCGCTCATCACCCTCAGCCTCACTCCAGCCGCATGCTGGTGGCGCGCGACATCACTGAGCGGCGCCAGGCCGAGGAAGCGCTGCGCGGCGCCAATCAGACCCTGGCCTTGCGCATCGCCGAAATCGAAGCACTGCAGGCGGCGTTGCGCGAACAGGCCTTGCGCGACCCGCTGACCGGTTTATACAACCGCCGTTATCTGGACGACACCTTCGCCCGCGAGCTGAGCCGCGCCCGCAGCGAGGGCGCGCCGCTCAGCATTGCGCTGATAGATCTGGACGATTTCAAACGCATCAACGACAGTTTCGGCCATTACTTCGGCGACGAAGTATTGCGCCGTTTGTCAGCGCTACTGGCCGAAGACGGCCACCACGGTGACATCCTCTGCCGTCTGGGCGGCGAGGAGTTTCTGGTGCTGATGCCCGGCGCCGACGGCGAGCAGGCCCTGCGTCGCGCCGAGACCTGGCGCGCCGCCTTTCAACGGCTGCCGCACGGCGCCGGAGACGACAGTTTCTGCGCCACCTTCTCCTGCGGCCTAGCCGCCTTCCCATTGCACGCGGACAGCCCCGCCTCGCTGTACCAAGCCGCGGACCGGGCCCTGTACGCGGTCAAGGCCGGCGGCAAGAATGCCTGCCGCCTGAGCGCGGCCCTCTAAAGCGTATTGACGATCTCGCGTGCTAGAACGAGACGAGGCGGAGACAGCTGTAAAAGCGGAATGTACACACGGTACATGAGCATTTTTAAGGTGCACTCACCGAGCCACGTTTCACGACGCGTAGCAGATCGTAAACAGCTTCTAAAAAGAAACAAAAAAACGCCTGTCCGTGGACAGGCGTTTCTTGGCATGAAGCCCAGCGGGGCTTACAGGCCGGCGTCGGCGCGCAGCGCCTCCACCTTGTCGGTGCGCTCCCAGCTGAATTCCGGCTCTTCGCGGCCAAAGTGGCCGTAAGCGGCGGTCTTGCTGTAGATCGGGCGCAGCAGATCCAGCATCTGGATAATGCCTTTGGGACGCAGGTCGAAGTGCTTTTTCACCAGCTCCACGATCTTCTCGTTCGGAATCGAGTTGGTGCCGAAGGTGTCCACCGCGATGGAGGTCGGCTCGGCCACGCCGATGGCGTAGGAAACCTGGATCTGGCACTGGCGCGCCAGACCCGCGGCAACGATGTTCTTCGCCACGTAGCGGCCGGCATAAGCGGCGGAACGGTCCACTTTGGACGGATCCTTGCCGGAGAAAGCGCCGCCGCCGTGCGGCGCCGCGCCGCCATAGGTGTCGACGATGATCTTGCGGCCGGTCAGGCCGCAATCGCCCATCGGGCCGCCAATCACGAAACGGCCGGTCGGGTTGATCAGGAATTTGGTTTCCGGGGTAATCATCTCCGGCGGCAGCACCGGCTTGATGATGTCCTCGATCACCGCCTCGGTCAGCGTCTTGTGATCGATTTCCGGGGTGTGCTGGGTGGACAGCACCACGGTGTCGATGCGCTTGGGCAGGCCGGTGGCGCCGTCGTATACGCAAGTGATCTGGCTCTTGGCGTCCGGACGCAGCCACGGCAGGCGGCCGTCCTTGCGCAACTCGGCCTGACGCTGCACCAAGCGGTGCGCGTAGTAGATCGGGAACGGCATCAGCGTCGGCGTTTCGTCGCAAGCGTAGCCGAACATCAGGCCCTGGTCGCCGGCGCCCTGGTTCAAATCCAGGCCTTCGCCTTCATTGACGCCTTGGGCGATGTCCTGCGACTGCTTGTCGTAGCAAGCCATCACCGCGCAACCGCGGAAGTCGAAGCCCAGCGCGGAATCGTCGTAACCGATGCGCTTGATGGTCTCGCGGGCGATCTTGATGTAGTCGATATTGGCGCTGGTGGTGATTTCGCCGGCCAGCACGACCAGGCCGGTGTTCACCAGGGTCTCGGCGGCGACGCGCGCGTGCTTGTCCTCGCGCAGAATGGCGTCAAGGATGGCGTCGGAGATCTGATCGGCGACTTTGTCCGGGTGCCCTTCCGACACCGACTCAGATGTAAACAGATATTCGCTCATTTATTATTCGTTCCCGAAAAATGCAAAACCTTGTGATGATAAAATAGGTCGCTTTAAGACCAAGACTGAGCTTCATATGTCTAAGCTAGTCCATTTATTGCTGTCTTTCCTGGCGCACCTGCCTTTATCCTGGCTACAAGGCCTAGGTGCCGTTCTTGGACGACTGACTTATCATGCGTCCCCCCGCTACAGAGCACGGCTCCGGGAGAACCTAAGTTCTAGTAAAATCTGTGGAAATTATCAGCTTTTACCGCGTTTAGTCAAACAAAGCGCCGCGGAAACCGGCAAGGGCGCGCTGGAACTGGCCATCGCCTGGTGCCGCGAGCCGGACGACATCGCCGCCATGGTCAAGTCGTGCACCGGCTGGGAGCACGTCGAGGCGGCATTGGCCAAAGGCCACGGCATCGTCTTCGTCACCCCGCACCTGGGCAGCTACGACATCGCCGGCCGCTATATCAGCTCGCGGCTGCCGTTTCCGCTGACCGCGATGTACCGCCCTCCCAAGCTCGCCTGGCTGGAACCGGTGATGCAGGCCGGCCGCGCCCGCGGCAAGGGCAAGACCGCGCCGGCCACCGGCGCCGGAGTTCGCGTGCTTATGAAAGCGCTGAAATCCGGCGAAGCCACCATCATCCTGCCGGATCAAGTGCCCGGCAACGGCGAAGGCGTGTGGGCGCCGTTCTTCGAGCGTCCGGCCTACACCATGACTCTGGTGCCGCGGCTGGCTCAGATCAGCGGCGTGGAGACGCTGTTCTTCGTCGGCGAGCGCCTGCCTTGCGGCCAAGGCTTCCGCGTTCACATCGAACCGCCCGCGCAAGCGTTCAGCGGCGATAAGGAGCAGGACGCCGCTCAGCTCAACGCCCAGGTGGAAGCGCTGATTCGCCGCTTCCCCAGCCAATACCTGTGGAGCTATAACCGCTATAAATGCCCGCCTGGCGTCAGCCGGCCGGACACGCAATAACAGAGAGGCTCGGAACACTCTCGCCCAGGACGCGCGGCGGGTTGTTCGAGCTTCTCGACAAGGAAACCTATGAAATTCGCTTTTTCCCTGCTGTGGTTGATCCGCCTGCTGCCGATGTGGGCGATCGGCCTGCTGGCCCGCGGCCTGGGCAATATCGCCTACTGCCTGGCACATGGCCGCCGCCGCGTCGGCATGATCAATCTGAGGCTATGCTTCCCCGACATGCCGTTGGCGGAACGCCGCCGGCTCATCCGCCGCAATTTCCAGCACATGATACGCATGGTGCTTGAGTACGGCGTGGTCTGGTGGAGTTCGGCCGCTCGCATCGACAAGCTGGTCGAGATCAAAAACCTGCACTACGTCACCGAGCTGCGCGAGCGCGGCGAAGACGTGATCCTGTTTTACCCTCACTTCGTCGGTTTCGAAATGTGCGTGTATTCGCTGAACCAGCACATCCCGTTGGTTAGCGTCTACTCCCACCAGAAGAACGAAGCTCTGGACCGCCAAATCTATAAAGGCCGCCAACGCTACGACAACGCCTACATCGTGTCTCGTCAGGAAGGGCTGCGCCCCATCATCAAGGCAATGCGCAAGGACCACGCCCCCTTCCTCTACTTGCCTGATCAAGACTTTGGGGTGCGCGACTCGGTATTCGTCGACTTCTTCGGCGTCAAGGCCGCCACCATCACCGGCCTGTCCCGCATCAGCAAGCTGGCGCGCGCCAAAGTCGTCCCGGCCATCGCCCGCCGGGTGGGCAACCGCTTTGAGCTGGAGTTCTACCCGCCTTGGGACGACTACCCCAGCGAGGACATCGAAGCGGACACCCGCCGCATGAACGCCTTCCTGGAACAACGCGTTCGCGAAATCCCGGACCAGTACTTCTGGCTGCATAAGCGCTTCAAAAGCCGGCCGCAGGGTGAGGCCCGCTTTTACTAAGAAGCTGTTTACGATCTGCTGCGCGTCGGCGATACCGTAAACATGTTCTAAGCAAGGCGCCCAAAGCGGCGCCTTTTTCAATCAAATGCTAGTGTCTGCAAAGACGTCCGCCAACGAGAAGATGGCCGCCTGCCGCTGCCGGCTATCGATCTGCGGCCCCAAGCTCCGGAAGCGCTCCGTACTGCAATGCCGACCCAAGGCCGCCCTGTCCGGCCAGGTTTAGATGAAGACGAAATGGCCTGAGTCTTTCTGATCGATGAACAGCTCATAGCGGATGCAGTCCGGCTCTTGCCGCGCCTTCTCCACCAAATTCGCGATACAGCGGCTCCACCTCAGCCACGCGGTCCAGCAGGGTGAAGTCCTGAGCAATCACCTTCGCACCCCTCTTCTCATTGCGCGGCCAGCGGTGCTCCGCGCCGCTTCCCCCCAAAAAAACAGCGCGGACGGGGTTTCCCCCATCCGCGCCGATACTGCTCGCCCTGCCCGCTGTTAACCGCGTCGCCGCCAGAAATAGCGATAGACGTAACCCGGAAACGCGAACACCAGGAACAAGGACAAGGTCGTCACATAGAACTGCCAATTCTGCGGCTGCACCGGCATCAACCGGCTTTCCAGCAGGTAGGCGAAGCCGCCCACCAGCAGATACAGCGCCATCAGTTCCAGAAAGCGCCAGCCAAAATGCTTATTGGCTACTTTCCACACGCCGCCCACTTTCTGGGTCAAGAACGGTAGGTTGGCCGCCGCCAAGGCGATGATCAGCAAAGCGATGACGCTGGATTGCATGGTATGGCGGCCTTAAATCACGGTAAGCGATTGACGCACGACTTGCAGGCACAACTCCAGCGCGCGCTCCGGCAGCAGGCCGATGACGAGCAAGGCCAGCGCGTTCAGCGACAGCACCAGCTTCATATCGCCGCGCACCACGATATCGCTGCGGTCTTCAGCATCGTCGAAGTACATGGTCTTGACCACGCGCAGGTAGTAGAACGCGCCGATCACCGACATCAGCACCGCGAAGATGGCCAGCTTGATCATGCCGATATCCACGATAGCCTTGATCACCGCGAACTTGGCGTAGAAGCCCACCAGCGGCGGAATGCCGGCCATGGAGAACATGGTCAGCAGCATCAGCAGCGCATACCAGCTGTTGCGGCTGTTCAGGCCCTTCAGATCCTCAACCTTCTCGCACTCGAAACCGGCGCGCGAGAGGGCCAGCAGCATGCCGAAGCTAACCAGCGACATCAGCACATAGCTCAGCGCGTAGAACAGCGCCGCCGAGTAGCCCACCTTGGTGCCCGCCAGGACACCCAAGAGCAGAAAGCCCATGTGCGAGATCGTCGAGTAAGCCAGCATCCGTTTGATGTTGGTCTGCACGATAGCGGTTACGTTGCCGATCGCCATCGACAGCGCGGACACGATCACCAGCATCAGTTGCCAGTCCGCCACCAGCGCGTCCAGGCCCTGAGCCAGGATGCGCAGCGTGAAGACGAAGGCCGCCAGCTTGGGGGCCGCGCCCACCATCAGCGTCACCGAAGTCGGCGCGCCGTGGTAAACGTCCGGCACCCACATGTGGAACGGCACTGCGCCCAGCTTGAAGGACAGGCCGGCCACAATGAACACCAGACCGAAGACCAGCAGCACATCGTTGGCCTTATGCGCGGCGATGGACTTGGCTACCGTCGCCAGTTCCAGCGAACCAGTGGCGCCATAAACCATGGAAATGCCGTAGAGCAGCAGGCCGGAGGCCAGCGCGCCCAGCACGAAGTACTTCATCGCCGCTTCGGTGGCCTTCACGGACTCGCGCTGCAGAGCGATCAGCGAGTACAGCGCCAGCGAGAGCAGTTCCAGGCCCATATACAGGGTCAGGAAGTGCGAAGCCGACACCATCAGGTTCATGCCCAGCAAAGCGAACAACGCCAGCGAGAAATACTCGCCCTTGAACAGCTGACGATCAGCAGTGTACTGCCGGCTGTAGATCAGCACGATGGCGGTCACAGCGTACATGGCCAGCTTGACCACGCCGCCCATCGGATCCGCGACGAACATGCCGGAGAAAGTCACGACCGGCTGCGAAGAGAAAGTCATCACCTGCGCCACCGCCGCGCCCAAGAGGGTCAGCAGGGTCAGGCCCAGGGTGATGCCGCGCTTTTCGTCCGAAACGAACAGGTCCGCCATCAGCACGAACAGGATCGCGCCGGCGAGGAACATCTCGGGGATTGCCGGTATCAGGTTGAGATCAGCCCAATTCATTGTTTCCATTCCTTCCGCGCTTACAGCTTGCTCTGCGAGACATGCAGGATCAGGTCATTGACCGACAGGTGCATTTTCTCGACGAAGGCTTGCGGATACAGGCCCATGCCCAGCACCGCGATGGCCAGGATGGCCAGCACCAGGAATTCGCGCTTGTTGACGTCGGACAGCTCCGCCACATGGCTGTTGCCCACATCGCCGAAGATCACGCGCTTGTACATCCACAAGGTATAGGCCGCGCCGAAGATCAGCGTGGTGGCGGCCAAGGCCGCGTACCAGAAGTTCACCTGCACCGCGCCCATGATCACCATGAACTCGCCGACGAAGCCGGAGGTGGCCGGCAGACCGGAGTTGGCCATGGCGAACAGCATCATGAAGGCCGCGAAGATCGGCATCTTGTTGGCCACGCCGCCGTAGTCGGCGATATTGCGGCTGTGCACGCGGTCGTACATCACGCCGATGCAGAAGAACATCGCGGCGGACACGAAGCCGTGGGACACCATCTGCACCAGCGCGCCTTCAACCGCCCACTGGTTCAGTTCGGAACCGGTGAACAGGAACAGACCCAGAGTGACGAAGCCCATGTGCGAAATAGACGAATAAGCCACCAGCTTCTTCATGTCGGACTGCACCAGCGCCACCAGACCGATGTAAACCACCGCCACCAGCGACAGCGCCACCATCACGCCGGACAGCTCGCGCGCGGCGTCGGGCAGGATGGGCAGCACGAACCGCAGGAAGCCGTAGGCGCCGATCTTCAGCGTGATCGCGGCCAGCACCATGGAGCCGCCGGTTGGCGCTTCCACGTGAGCGTCCGGCAACCAGGTGTGCACCGGCCACATCGGCACCTTCACCGCGAAGGACAGGAAGAAGGCGACGAAGAGCAGGATCTGCACCGTCAGCGGGATCTTGGCGATGTCGTGGAAAGCCTGGATGTCGAAGGACTTGCCGGCCTGGAAGTACAGGTAGATCAAGGCCACCAGCATCAGCAGCGAGCCCAGCAGGGTGTAAAGAAAGAACTTGATCGACGCGTACACGCGACGCGGGCCGCCCCAGACGCCGATGATCAGATACATCGGAATCAGCATGCCTTCAAAGAAGACATAGAACAGGATGGCGTCCAACGCGGCGAAAGCGCCGTTGATCAAGCCGGACATGATCAGGAAGGCGGCCATGTACTGCGACACGCGCTTCTGGATCACCTGCCAGCCGGCCACCACCACCAGCAGAGTGGTGAAGCTGTTGAGCACCACGAACAGCATCGAGATGCCGTCCACGCCCAAGTGGTAGTTGATGCCGAGGGACTCAATCCACGGCTTCATCTCGACGAACTGCATGCCGCCGCTGAGATTGTTGAATTCAGTGAACAGCGGCAGCGACAGCAGGAAGCCCGCCAGGGCCCCCGCCGCGGCCAGCCAGCGCGCCAGCGTGGCCCGCTGATCGCCCCCGGTTGCCAGCACCAGCAACCCGGCCGCTATCGGGGCCCAGATCACCAGAGTCAATAGATTTGTGAACATAGTCAAACCCAAGTTGTTATTCCAATCCCGGAGTCCGGGCTCAACGCCAGATCAGCGGCCAGAACCACATCGTCATCAGCGCCAGCACCCCGATGATCATCGCGGTGGCGTAGCTGTAGATGAAGCCGGTTTGCGCGCGGCGGATGAAGCCGGAGAACGTCGCCACCAGCTTGGCGGTGCCGTTCACTACCAGACCATCGATCAGCAACATGTCGCCCACCTTCCAGAAGAAGGTACCCAGAGCCCGAGAGCCCTTGGCGAACACGGCGAAGTAGATCTCGTCCAGGTAGTACTTGTTTTCCAGGACCTTGTTCACCAGGCTGAACTTCTGCTTGATGGCGGCCGGAATCTGCGGCGCCTTCATGTAGAAGAACCAGGCGGTGGCCACGCCGGCCAGCGCCAGCCACAGCGGCAGCGTGCTCAGCGAATGCACGCCCATGGCGGCGGCGCCATGGAACTCGCGGGCGATCTCTTCCATCGCCGGGTGCAGTTCATGGTTGACGGTGATCACGCCCTTGAAGAAGTCGCCGTACAGCAGCGGCTCGATCGCGAAGTAACCCACCAGCACCGACGGAATCGCCAGCAGCACCAGCGGCAGGGTCACCACCCACGGCGACTCGTGCGGCTTATCGTTCGGGCCCAGGCCATGGTGATGATCGTGATCGTCATGGCCATGGTCGTGATGATCGTCCTTCTTCTCCATCCAGCGCTCCTTACCATGGAAGACCAGGAAGTACATGCGGAAGGAGTAGAAGGCGGTCACGAACACACCGGCGATCACCGCGAAGTAGGCGAAACCGGCCGCGGACAGATTGGACGCGTGCACCGCCTCGATGATGGAGTCCTTGGAGTAGAAGCCGGAGAAGAACGGCGTGCCGATCAAGGCCAGCGAACCCAAGAGCGAAGTCAGCCAGGTGATGGGCATGTACTTGCGCAGGCCGCCCATATTGCGCATGTCCTGATCGTGATGCATGCCGATGATCACCGAACCCGCCGCCAGGAACAGCAGCGCCTTGAAGAAGGCGTGGGTCATCACATGGAACATCGCCACCGAGTAGGCCGAGGCGCCCAGCGCCACGGTCATGTAACCCAGCTGCGACAGCGTGGAGTAAGCCACCACGCGCTTGATGTCGTTCTGGACGATGCCGAGGAAGCCCATGAACAGCGCGGTGATGGAACCGGCGACCATGATCACGTTCAGCGCGGTGTCGGACAGTTCGAACAGGGGGCTCATCCGCGACACCATGAAGATGCCGGCGGTCACCATGGTGGCCGCGTGAATCAGCGCCGAGATCGGAGTCGGGCCTTCCATCGAGTCCGGCAGCCACACATGCAGCGGGAACTGCGCCGATTTGCCCATCGCGCCGATGAACAAGAGGATGCAGGTCACGCTCAGCAGCGACCATTCGGTGCCCGGAATCAGGCTGATGGTCTTGTTAGCCAGCGCCGGAGCGGCGGCGAACACATCGCTGTAGTTCAGCGAGCCGCCGAAATAAGCCAGCACCAGGCCGATGCCCAGAAGGAAGCCGAAGTCGCCGACGCGGTTGACCAGGAAAGCCTTCAGGTTGGCGAAGATCGCGGTCGGACGCTTGAACCAGAAGCCGATCAGCAGGTAGGACACCAGGCCCACCGCTTCCCAACCGAAGAACAGCTGGATGAAGTTGTTGCTCATCACCAGCATCAGCATCGAGAAGGTAAACAGCGAGATATAGCTGAAGAAGCGCTGATAGCCCGGGTCTTCCTGCATGTAGCCGATGGTGTAAATGTGCACCATCAGCGACACGCTGGTGACCACCACCAGCATCATCGCGGTCAGCGAATCCACCAGGAAGCCCACCGAGAACTCGTAGCCTCCCACTGTCAGCCAGGTGTAAACCGGACCGTTGAACACTTCAGCCTGCCCGGTCAGGAAGGCGTGAAGCACCTTGAGCGACAGCGCGGCGGACAGCGCCACGCCGGCTATCGTCACGACGTGCGAAGCGCGCCGGCCGATGGCCCATCCAAATAGGCCTGCAATGATGGAACCCGCCAGCGGGGCGAGTGCAATCAGCAGGTATAAGCTCTTCATATCCATGCTTGTGTGCTTTGTGTAGGTTCCGGTTTGCCTTAGCCTTTGAGGCTGCCCAAGTCTTCAACGTTGATGGTGCGCAGATTGCGGAACAGCACCACCAGAATGGCGAGACCGATCGCGGCTTCGGCCGCAGCCACCGTCAGGATGAAGAATACGAAGATCTGGCCCGCCGTATCCGACAGGTAATGCGAGAACGCGATGAAATTGAAATTCACCGCGAGCAGCATCAGCTCGATGGCCATCAGCAGCACGATCAGATTTTTCCGGTTCAGGAAAACGCCTAGCACGCCGATGGCAAACAGGATTGCGGCCAGCACCAGGAAGTGAGTCAGTGTCAGCACATTTCCTCCCTTATGTTGATTGGCCGTCAGGCCTGTTGCTTACCGGATTCGGCCTCGGAGGCCTCCTCCACCGTGGATTCTTCAGCAGGCTGTTCGGCCTGCATTTTCACCAGTCGCACGCGGTCGTTGCGCTTGACCTTGACCTGCAGCGCCGGATCGATCGCCTTGGTGTCCTTGCGGCTGCGCATGGTCAGGCCGATGGCGGCCACCATGGCCAGCAGCAGCACCACCGCCGCCACTTCGAAAGGCAGCAGATAAGTGGTGTACAGCTGACGACCCAGCACTTTGACGTTGCTGAAGTCGGCCGCCAGCGGCGCGGCGGCCTGGTAGGCGTCAAGCCTGGCGCTGGGGCTGGCCAGAATCATCGCCATTTCAAACACCATGATGATGCCGACCGCGGCGGCGACCGGAAGATTCTTCCAGAAGCCCTCGCGCAGTTTCTCGATGTTGATGTCCAGCATCATCACCACAAACAGGAACAACACCATCACCGCGCCCACATACACCACCACGAGGGTGATGGCCAGGAACTCGGCCTCCATCAGCAGCCACAGACCGGCGCTGTTGAAGAAGGCCAGCACCAGGAACAGTGCGGCGTGAATCGGGTTCTTGGCCGTCACCACGCGGATACCCGCGAACACCAGGATGGCGGACAGAACATAGAAGACAAACATTGTGAAGTTCATGACCCCCCCTTAGCGATACTTGGCGTCGGCCGCCTTGTTGGCGGCGATCTCGGCTTCGTACTTGTCGCCGATCGCCAGCAGCATCGGCTTGGTGTAGTACAGATCGCCACGTTTTTCGCCGTGGTATTCGAAGATGTGGGTTTCCACGATGGCGTCCACCGGACAGGCTTCCTCGCAGAAGCCGCAGAAGATGCACTTGGTCAGATCGATGTCGTAGCGCGTGGTGCGGCGGGTGCCGTCATCGCGCTGTTCGGACTCGATGCTGATCGCCATCGCCGGGCACACCGCCTCGCACAGCTTGCAGGCGATGCAGCGTTCTTCGCCGTTGGCGTAGCGGCGCTGAGCGTGCAGGCCGCGGAAGCGCGGCGAAATCGGCGTCTTCTCTTCGGGGAACTGAACCGTGATCTTGCGGGCGAAGAAGTAGCGGCCAGTGACCATCAGGCCCTTGACCAGCTCCACCAGCAGGAAGGTCTTGAAAAAGTTTCGGATCGAATTCATCTTTTCACCTATCCCCGTCTCAGTGCCACAAGGACAGCGGGGTCATCATCCAGACGCCCACCACCAGGATCCACACCAGGGTCACCGGGATGAACACCTTCCAGCCCAGACGCATGATTTGGTCATAGCGATAACGCGGGAAGGTGGCGCGGAACCACAGGAAGCAGAACAGCACCATGGCTACCTTGAGCGCCAGCCAGAAGAAACCGCCCGCGCCCAGAATGCCCCAGGACGCCGGGAACGGCGACAGCCAGCCGCCGAGGAACAGCAGCGAGGTCAGCGCGGCAACCAGAATCATGTTGGCGTATTCGGCCAGGAAGAAGATGGCGAAGGCCATGCCCGAGTACTCAACGTGGAAACCGGCCACGATCTCGGATTCGCCCTCGGCCACGTCAAACGGCGCGCGGTTGGTTTCGGCCACGCCGGAAATCAGGTAGACCACGAACAGCGGGAACAGCGGCAGCCAGTTCCACGACAGCACGGAACCGCCCGCCATGCCCTGCCCTTGCTGCTGGACGATCTCCACCAGGTTCAGGCTGCTGGACACCATCAGCACGCCGATCAGCGCGAAGCCCATCGCCAGTTCGTAAGACACGATCTGAGCGGCGGAACGCATGGCGCCGAGGAAGGAGTACTTGGAGTTGCCCGCCCAGCCGGCGATGATCACGCCGTAAACCCCCATCGAGGTCAGCGCCAGGATGTAGAGCAGCGAGGCGTTGACGTTGGCCAGCACCAGCTTGTCGGTGAAGGGGATCACCGCCCAGGCCGCCAACGCCGGAGCGATGGACAGCACCGGCGCCAGCAGGAAGAGGCCCTTGCTGGAGTTGGTGGGCAGGATGATTTCCTTCATCAGCAGCTTGACCGCGTCGGCGATGGGCTGCAGCAGGCCCAGCGGGCCTACCCGGTTGGGGCCGATGCGGATCTGCATGAAGCCGATGACCTTGCGCTCGGCATAGGTCAGGTAGGCGACGCACAGCAGCATCGGCAATACGATGGCGATGATCTTCAACAGGGTCCAAACCACGAGCCCCGCGTCAGTGCCAAGAATACCTTGCAAGAACTCCATGCTTTACCCCTGGGTGATCTCGATAGCGTCGAACATGCCGCCCAGCGCCAGCGTGGCCGCGTGAGCGGTGGCGATGCGGACCGTATCCTGCGGCAGGCTGTCGTCGGCGACGATGCGCACGCGCGCCTGGCCGGAACCCTGGCTCAGCAATGCGGTGCTGTCGACGGCAATGCCCAGCTTCTGCAGCAGGCCGCTGTGAGCGGAAGCCACCGGCTCGGCCGCATCGCGGGTCTGTTGCAGCGACTTAGCGCGGCGGCAGATGGCGTCGGCCTGATACAGCGGCACTTCGCCGATACGGCTCAGACCGGCAGCAGCGGTAGCGGCGACGTTCAGCTGGCTCAGCGCGTTGTTCAGACGCGCGGCGATGTCGCCCTTGGCCAACAGCTCGGCGCGTACTTCCTCCGCGCTGTTGAACTCAAAGCCGGACAGATTCAGCATATTGCCCAGTACCCGCAGCACTTTCCAGGCCGGGCGCGCTTCGCCCAACGGACGCACCACGCCGTTGAACGGCTGCAGCTTGCCTTCCATATTCACGAAGGAACCGGCGGTTTCGGAGAACGGCGCAATCGGCAGCAGCACGTCGGCGTAATCCAGCAAGCCCTGGCCCTTGAACGCGGTCAACGCGATCACGGTGGCGGCCTGCTTCATCGCCGCGACGGCGGCCTGCGGGTTGTAGCTGTCGAACTCGACTTCGGTGTTCAGCAGCACGTAAGCCTTCTTCGGCTGCGCGATCATCGCGGCGGCGTTGGCGCCCGCGCCTTGCGGCAGCGCGCCCGCCAGTTCCGCGCCCACGCTGTTGGCGGCCTCGGACAGCACGCCGAAGCTGGCGCCGCTCAGGCGCGAGATCTCCTGCGCCACGGACAGCAGCTGACTGAACGCCGGATGATGCTGAGCCACATTGCCCAGCACCACGGCGGCGGTTTCCGCGCCGCTCAGGCTTTCGGCGATGCGGCGCGCCTCGGCGGAGACTTCCACCGCGGACAGATCAACGGAGGTTTCACCGCCCTTGATTTCCGCCACAGCCTTCAGCACCTGAGCGAAGCCGTTGACCAGCGCCAGCGGCGACACGATCAGCTTGGCGTTGATCTTGATCAGCAGGTCGTCGTCGGCAACGTGGATAATATTAAGCTCGCTGCCTTTTTTGGCCGCGGTGCGGAGGCGCGAAGTCAGCAGAGGCTGTTCCTTGCGCAGCGTGGAGCCCACCACCAGTACCGACTTGGCCGCGGCCAGATCGGAAATGCTGGAGCCCAGCCATTCCGCGCCCTGCTTGGCCGCATCGGCGGCGAAGTCGCTGCGACGCAGGCGGTAATCAATGCTTTCCACGCCGAAGGCGCGCGCCAGCTTCTGCGCCAGATACAGCTCTTCGGTGGTGGAGTGCGGGCTGGTCAGGAAACCGATGGCGTCCTTGCCGTGATCGGCGGACACGCCGTTCAGGCCCTTGACCACGTAATTGAGCGCGGTCTCCCAATCGGTTTCGTGCCACTTGCCGTCAAACTTGATCATCGGCTGCTTCAGACGCTCGGCCGAGTTCAAGCCCTCGTAGGAGAAGCGGTCGCGGTCGGCGATCCAGCACTCGTTGATGGCTTCGTTTTCCAGCGGCAGCACGCGCATCACTTCATTGCCCTTGACCTGAACGATCAGGTTGGAGCCCAGGCCGTCGTGCGGGCTGACCGATTTGCGGCGCGACAGCTCCCAGGCGCGGGTGCTGT
Source organism: Chromobacterium sp. W521 (assembly GCF_052805975.1). Classification (NCBI taxonomy): domain Bacteria; kingdom Pseudomonadati; phylum Pseudomonadota; class Betaproteobacteria; order Neisseriales; family Chromobacteriaceae; genus Chromobacterium; species Chromobacterium sp. W521. The sequence continues at coordinate 89,343 of NZ_JBRBAF010000005.1, forward strand.
AGCGGAACGGCTTGGAGGTCAGCGCGCCCACCGGGCACAGATCGATGACGTTGCCGGAGATTTCCGAATCCACGGTCTTGCCGAGGAAGGGCAGAATCTCGGAGAACTCGCCGCGATGAGCCATGCCGATTTCCTGGAAGCCGCCGACTTCCTCGGTAAAGCGCACGCAGCGTGTGCAGTGAATGCAGCGCGACATTTCTTCCGCCGAGACCAGCGGGCCCATGTCCTTGCCCACCACCACGCGCTTTTCTTCCTGATAGCGCGAGGAGGAGTTGCCGTAGCCCACGGCCAGATCCTGCAGCTGACATTCGCCGCCTTGGTCGCAGATCGGGCAATCCAGCGGGTGGTTGATCAGCAGGAACTCCATCACGCCCGCCTGGGCCTTCTTGGCCATGTCGGAGTGGGTATGGACCTTCATGCCGTCGGTCACCGGGGTGGCGCAAGCCGGCAGCGGCTTGGGCGCCTTCTCCACTTCCACCAGGCACATGCGGCAGTTGGCCGCGATGGACAGCTTCTTGTGGTAGCAGAAGTGCGGAATGTACGTGCCCACCGAGTGGGCCGCTTCCATGACGGTGCTGCCTTGCGGGACCGTCAGTTTTTTTCCGTCGATTTCGATTTCAAGCATCGCTCAACACCATTTGTGGTCCACCAAGGTCTTTCCGTGTTCGATTGCGTACTCGAACTCGTGACGGAAATGCTTGGTGAAACTGCGAACCGGGAACACGGCGGCGTCGGCCAGCGCACAGATAGTGCGGCCCGCCATGTTATTGCCCACGGAATCCAGAAGCTCCAGATCGCCCGGACGGCCCTGGCCGTTGGCGATGCGGTGGATCACGCGGTACAGCCAACCGGTGCCTTCTCGGCACGGCGTGCACTGGCCGCAGGATTCTTCGTGGTAGAAGTAGGCCAGACGCTCCAGCGCCTTGATCATGCACACGTCTTCATTCATCACGATGACAGCGCCGGAACCCAGCATCGAGCCGGCTTTGGCGATGCTGTCGTAGTCCATCGTGCATTGCATCATGACGTCGGCGGGCAGAATGGGGGCGGACGAACCGCCCGGGATCACCGCCTTGAGCTTCTTGCCGTCGCGCATGCCGCCGGCCATTTCCAGCAGCTCGGAGAACGGAGTGCCCAGCGGGATCTCGTAGTTGCCCGGACGGTTCACATGGCCGGAGACCGAGAACAGCTTGGTGCCGCCGTTGTTCGGCTTGCCCTTTTCCAGGAACGGCTGCGCGCCGTCGCGGATGATGAAGGGCACCGAGGCGAACGATTCGGTGTTGTTAATGGTGGTCGGCTTGCCGTACAGGCCGAAGCTGGCCGGGAACGGCGGCTTGAAACGCGGTTGTCCCTTCTTGCCTTCCAGCGACTCCAGCAGCGCGGTTTCCTCGCCGCAGATGTAGGCGCCGTAGCCATGATGGGCGAACAGGTCGAAGTTGAAGCCGGAGCCCAGAATGTTCTGTCCCAGCAGACCCGCTTTGCGCGCCTCATCCAGCGCTTCTTCGAAACGCTCGTATTCGGCGAAGATTTCACCGTGGATGTAGTTGTAGCCGGCCTTGGTGCCCATCGCGTAACCGGCGATGATCATGCCTTCGATCAGCGAATGCGGATTGAAGCGCAGGATGTCGCGGTCCTTGAAGGTGCCCGGCTCGCCCTCGTCGGTATTGCAAACGACGTATTTGTCGCCCGGGAACGAACGCGGCATGAAGCTCCACTTCAGGCCGGTGGGGAAACCCGCGCCGCCGCGGCCGCGCAGGCCGGAGTTTTTCACTTCGGCGATCACGTCTTCCTGGGCCATCTTGCTGTCCAGAATGCGGCGCAGCGCCTGGTAGCCGCCGCGCGCCTCGTAGGCGCTCAGTTGCCAGCAATTGGGATCGGAAGTGTCGACGCCATCGAAAATCACGCCATTGACGAAGATTGCCATTATTTCAGCTCCGCCAGTTTCTTATCGATTGCTTCGGGCGTCATGAAGCTGCACATCTTGTGGTTGTTGACCAGCAAGACCGGCGCGTCGCCACAGGCCCCCATGCACTCCCCTTCCAGCAAGGTGTACTTGCCGTCCGCGCTGGTTTCGCCGATGGCGATGCCCAGCTTCTTGGAGATGTACTCAGCCGCGTTGACGCCGCCGGACAAGGCACAGGGCAAGTTGGTGCAGACAGTGATCTTGTACTGCCCAACCGGCTTCATGTCGTACATATTGTAGAAAGTGGCGACTTCGTAAGCGGCTACCGGCGGAATCTGCAGGTAGTTGGCGACGAATTCGATCACCTCGGTATTCAGGCAACGCTCCTCCGGAGCGGAGCCCGCTTCGCGACGTTCAGTCAGCGCGATGCGCAAGGCGCCCATCACCGCGGACCGTTTCTGGTCTGCGGGATATTTGGCGACTTCGCGATCGATTTTGGCTAGCGATTCAGCGGACAGCATCAGCGGTCAATCTCCCCAAACACGATATCCTGCGTACCGATGATGGCCACCACGTCGGCGATCATATGGCCCTTGGCCATCTCGTCCAGCGCCGCAAGGTGGGCGTAGCCGGGCGCGCGAATCTTCATGCGGTACGGCTTGTTTGCGCCGTCGGACACCAGATAGACGCCGAACTCGCCTTTCGGGTGCTCGGTGCCCACGTAGGCCTCGCCCTCCGGCACATGCATGCCTTCGGTAAACAGTTTGAAGTGGTGGATCAGGTCTTCCATATTGGCCTTCATGCCTTCGCGCGAAGGCGGCGCCACTTTATGGTTGTCGGTGATCACCGGGCCCGGATTCTTACGCAGCCATTCCACGCACTGGCGGATGATGCGGTTGGACTGGCGCATCTCTTCGATGCGCACCAGGTAGCGGTCGTAGCAATCGCCGTTGACGCCCACGGGAATATCGAAGTCCAGCTTGGAATACACATCGTAGGGCTGCTTCTTGCGCAAATCCCAGGCGATGCCAGAGCCGCGCAGCATCGGACCGGTCAGGCCCAGGTTCAGCGCGCGCTCGGGCGACACCACGCCGATGCCGACGGTGCGCTGCTTCCAGATGCGGTTGTCGGTCAGCAAGGTCTCGTATTCGTCGACATAAGTCGGGAAACGCTTGGTGAAATCGTCGATGAAGTCCAGCAGCGAACCCTGGCGGCCTTCGTTCAGGCGGGCCAGCTCGCGGGCGTTCTTGATCTTGGAAACGGTGTACTGCGGCATGCTGTCCGGCAGATCGCGATACACGCCGCCGGGACGGAAGTAGGCCGCGTGCAGACGCGCGCCGGACACCGCTTCGTAGCAGTCCATCAAGTCTTCGCGTTCGCGGAAGGCGTACAGGAATACGGTCATCGCGCCGATGTCGAGACCATGCGCGCCAATCCACAGCAAGTGGTTCAGCAGGCGGGTGATCTCGGCGAACATCACGCGGATGTATTGTGCGCGCTCAGGCACTTCGATGCCCAGCAGCTTCTCGATGGACAGGCAGTACGCGTGCTCGTTGCACATCATGGACACGTAGTCGAGACGGTCCATGTAAGGCAGCGACTGAATGAAGGTCTTGCTCTCGGCCAGCTTCTCGGTGCCGCGATGCAGCAGGCCGATATGCGGGTCCGCGCGCTGGACGACTTCGCCGTCCAGTTCCAGCACCAGACGCAACACACCGTGAGCGGCAGGGTGTTGCGGGCCGAAGTTGAGGGTGTAGTTACGGATTTCAGCCACCGTAGTTCTCCTCGCGAATGATGCGCGGCGTAATTTCACGCGGCTCAATGGTCACCGGCTGATAAATCACGCGCTGTTGTGTCGGGTCGTAACGCATTTCCACGTGACCGGACAGCGGGAAGTCCTTGCGGAACGGATGGCCGACGAAGCCGTAGTCGGTCAGGATGCGGCGCAGGTCAGGATGGCCGTCGAAAACGATGCCGAACAGGTCGAACGCCTCGCGCTCGAACCAGTTGGCGCCGCTCCAGACGCCCACGACCGAAGCGACCACCGGGAAGGCGTCGTCTTCGGCGAACACGCGCAGGCGGATGCGCTGATTGTGCTTGACCGACAGCAGATGGTAGACCACGGCGAAGCGCGGACCGTCCCATACCTCGTCGCGGTACGCGCTGTAGTCCACACCGCACAAATCGATGCATTGCTCAAAAGACAGGTCGGCGTTGTCGCGCAGCGTGGTCGCCACGGCGATCAGATCCGCCGCCTTGCATACAATGGTCAGCTCTTCCAGAGCCAGCGTGCTTTGCACGAGCTTGTCGCCCAGCGCCTGCTGCACAGCCGACCCTAACGCTTCCATTTTCTTGGAGGCCATAAGTTTCTACCTTAGCGGGCGATGGTGTTGGTGCGTTTGATCTTGTTCTGCAGCTGAATGATGCCGTACAGCAAGGCCTCTGCAGTTGGCGGACAGCCGGGCACGTAGACGTCGACCGGCACAATGCGGTCGCAGCCTCGCACGACTGAATAGGAATAATGGTAATAGCCGCCGCCGTTGGCACAGGACCCCATCGAGATCACCCAGCGAGGCTCGGCCATCTGGTCGTAAACCTTGCGCAGGGCCGGAGCCATCTTGTTGCACAGCGTGCCGGCCACGATCATCAGATCGGACTGGCGCGGGCTGGGACGGAACACGATACCGAAACGGTCCAGATCGTAACGCGCCGCGCCGGCGTGCATCATCTCCACCGCGCAACAGGCCAGACCAAAGGTCATCGGCCACAGCGAACCGGTTCGGGTGTAATTGATGAGCTTGTCAGCCGTTGTGGTGACAAACCCTTTCTCCAGAATACCTTCTACTCCCATTCCAGAGCTCCTTTTTTCCACATGTAGACGAAGCCCAGGGTCAACACGCCCAGGAACTCCACCATGACGCCCAGACCATAAGTCCCCAACTCCTTCAACACCACGGCCCACGGCAGCAGGAAGGCGACCTCTAGGTCGAACAGGATGAAGAGGATGGCTATCAGATAATAGCGGACGTCAAACTTCATGCGAGCGTCTTCGAAAGCCTCGAAGCCGCACTCATACGGAGACAGTTTCTCAGGATCGGGACGATTGGGAGCCAGCAGTTTGCCCAATAAAATAGGGCCTACGCCGACCAACAGTCCGACCATGACAAACAGCAGAATGGGAAAGTAATTTTGCAGCATTTCCCGTACACCCCCACGAAATAAAGGGGGTCCCCCCCCTTTGGCTCCAAATAAAACAGGCCACCGGAGTCCCGGTGGCCTGTTTTTGAATGGTGGTGCCGACAGTGAGACTCGAACTCACACAGCTTTCGCCACTACCCCCTCAAGATAGCGTGTCTACCAATTTCACCATGTCGGCACAGCAAGCTTTAATTGTTACTCCGGTATTTTCGATGCCGTACCCGAAGCTTTATCGCTAGGCACACCGGCCGGGATTTGCGGTGCAACCTGTTCAACCTTGGTTCCCATTACGCCCAAATCGCTTTTTCCGCCCCCAGACAGAAAAACCAGAGCAAGGGAAGTCGAGAAGAACACGGCCGCTGCGACAGCGGTTGTCCTACTCAAGAAATTCGCAGAACCAGACGCGCCGAACAAGCTACCGGAAGAGCCGCTACCGAAAGCCGCCCCCATGTCCGCGCCTTTGCCGTGCTGCATCAAAACCAGCACGATAATAGTCCCTGCAGACAGGAGATTTACGATCCAAATAAGCGTCTTAATAAGTTCCATACTATATCAATTTTCCTGCGGCTTGGCAAATTGCCCTGAATGAACCGGCGTCCAGAGATGCCCCTCCAACAAGGGCTCCGTCGACATTTTCAGTCGCCAGAATCGCTTCGGCATTCTCTGCCTTGACACTGCCGCCGTAGAGGACGCGAATATTATCGGAGGCCTTGACGTTTTGCAAGCACCATTTTTTGATCGCGCCGTGGATTTCGGCGATTTGCGCCAGCGTCGCCACCTTGCCGGTGCCGATCGCCCAGACCGGTTCATAAGCCACAACGTATTCACCATGGTCTATCTCGGACAGAAGCGCAAGCTGATCTCTAATCACCTCGAGCTGACGGCCGGCTTCCCGCTCTTCCAGGGTCTCGCCCACGCACAGCACCGGCACCAGGCCGGCCGCGATGGCGTTCCGCATCTTCCGCAACAAAGCGGCGTTGCTCTCGCCGAAATACTGGCGGCGCTCCGAGTGGCCCACCAAAGTGTAGCCGCAGCCGATATCGGCCAGCATCGCGGCGCTGGTTTCGCCGGTGAAGGCGCCGTCTTGATCGAAGGCGCTGACATCCTGCGCGCACAGCCGGAGCGGCTGACCGCGCAGCCGTTCCGCCAGACCGGCCAGGTAGACGGCCGGCGCGGCCACGCCCACCCAATCGCGGTTGCTCGTCTCATCCGCCAGCAGCGCCTGCAACAGCGTCTGAGCGCTGTCGGCGCGGGTATTCATCTTCCAGTTGCCAATTACCAGCTTGCCGGCCATTTCCGCCTCCCGCGATTCTTGAATATCCGCCGATTATATCCGCAGCCGCCTTGTTGGCTCAAACCGACATCCAGCTGACATTGATTGTCCGCAAACGAAGCCGTTTCCACGACTTGTAATATTCCTGAAAAATTTCCGTCTTAGCATGCGCCCATTACCACGCACCTCATCCATTCTCAGGAGTAGGCATGAAACAGTCTGTTCGTCTGGCCGCATCGTTTGTTCTCGGTTCCGTCTGCCTGTCCGGCGCGGCCGCGGCCGCCGACATCACCGGCGCGGGCGCTACCTTCCCGTACCCGCTGTACGCCAAATGGGCCGCCGCCTACAAAGCCGGCACCAACAACAACCTGAACTACCAGTCCATCGGCTCCGGCGGCGGCATCAAGCAGATCCAGTCCAAGACCGTGGATTTCGGCGCGTCCGACATGCCGCTGAAGCCGGAAGAGCTGGAAAAATCCGGCCTGACCCAATTCCCCACCGTGATCGGCGGCGTGGTGCCGGTGCTGAACGTGCCCGGCATCACTCCGGGACAGGTGAAGTTCACCGGCCCGCTGCTGGCGGACATCTACTTGGGCAAAGTCGCCAAGTGGAACGACCCGGCCATCGCCAAGCTGAATCCCGGCGTCAAACTGCCGGACCTGCGCATCTCCGTGGTGCGTCGCTCCGACGGTTCCGGCACCACCTTCATCTTCACCAACTACCTGTCCAAGGTCTCTCCGGACTGGGCCAAGGAAGTCGGCTCCAACACCGCGGTCAGCTGGAAAGGCAACCCGGTGGGCGGCAAGGGCAATGAGGGCGTGGCCAACTACGTGACCCGCATCAAGGGCGCGATCGGCTACGTGGAATACGCCTACGCCAAGCAGAACAAGTTGGCCTTCGGCCTGATGCAAAACCAGGCAGGCAGCTTCGTGAAGCCGGATGAGTCCAGCTTCAAGGCCGCCGCCGCCAACGCCGACTGGAAAAAAGCGCCGGGCTTCTACCTGCTGCTGACCAACCAGCCAGGCAAGGACAGCTGGCCCATCGCCGGCGCCACCTTCATCTTGATGCACAAGAAGCAGGACAAGCCGGCGCAAGGCGGCGAAGTGTTGAAATTCTTCGACTGGGCTTACAAGAACGGCGACAAGACCGCGCTGGATCTGGACTACATCCCGATGCCGGACGCGATCAAGGGCGTGATTCGCGCCAGCTGGAAGCAAATTGCCGACAACAGCGGCAAATCGGTGTGGAACTGAGCCGCATACCATGCACGCAGGCCGGGGAAGGCTTCCCCGGCTTTTTGTCTGATAAATGAGCATGCATATGCAAAAGTTGAGTCACTCGCAGCAAATCAAAACCCAGCTGCTGCTGGACAATCTGTTCCGCTGGGTTACCCGTTTCTTCGCCTTCCTGGTGCTGGCCTTGCTGGTGGGCATCCTGATTTCGCTGTTGATCGGCGCGCTGCCCAGCATTCAAGCCTTCGGCTTCAAGTTTCTGGTCACCAGCGACTGGGATCCGGTCAATGAGCAATTTGGCGCGCTGGTGCCCATTTTCGGCACCCTGGCCACCTCTTTCATCGCCCTGCTGATCGGCGTGCCGGTCAGCTTCGGCATTGCCCTGTTCCTGACCGAATTGTGCCCCACCTGGCTGAAGCGGCCGCTGGGCATCGCGGTGGAACTGCTGGCGGGTATTCCGTCCATCATCTACGGCATGTGGGGCCTGTTCGTGTTCGCTCCCATTTTCGCCGACCACGTGCAGCCGCTGCTGACCGACACCCTGGGCAATATCCCGCTGCTGGGCGTGCTGTTCCAGGGCGCGCCGATGGGCATTGGCATTTTCACCGCCGGGCTGATCCTGGCCATCATGATCATCCCCTTCATCGCCTCGGTGATGCGTGATGTGTTCGAAGTGGTGCCGGTGATGCTGAAGGAGTCCGCCTACGGTCTGGGCTCCACCACCTGGGAAGTGGTGCGCTATGTGGTGCTGCCCTACACCAAGACCGGCGTGGTCGGCGGCATCATGCTCGGCTTGGGCCGCGCGCTGGGCGAGACCATGGCGGTGACCTTCGTCATCGGCAACTCCACCCGCTTCGCCGCCGGCCTGTTCGAGCCGGGCAATTCCATCGCCTCCTCTCTGGCGAATGAATTCGCCGAAGCCAATGGCGAGCTTTATCTCTCCTCCCTGATTCAACTGGGCCTGATCCTGTTCTTCATCACCTTCGTGGTGCTGGCGTGCTCCAAACTGTTGTTGCTGCGCCTGAAGAAACAGGAAGGTCGCCCGTCCTGAACACGAGAGACGCTAACCGCATGAGCCAAACCGTTATGAATTCCGCCCTGCGCCCGCCCCAATCCGCCATTTCCTCCAAGGCCGACAGCAGCGTTTACCGCCGCCGCCGGCTGGTGAACCGCATCAATATGGGCGCGTCGATGTTCACCATGGCCTTCGGCCTGTTCTGGTTGTTCTGGATTCTAAGCACCTTGCTTCAGCACGGCTTGTCCGGACTCAACTGGGAGGTGTTCACCGCCAGCACGCCACCGCCGGGCAGCACCGGCGGCTTGGCCAACGCCATTTACGGCAGCCTGATGATGACGGCCTTCGGCACCCTGTTCGGCACGCCGATCGGCATCCTGGCCGGCATCTACCTGGCCGAGTTCGGCCAGCGCGGCTGGCTGGCGCCGGCCACCCGCTTCATCAACGACATCCTGCTGTCCGCGCCGTCCATCGTCATCGGCCTGTTCATCTACGAAGTCTACGTGGTATCGGTCGGACACTTTTCCGGCTGGGCCGGCTCCTTCGCGCTGGCCATCCTGGTGATCCCGGTTGTCGTGCGCACCACCGAGAACATGCTGCGCCTGGTGCCGGGCAGCCTGCGCGAAGCCGCGTCGGCGCTGGGCGCGCCGCAGTGGAAGGTCACCTTGCACGTCACCTTGCGCTCGGCCAAGGCCGGCGTGCTGACCGGCATTCTGCTGGCGGTGGCGCGCATTTCCGGCGAAACCGCGCCGCTGCTGTTCACCGCGCTGAACAACCAGTTCTTCAACAGCAATATGAACCAGCCGATGGCCAACCTGCCCATCGTGATCTTCCAGTTCGCGATGAGCCCGTACGAGGACTGGCACAGACTGGCCTGGGCCGGCTCCCTGTTGATCACCTTCAGCGTGCTGACGCTGAACATCGTTGCCCGCTGGATGGGCAGCCAGAAAAACCAATCGCATTAAGGCTTGCAGACCATGGCTGAAATCCACTCCAAGCTTCAGGTCAAGAATCTGAACTTCTTTTACGGTAATTTCCACGCGCTGAAGAACATCCAGCTGGAGATCGCTTCGCGCAAGGTCACCGCTTTCATCGGCCCGTCCGGCTGTGGCAAATCCACGCTGCTGCGCACCTTCAACCGCATGTACGAGCTCTACCCCGGCCTGCGCGCCGAGGGCGACATCCTGCTGGACGGCCACAATGTCCTGGGCCGCGACGTGGACGTCAACCTGCTGCGCGCCAAAGTGGGCATGGTGTTCCAGAAGCCCACCCCGTTCCCGATGTCCATCTACGACAACATCACCTTCGGCGTGAAGCTCTACGAAAAACTGTCCAAAGGCGAGATGGAGGACCGGGTGGAATGGGCGCTGCGCAAGGCCGCGCTGTGGGACGAGGTCAAGGACAAGCTCAAGCAGTCCGGCAACTCGCTGTCCGGCGGCCAGCAGCAGCGGCTGTGCATCGCGCGCGCGGTGGCGTCCAAGCCGGAGGTGCTGCTGCTGGACGAGCCCACCTCGGCGCTGGACCCGATTTCCACCGCTCACATCGAAGAGCTGATTCATGAGCTCAAAGAGGACTACACCATCGCCATCGTCACCCACAATATGCAACAGGCGGCTCGGGTGTCGGACTACACCGCCTACATGTATTTGGGCGAATTGATCGAGTTCGGTGACACCGACTCCATCTTCACCACCCCGCAGAAGAAGGCCACCGAAGACTATATCACCGGCAAGTTCGGCTGATCCCGTCCAGGCTCTCAGACCGCCGTCATAACCTCTCCGGTCATGGCGGCTTTTAACATTATCGCGAGCACAAATTACCATGACAGCGGCAAAATACCGCCTAAATCAGCCGGTCTCCCGGACCGGTCTGTCAAGGCGATTCCACATGGTTTGCCGGCAAATACGACACCATTTATTTTTTTTTTATAAGTACTTGACGGCATTGGCCTTGGACACAACAATCCCGCCTTTACGATACTGTGTGCACATTTCACCATGTTGGACCTGTTTTCCGGGCTTGAGACCCACGTCGCCATCACCCTGGTGCTTTCCCTGGGCTTCGTGCTCGCCTTTGAGTTCATCAACGGCTTCCATGACACTGCCAACGCGGTGGCTACCGTTATCTATACCCAGTCGATGAAACCGCGCCTCGCGGTGTTCTACTCCGGTATTTTCAATTTCCTCGGCGTCATCACCGGCGGCCTCGCCGTCGCCTACGCCATCGTGCACTTGCTGCCCGTGGACCTGCTGATCTCGATCAATACCACCCGCGGCATGGCCATGGTGTTTGCGCTGCTGACCGCCGCCATCGCCTGGAACCTGGGCACGTGGTACTTCGGCCTGCCCGCCTCCAGCAGCCACACGCTGATCGGCGCCATTCTGGGCGTGGGCGTGGCCAACAGCCTCATCCACGGCACTTCTCTGTCCCATGGCATCAACTGGAGCAAGGCCATCGACGTCGGCGCCTCGCTGCTGGCATCGCCGCTGGTGGGCGCCTTGCTCGCCGCGCTGATCGTCATCCTGCTGCGGCGCTACCGGCCTCACAGCAATGTGCACAAGACCCCTTACCAACGCCAGCAGGTGGAAGGCCGCAAACATCCGCCGTTCTGGACCCGCTTCATGCTGATCGTGTCGTCGATGGGCGTCAGCTTCGCCCACGGCTCCAATGACGGCCAGAAAGGCGTTGGCCTGATCATGCTGGTGCTGATCGGCATCGTGCCGGCCAAGTTCGTGCTGGATCTGGACAGCACGCCCTATCAGCTGGACCGCACTCGCGACGCCGCCATTCACTTGCAGAAGTTCTACGAACGTCATCAAGTCGAACTGAACAAGATCATCCTGCCGTCCAAGGGCTCCAGCCAGTACGAATGCCACCCGCTGGAAACCGGCGACACCGTCAAGCGCCTGCTGAGCACCATGGGCGACGGCGGCGACTACCATGCGCTGAGCTCCGAACAGCGCTGGAATGTGCGCACCGAACTGCTGTGTCTGGACGACGCCGCCAAGAAGGCCTCCGCCCTGCCCAAGCTGTCCGCCGACGACAAGCAGATGCTGCAGAACCTGCGCAAGGATTTGACCACCACCACTGAATACGCGCCCACCTGGGTGATCGTCGCCGTGGCGCTGTCCCTTGGCATCGGCACCATGGTCGGCTGGCGCCGCGTGGTGAAAACCGTGGGCGAAGGCATTGGCAAGAAAGACATGACTTACGCCCAGGGCGTATCCGCGCAAATGACCGCCGCCATCTCCATCGGCCTCGCCAGCCAGTTCGGCTTCCCGGTGTCCACCACTCAGGTGCTGTCCAGCGCCGTGGCCGGCACCATGGTGGCGGACAAGGCCGGCTTGCAGATGTCCACTATCCGCTCGATCGCATTGGCTTGGCTGTTCACGCTGCCGGTATCGATGTTGCTGGCGGGCGGGCTGTACTACGTGGCCTCGCTCTGGTTGTAATAAAAGCCTTGCCAGCCTCTTCAAGGCTGTCGAGAAAGCCAAAGCCACCGCATTGCGGTGGCTTTTTCTTTTGGCATTTCCTTGTCGGAAAATTTTCGATTGACCTGGGTCAAGCTTTAAGCCGGCACTGCTTGTGCCAATATTTTATAAATTGCTAATATTTGCTCGCTTCATCATGGTTTCTCCTTTGTTGTTTGCAGCAATCCCTTTGCGCCTCAGCCCCCCAGCCGAGGCGCTTTTTTTTGCCCTATTCGAAAGCCTGCTCCAAGGATGGAGAGCCAGAGCGAGGCAAGGCGAGAACCGCTGAGAAAACGGAATGTGGACGTGGCTCATGAGCATTTCGAAGCGGCTCTCCACGCCCTTTATCCATCCATCCCGCCGAAGCGGAGCAAGCATTTAGCCGGCTTCAAGCTTTGAGAAACTGCTCGCGTCCGGCCAGCCAACGGTCCAGATGAGCATCCACCGCCTGCGGGTGGCGCTCCAGCAGCAAGGGCGCCAGTTCCCGCGCCGCCTCCAACAGTTCCAGGTCCTCCTCCAGATTGGCGAAGCGCAGCATGGGCAGGCCGCTCTGGCGCGCGCCCAGTAGTTCGCCGGGCCCGCGAATCAGCAAGTCCTGCCGCGCGATCTCGAAGCCATCAACATTCTCGTAAATCACTTTCAAGCGCGCCTTGGCCAAGTCGGATAACGGATTGTCGAACATCAGCACGCAGACGCTGCGCGCGCTGCCGCGCCCCACCCGGCCGCGCAACTGGTGTAACTGAGCCAGGCCCATGCGCTCTGCGTGCTCTATCACCATCAAGCTGGCGTTGGGCACGTCCACGCCCACCTCGATCACCGTGGTGGCCACCAACACTTGCAGTTCGTTTCGGGCAAAAGCCGCCATCACCGCCGCTTTTTCGTCCGCCTTCATCCGGCCATGCACCAGCCCGACGCCAAGCTGCGGCAGGTCGGCGGTGAGTTGCTGATGGGTGTCCACCGCGGTCTGCAATTGCAGGGTTTCCGATTCTTCGATCAGCGGGCACACCCAGTAGGCCTGCTGCCCGTCGGCGCAGGTCTTGGCCACGTGGGCGACGATCTCCTCGCGGCGAGTGCTGTTGATCAGCTTGGTCACGATGGGCGTGCGCCCCGGCGGCAGTTCGTCTATCACCGACACGTCGAGGTCGGCGTAGAAACTCATCGCCAGCGTGCGCGGAATCGGCGTCGCCGACATCATCAGCTGGTGCGGCTCGCCGCCCTTCTCCTTCAACGCCAGCCGCTGGCCGACGCCGAAACGGTGTTGCTCGTCGACAATGACCAGGCCCAGGCGATGGAAGGCCACCTCGTCCTGGAACAAGGCATGGGTGCCCACCGCCAGCCGCGTTTCGCCGCTGGCGATCGCCGCCATCGCTTCTTGCTTTTGCTTCTTGCGCAGGCTGCCGGCCAGCCAGCGCACGGGAACGCCCAAGGGCTCCAGCCAGGCGGAAAGTTTGAGGAAGTGCTGCTCGGCCAGAATCTCGGTCGGCGCCATCAACGCCACTTGGTAGCCGGATTCAATCGCGGTCAAGGCCGCCAGGGCCGCGACGATGGTCTTGCCGCTGCCCACGTCGCCTTGCAACAGACGGTGCATCGGATGCGGCTGAGTCAGGTCGGCGCGGACTTCAGCCAAGGCCCGTTGCTGCGCGCCAGTCAGCGAGAACGGCAGGCGCTCGACCAACGCTCGGCTCAACGTGCCGTCGCCGCGCAGCGGCGGCGCGCGGCCCAGCCGTCGAGCGCGATAGGCCAAACGCATCGACAGCTGCTGCGCCAGTAATTCGTCGAACTTGAGCCGCTGCCAAGCCGGCAGTCTCGGGTCCGCCAATTGGCTGGCGCTGTAATCCGGCGTTGGCAAGTGCAGCAGGCGGATCGCCTCGGCGAACGGCGTCAGCCGCAACGGCGCTGCCAGTTCCTCCGGCAACGTCTCGCCCAAAGGCTGGCTGTCCAGCTCGGCATGGATCAGCTTGCGCAGCGCCGGCTGGGTGAGGCCGTTGACCGTGGGATAGATCGGAGTCAGGCTGTCAGCCAGCGGCGCGCCATTGCCCACTTCGCGGATTTTGGGGTGCACCATCTCGTCTCCGGCGAAGCCGCGGCGGATCTCGCCCAAGGCACGCACCCGGTTGCCGGTGGTGAATTGCTTGACCTGATTGGGATAGAAATGAATGAAGCGCAGCACCAGGCTGCCGCTGGCGTCCTCAATGCGCGCCACCAGCTGACGGCGTGGCCGGAACTGGATTTCATGGGCGATCACCTCGCCCTCCACCAGCACCGCCTGGCCGTACGGCGCGTCGGCGATGGCGTACAGATGGGTCTCGTCCTCATAGCGCAGCGGCAGATGCAGGACCAGGTCGAAACGGCGGCGTATGCCCAGCTTTTCCAGCTTCTTGGCCAGTGCCGGCGCCACGGCCGGCGGTTGATTGGCGGGGTCGATTAGGGAGCTCATCAGCAGCGATTGTACCCAATAAAGAAAAAGGCGGGAGCTGTTCGCGCTCCCGCCTTGCTCATTCTCGCCGCGCCGCGGCGCTTGCGCTTACTGACGCTCCCACACCTGAGAACGGAAGAAGGGGCCGATGTAGCCGCGCACGCGCAGCTTCTTGCCGTCTTCGATCAGCTTGGCGCCGGAGGTGTAGATCTTGCCGGACTTGGGGTCCAGAATTTTGCCGCTGCCCCACTCGGCGCCGTCTTTCTTCAGCCCCCAGAGGATTTGCATGCCGTTTACCGGCTTGCCTTTGCGATCGCCTTCGCATTTGTCGCACACCGCTTCCGGGTTGGCGAACAGCTTGATGATCTTGCCGTTCAGTTCCCCGCTGGCGCTTTCCGTGATCTGCACCAGGGCCTTGGCCTGCTTGGTTTCGTCGTCTATCGTCTTCCAGACGCCGGCGGCGCTGTCGGCCAGCGCCATGTGGCTGAACAGGCCCAGCACGGACGCCAGGCAGGCGGCTTTGGCGAATTTGCTCATCTTGATTTCCTCGCGAGTCGGGCCGAGAGGCCGCTCCGCGAACGGGCGGCCGCAGCGGCCTTTTAATTATCAGAACGCCGCCCCGGAACAGCCGGCACGCCGAAAAGAAACGTTGGTTTGGAGCAGCGGCTCTAGGATGCCAACAGCCAATGCCGCCGTCAAGAATGGAGACGAAGAGCGATGAAACTCACAAAGATATCTCTCCGCGCCCTACCCTATGCACTCGCCCGCCCACCAGGATGCCGCCCTCGGCGTCCACTTGCAGATGCAGCACATTGGGCCGCGCCAGCGCCGCCCCCTGCTCCACCCGCCACTGCAAGGGTCCCAGGCCGTTGAGCGCGCACCAGCCGCCCAGATTGGCGCAGGCCGATCCGGTGCCTGGATCTTCCAGCACTGCGCCCCGCTGTTCGAAAAACAGCCGCACGGTGGCGACGCCGCCGTCCTCGTGCCACAGATAGGCGACGCTGCGCCCCGGCCTCAAGGTGGCGTCGCGCAGCAGCAAGGCATGCACCGGACGGGCGCGCAACACCGCGCCGGCGCTGGCGGCGCGAATCAGCAGCTGTTCGCTGCCGGTGTCCACCCATACCGGCTCCAGCGCGATGTCCTCCTCGTCCAGCCCCAGCATCGCCGCGGCCTGAGCGCGGCTGAGGCCGGCGGCGCGCGCGCTGGGCGGGTTCGCCCGCAAGGTGTAAACGCCGTCGCTGTGGAGGATGGGAATCAGGCCGGCGTTGGTGCGCAACTGAAAGCGGGAGTCCAGCTCCCCGCGCCAATGCAGCACCGCCGCCGCGCCCAGCGTGGGATGGCCGGCGAACGGCAGTTCCTGGCTGGGGGTGAAGATGCGCAGCCGCGCAGCCGCCTCCCCGTCCGGGAACAAAAATACGGTTTCCGACAGATTCATCTGTCTGGCCAAGAGCTGCATCTCGCGCTCGTCCAGCCCGCTGGCGTCGGAGAACACCGCCAGTGGATTGCCGCCGAAGCGCTCCTCGGCGAACACATTGACCAATTCGAACGAATACCCGCTCATGCCCCCTCCCGGAATGGATGACACGCCGCCGCGGCCAGTTTTTCCTCGACGCCGGCCAGACGCTCGGCCAGGGACTTCCTGACCGGCGCCGCCGCCAAGGACTGCCGCAAGCGCCGCTGTTGAAGCTCCAGACCATGACAGCGGCGACGCGCTTTGTCCAGTTCCCGCGCTTGCGCACTCTCCGCACGGCTGCGTTGCGCCTGTCGCCGCCGGGCCTCGCGCGCCTCCTCGGCGGCCCAGCGCCGGCTTTGGGCCTGGGACTCGGCCACGCCCCGGCGCTGGCGCTCATCCTGTTCCACCACGCTCAACGGGGGCGGCTGGAACGCTTCCGCCGCGCCGCCGTCGGCGCAGGCCCGGTCGCGGTAGGTCAATCCGCCTTCCGCGTCCCGACATTTGTAAACCTGGGCCCAGACCAGGCCCGGCAGCAATAACAACAGTGCGATCCAGATGCTCATGCGACCTCCGCGGCAGGAATGAACGATCCGGATAGTTAACATGAAAAAAGGCGGCCTGGGCCGCCTTGTGGTCTGACATTTCGAGCAGTTGGGCTGCTCAGAGCCTGTTTACGATCTCGCGAGCAAGAGCGAGACAAGGCGAAAACGGCTGAGAAAGCGGAGTGTACACGTGGTACACGAGCATTCTGAAGCTGTTCTCAACGCCGTATCGCCAACGCGCAGCAGATCGTGAACAGGTTCTTAGAGCACCAGAACCGCTTCCGCCTCCACCAACACGCCCTTGGGCAGGCTGGCCACGCCCACGGCGGCACGCGCCGGGAAGGGTTGGCTGAAATACTGGCCCATGATTTCGTTGAAGGTGGCGAAATTGGACAGGTCGGTCAGATAGGCGTTGAGTTTGACGATCTGGTCCAGGCTGCCGCCGGCGGCTTCGCATACCGCCTTCATGTTCTTGAACACCTGGTGGGTTTCAGCGGCGAAACCGCCTTCCACCACGTTCATGGTGGCCGGGTCCAGCGGGATCTGGCCGGACAAGTAAACGGTGTTGCCGGCTTTCACAGCTTGCGAGTAAGCGCCGATGGCGGCCGGGGCCTTGTCGGTGTGAATGATTTCCTTAGCCATTATTCATCTCCTTCTTTCAGGAACAGGGTTAATAAGTCATTGAGGAAGCGTTGGCCCTTGAGCGTGGGCCGCAACATCACGGCGTCGCGCTCAATCAGGCCTTGCGCCTTGGCTTGCGTCAACGCGGATTGTATGCCGGACAGCGGCAGACCGGTGCGCTCTTGGAACAGACGCAATTCGAAGCCTTCGGTCAGCCTCAGCAGGTTCATCATGAATTCGAACGGCAGTTCGTCGCGTGTCACCTTGCGGCTGCTTTGCAAGGGCTTGCCCTCGGCCACCGCTTTCAGATAGGCGGCCGGCTGCTTGTGACGCATCTGGCGGACAATGCCCGCGTGGCTGCTGATCTTGCCGTGGGCGCCGGCGCCGATGCCGACATAGTCGCCGAACTGCCAGTAGTTAAGATTGTGCCGCGCGCGGCGGCCCGGCCGCGCGAAGGCCGAGGTTTCGTAGTGCTCGAAACCGGCGGCGGCGAGCCGCGCTTCGATCGTCTCCTGCATATCGGCGGACACTTCGTCGTCCGGCAGATTGCGCGGCGTCTCTGCGGCAAACAGGGTGTTGGGCTCTATCGTCAGGTGATAGGCGGACAGATGAGTAATCCCATAGGACAGTGCGGTGTCCAGATCGGCCAGCGCTTCGTCCAGGGTCTGCCCCGGCAACGCGTACATCAGGTCCAGATTGACGTTGTCGAAGTGGCTGAGCGCGATGTCGATGGCGCGACGCGCCTCCTCGCCGTCATGGATGCGGCCCAGCGCCTGCAAATGCGCAGGCTTGAAGCTCTGGATGCCGATGGACAAGCGGTTGATGCCGGCCTCGCGGTAGCCGCGGAAACGCTCGGCCTCGAACGTGCCGGGATTGGCTTCCATGGTGATTTCCGCATCCGGCTGCAGACGCATGCGCGCGCGCACGCCGGCCAGCAGCGCGTCCATCGCCTGCGGCGAGAACAGGCTGGGCGTGCCGCCGCCCATGAAGATGCTGGTCAAGGGACGGCCCCAGACTTCCGGCAGGCTGAACTCCAGATCGCGCAGCAAGGCGTCGACATAGGCCATCTCGTCGAAACCGCTCTTGGGCTCGTGCGAATTGAAGTCGCAATACGGGCACTTGCGCACGCACCACGGGAAATGGATGTACAGCGACAGCGGCGGCAGCTCCGTCAAAGCGGGCTGCCCGCCCAAGCCCCCAAGCGCGGACAGCGAGATCTTGGTCACCTGCACGTTGCGGCTCCTTGTCGCTTCAGCCGGGCGCAGAAAGGAAGAAAGGGCTTCATGCCAACGCGCGCAGCTTGGCCAGCAGCGCCTGCATCGCCTGGCCGCGGTGGCTGACGCGGTTCTTCTCCGCCGCATCCAGTTCGGCCACGCTACAGCCGTGTTGCGGCAGCCAGAAATGCGGATCGTAGCCGAAGCCGCCCGTGCCGGCCGCCTCGTCTTTCACCTCACCAAACCACATGCCGTCCGCCACCAGCGGCTGCGGATCGTCGGCGTGGCGCACCAAGACCAGCACGCAGTAATACCAGGCGCGGCGGTTGGCTTCGCCTTGCAGCGCCGCCACCAGCTTGGCGTTGTTGGCGGCATCGGACTTGGGCTCGCCGGCGTAGCGGGCCGAATACACGCCCGGCGCGCCGGACAACGCCTCGACGCAGATGCCGGAGTCGTCGGCCAACGCCGGCAAGCCGGTCATGCGGCTGGCGTGGCGCGCTTTTTCCAGCGCGTTTTCCAGGAAAGTGTGGTGGGGCTCCGGACATTCCGGCACCTGCAGTTTCACCTGCGGAATCACTTGTATGCCCAGCGGCGCCAGCAGCGAGGAGAATTCCTTCAGCTTGCCGGCGTTGTTGCTGGCCATCACTAATTTGTCGAACATTGAGAACTCCATCGAATGCGACGCAGCCCCGACGACGCCGGGGCTGCGGACATAAGTATAAGAACTTATTCAAAGTCTCGCGAGCTAGCGCGAGACAAGGCGAAAACAGCTGAGAACGCGGAATGTACGCGTGGTACATGAGCATTTCGAAGCCGTTTTCAACGCCGTATCGTCGACGCGCAGCAGACTTTGTTCAAAACAAGCTTAACGGCTGACCTTCACTTCCGTCCACATCCGCGCCAGCGAGCGCCGTTCCACTGGCGTCAGCTCACGTAGCACCGTCCATTTCTTCACGGTGTCCGGCGTCGGATCGATCACCGGATGGGCTTTCAAATCCGCGCGGAAAAAGGGAGCGGCGGTTTTAACCGGATTAGTGGCGCCGTTAAGGTTGGTCAGTTGGGCGGCGTTCTTGCCGTCCAGCATGAAGTTGATGAACTGATGCGCCAGGTCCGGGCGTTTGGCGCTGGCCAGGACCGCCATGGTGTCCACGCCCAGCTCATTGCCTTCCTTCTGCGCCACATTGGCGATGTGGAAGCGGCGCTTGGCCTGCCGCGCGTCCTCGGCGGCCTGGAAGAACTCGGTGGAATAGCCCAGCGACACCCAGATATTGCCCACTGCCAGCTCTTTCAGATAACTGGCGTTGGAGAAGGTGGCCCAGTAGGGCTTGGCCTGCTTGATCACCGCCTGCGCCGCGCGATAATCCGCCTGGCTGGCGGTGTTGGGGTTCTTGCCCAAGTAGAACAGCGCGGCGGCGAACACCTCGCGCGAGCTGTCCAGCACGGTGACCTTGCCCTTGATCTTCTGCAGCACCTTGGGATCGAAGATCACAGACCAGCTGTGCGGATCGATGCCCAGTTTCTGCAAGCGCTCCGCGTTGTAGCCGACCGAGGTCAGCGACAGCACCGTGGGCACGGTGTAACGGTTGCCGGGATCATAGCTTTGGGACAAGTAGGCGGGGTCGACGTTCTTCAGATTCGGCAGCTTGGCGTGATCCAGCGGCCGCAGCAGCTTCTGTTTGCTCATCGCCTGGATCACGAAGCTGGATGGAAACACCATATCGTAACCCTTGGCCCCGGCCGCCAGCTTGGCCAGCATTTCCTCATTATCGCCGTAGTAATTCTGCACCACGCGGCAATCACAGCTTTTCTCGAACTGACGGAGGATGGCGTCCGACAGCGAGCCGCTCCAGTTATAGATGTGCAAGACGTCCTTGGGCCCGGCCCAGACGGCGGACGACAGGATGGAGGACAATAGGACAAGCTTCAGCGGTTTCAATTCAGATTCACCTCCAGACGGCCATGACCAGCATGGCGAACAGAAAAGGCGGCAAGCCGCCATGGCGGGTTTCCCTCTTGGGAAGCCCCGCGACGTAGAACCTGTTCAAAGTCCGCTTAGCATAGACAAGCGTCGCGTTCTGATGCCCATGCGCGGTAGGCGCATTAGCGCTTCTTCAACGGTTTCGGTCTTGTCTCGCGCTAGCCAGCGAGACTTTGAACAAGCTCTTAAATACGGCGGCGTCGGGCCCTGCCTCAGCAAGAGCAACGCTCTCGCCTTGCTACAGCAGACCCCGGCGCCGCGAATCCGTTCCTGGCCGCAACGGCCAGGCGGTTTATTCAGCGCGGCGGGCTGCGCCCAGCGTCGCCTCCAGCGCCTGTTGCAGCAGGCGCTCGTCGGCGCCGTCCAGCAATTTGGCGTCGGACAGCATGCGCCGCCAGTTGCGCGCGCCGGGAATGCCCTGAAACAGGCCCAGGATGTGGCGGGCGATATTGCGTGTCTTGTGACCCTCGGCCAGACGCGCCGCCACATAGGGCATCATCGCGGCCACCACCTGTTCTCGCTCCGGCGCGGCGGCGACGCCGTAGTAGCGCTGGTCCCAATCCGCCATCAGCCAGGGGTTGTGGTAGGCCTCGCGCCCCACCATCACGCCGTCGACGTGGCGCAGATGCTCGTCAATGTCGGCCTGGCTTTTGACGCCGCCGTTGATCAGGATTTCCAGATCCGGACGCTCCTGCTTCAGCCGATAGACGTAATCGTATTTCAAGGGCGGGATTTCGCGGTTTTCCTTGGGGCTCAGGCCTTTGAGAATGGCGTTTCGCGCATGCACGATGAAAGTGCGGCAGCCGGCGTCCGCCACCTGGCCGACGAAATCGCTCAGGTAATCGTAATGCTCGATGCGGTCGATGCCGATACGGTGCTTGACCGTCACATCAATGGACACCGCGTCGCGCATCGCTTTGACGCAGTCGGCCACCAGCTGCGGCTCGGCCATCAGGCAGGCGCCGAAAGCGCCTTTCTGCACCCGTTCCGACGGGCAGCCCACGTTCAGATTGACCTCGTCGTAGCCCCACTCAGCCGCCAGCTTGGCGCAACGCGCCAGCTCCGTCGGCTCGCTGCCGCCCAGTTGCAAGGCCAGCGGATGTTCCGCCTCGTCGAAACGCAGGTGGCGTTCAACGTCGCCATGCAACAACGCTCCGGTGGTCACCATCTCGGTGTACAGCCAGGCA
Organism: Chromobacterium sp. W521; assembly: GCF_052805975.1. Lineage (NCBI taxonomy): Bacteria > Pseudomonadati > Pseudomonadota > Betaproteobacteria > Neisseriales > Chromobacteriaceae > Chromobacterium > Chromobacterium sp. W521. The sequence continues at coordinate 110,845 of NZ_JBRBAF010000005.1, forward strand.
TGCCGAGTGATCTGACGCGCGAAATAGCGGTAGTGACGGTCGGTCCAATCCAGCATCGGCGCCACCGATAGACGGCGCGGCGGCAAGCCGTCGCTGTTCCCAACCCTAGAATGCTGCACTCCGCTGTCCTGCATCGTATCCATATCCACCCGAAACCAGATCGCCGCTCAGCGCCGGCTGCAGACCGGCCAGCCATCGCGCTAAGCGTTTGAAAAAAGGCATGAATTATCCTCCCGCACCCGAACAAGGGTCAAGCATTTAGGCAAAAACACCGAGCAATCAAAGGGATATGGCGATTTTGTCCCAACGATTCTCCCCCATAGGCAACTTTTTCAAAAATTGAATTTCATAAGCTTTAACCTCGGCAGCCGCTTCTTCGCGCCGGACGCGCCCTGGCAGGGGTGTCTGGCGTGCCAATCCATTACTAACAAGAATCATTCACAAATGAATATATTCATGAAAATAGAATCCAGCCCTCGCGCCTGTCCGCCGGACCAGCGTTGCAGGCTGTAGGGCGGGCCTGCCCGTCATTCCGGATGTTTCCACTTCAGCACAAGGTTGACCCATGTTTAAACCACACTCCCTGCGCTTACCGGCGCTGATGCTATTGCCGGCGCTGTTGAGCGGCTGCCTGGACCAGCCCAGCGTCGAGCAGCAAGCCGCGCGCATCGTCGAACAAATGAGCCCCCGCGAGAAAATCGGCCAGAAAATCATGATGGCCTTCCGCTACTGGTGCCCGGACGATCAGCCCGCCTGCACCGCCGGCATGACCGAACTGCCGGAAGCCGCCAGCCGCGCCTTGCGCGACAACGCCATCGGCGGCGTGATTCTGTTCGCCAACAATCTGACCGATCTGCAGCAAACCCGCCGCCTGTCCGAGCAGATCCGCAAGGCGCGGCCGCAAAACAGCCCGGTCGGCCTGTTGATTGGTTCTGACCAGGAGGGCGGCAATGTCTTCCGCTTGCCGCGTCCGCTGGCCACCAGCTTTCCTGGCAATATGGCGCTGGGCGCCGCCTATGAAGCAACTCGGGATAGTGGCCTGGCCCGCGACTCCGGCCGCGTTCTGGCCGCCGAGATCCGCGCCGTCGGCTTCAACGTCAACTTTGCCCCGGACGTGGACGTCAACAGCAATCCGCTCAATCCGGTAATCAATGTCCGCGCCTACGGCGACGACCCCGCCACCATCAGCCTGCTGGGCCAGGCCACGACGCAAGGCATGCGCGAGCAAGGCGTGATCGGCTCCTTCAAACACTTCCCCGGCCACGGCGACACCGCCACCGACTCCCATTACGGTCTGCCCGTGGTCAACAAATCGCGCGCCGACGCCTACGCCATCGACCTGGCGCCCTACCGCCAAGCCATCGCCTCCGGCCAGCCCCCGGAGATGATCATGACCGCCCACATCCAGTACCCGGCGCTGGACAACAGCCAAATCACCGCCCGCAACGGCGAACGCATGATCGCGCCGGCGACCATGTCGCGCAAAATCCAGCACGATCTGCTGCGCGGCGAGATGGGCTACCAGGGCGTCACCGTCACTGACGCGCTGGACATGAAGGGCATCAGTGATTTCTTCGAGCAGGCCGACGCGGTAATCAAGGTGTTCCAGGCCGATGTCGACATCGCGCTGATGCCCACCGAGTTCCGCACCGCCGCGCAAGCCGGCCGGCTGCGTCAATTAATCGACCAAGTAGCCGCCGCGGTGGCGGACGGACGGATAGACCGCGCCGAACTGGACCGCTCGGTGCGGCGCATCGTGGCGATGAAGTTGCGCAACGAGGTCACCCCTGCCGGCGAAGCCAAGCCGTTGCCGGAGTTGAGCACCATAGGCGGTGCGGAACACCGCGCGGTGGAAGATAAGATCACCCGGCAATCCATCACCCTGCTGCGCAATCAGGGCGCGGCGCTGCCGTTGCGCTCGCCCAGCCAGCGCATCTTCATCCTGACGCCCTGGGGCGAGCAGGCCGAGGCGATGCGTCGCCGCTTTGATGAGAAAGGCTATCGCCAAGTCAGCGGCGCCAAGCTGAGCGCCACGCCGTGGGAGGCCCAGAAACAGGCGATCGATCAGGCCGACGTGGTCGTCATCGGCACCCTGGCCACCGGCGTCAGCCCGGTGGAGCGCAACGGCGACCCCAACGCGCCGGCCCTTGCGCCTCGACTGAAACGCAGCCTGCCGACTGAAGCGGCGTCGGCGCCGATGTCCGGCAACGGCTCCCTGGTCTTCAACGTGGCGGAAGACCTGCCGTCCTTGCAAACCCGTTTCGCCCGCAGCCTGTCCACGCCGCCGCTCAGCGAGGCGCAACAAATGCGCAATGCGATGGAATACGCCAAACGGCAAGGTAAGAAGCTGATCCACGTGACCTTGCGCGCGCCTTACGACGTGATCAATTACGACGATCTGGCAGACGCCACGCTGGCCACCTACTCCTACTACGGTTATGAGAACGGCCTGCGCGGGCCCTCCATGCCGGCGCTGGTGGACGTCATGCTGGGCGCGAACCCGCCGGGCGGCAAGCTGCCGGTGGCCATCCATGCGCTGGATGAAAACGGCCAGCCGGGCGCGTTGCGCTACGCGCGCGGTTTTGGGCTGAGGTTCTGACGAAGCATCGCTCTTCTTAACCCTCCTCCTAACGCACCGCGGCCCTCCGGCCGCGGTGTTTTCTTTTGTCCTTGCGGGGGCGGAGCCGCAACCCCAAGGCATTCGCATCGAAATAGACACAATTTATACTGTATGAATATTTTGTGCGCTGCAGTATCATGAGATTGAACTCGCGGCTGAAGACGCCCGCACAACAGGGCCGCAAGCCGCGCGGAACCGGGCTACCCTCAAATAAGAAAGCAAGCGCATGGCCATAGAATCCAACGCTGTCCTGCCGGACTTCGCCGCGTGGAGCATGTCCAAGGACTTTCCCAGCGGTCATCAAGTCGGCCGCCACCAACACCGCGAAGGCCAACTGATTTTCGCCGTCTCCGGCGTGATGGAGCTGTCTACCTCCGACGGCCTGTGGCTGGTGCCGCCGCAGCGCGGCGTCTGGATGCCCCCGGCGGTGGAGCACAGCATGCGTGCCCGCGGCACGGTGTCCTTGCGCACGCTGTACATACAGTCCCCCCGCTACTTGGCGCAATTGCCGCGTCACTCCAAAGCCATCGCCATTTCGCCGCTGATGCGGGAAATCATCATCCGCCTGATGCGCACGCACGCCATTCCCCACGACAACCAAAAAGAAGGCCGCTTGCTGGATTTACTGATCGACGAAATCGAATGGTCCAGCGAAACGGCCTTGCCGCTGCCCCCGCTGGGCGACCCGCGCTTGCAACGGGTGTGCTCGGCGATTCTGGCCAATCCAGGCGACCGCCGCGGCCTGAGCGAATGGGCGGAACTGGTGGGCGCGTCCAGCCGCACGCTGGCGCGTTTGTTTCAACAGGAGTTGGGCGTGTCCTATCTGTACTGGCGCCAACAAGTATGCGCAATGGCGGCCCTGCCGCGGCTGGGCGCCGGCGAGCCGGTCACCCTGATTGCCTCCGACCTGGGCTACGAAACCCCCGGCGCGTTTTCCTCCATGTTCCGCCGCATTATGAACGCGGCCCCCAGCCAGTACTTCTCTTGAGCTCATAAGCTGTTCAAAGCCGCGCCGGCAAAAGCGAGGCTTTGAGCAGCCACTCCTCCACCCCGCGGCCCCGCGCGCCGACACGGCTTTGCCGCAGCGCAGCATGATTGTCCGTTTTGACGCAGCAATTGTCCGCTTGCAAGAAGCCTGAGCCAAACCGTTTCAATATGATAAATAGCTATTGAAACCGCTGTCTGGCCAGGTGACCATGTCCCATCCCAACTACGACGCCAAACGCTATTGGCTGCTGATTCTGGCCGCCACCTTTTTGTTTGGCTCCACCTTCCCCACCTCCAAGATCGTGCTTTCGGAAATGCCGCCCTTATGGGCGGCGGTGGCGCGCTTCACCGCCGCCGCCGCCGGCATCGTCCCCATACTGCTGTGGCAGCGCTTCCGCTATCCGCGCGCTTTCGTCCGCCCGCGCCCCTGGGGCGTGCTGGCGCTGATCGGGCTGCTGCAAACCGCCGGCTCAATGGGCTTTCTCAATATCGGGCTGCGCAGCACCACACCGGCCAAGGCCGCCATCCTGATGGCCTGCACCCCCTTGATCGTGGCCTTGATGTCGCGGCTGGCGCTAAAGGAAAAAATCCACCCTCTGGCCGCCGTCGGCCTGGTCCTCGCTTTCTTCGGCGTCGCCGTCTGCATCGGCTTGAACAAGCTGGACGGCTTCGGCGCCGGCGACGCGCTGGTGCTGTGCGGCGCGGCCTGTTGGGCCGCGTCCACGCTGGTGATCAAGGGCAGCCGCATCGTGATCAACGTCTGGGTGCTGACTTTCTGGCAGATGCTGGTCGGTTCGGCCTGCCTGGCGCTGCTGGCCTGGGCCGGCGGAGAAGTCCCCGCCCCGCCGCACAGCGAGCGGGTGTTGGCCGCCTTTTTGTGGCTGGCGCTGCCGGCCACCACCGGGGCCATGGCGCTGTGGTTCATGGCGCTGGACCTGGGCGGCGCGGTGCGCACCAGCGGCTTCCTGTTTCTATCTCCGCTGTTCGCCACCCTGATTTCCTTTGTCGCCTTCGGCTATTCGCTGTCGTTGCATGAACTGATCGGCGGCGTGCTGATTGGCGTCGGCATTTATCTGGTGTCCAAGCGCCCAACCGCCGCCGCGCAGCCTCAAACCGCGCCCGCAGGCGACCAGATCTGAGCGCCGTCGCTTTTTACCCTTTATTCACATGAGCTTTCCCACCATGCAAAAACTCATCATCACCGCCGCCGTCAACGGCGGCATCACCAGCCGGCAAAAACATCCGGGCGTTCCGTTCTCGCCTGAGGAAATCGCCCAGGCCGCCTACGAATGCTGGAACGCCGGCGCGGCGGTGGTCCACATCCACGCCCGCAACCCGGACGGCACGCCCAGCTACGACGCGGACGTCTACGGCGAGATCGTCCGCCGCATCCGCGATCGCTGCGACATCCTGATCAATCTGAGCACCTCCGGCCTCAACCTGCCGCCGCAACTGGAGAAGAAGGAAGCCTGGAATCACCTGCCCTTCCGCCCCGACATCGCCTCCTTCAACTGCGGCTCGGTCAACCACGGCAGCAAGCCCTTCATCAATCCGCCGGAGCTGGCGCGCGCGCTGGCCTTGGACATCCGCGAATACCGCGCCAAGCCGGAGATCGAGGTCTACCACCAGGGCATCATCGGCGAGGCGTTGAAACTGCAGGAAGACGGCTACCTGAGCGGCCCGCTGTGCTTCAGCTTCGCCATGGGCATACAGGGCGGCGCGGCCGCCACTTGCAAGAACCTGCTGCATTTCGTCGAAAGCATTCCGCAGGACAGCGTGTGGTCCGCGCTGGGCATAGGCAAACACCAGCTGGCGATCAATCTGCACACCCTGCTGCTGGGCGGCCATGTTCGCACCGGCCTGGAAGACAACGTCTATTACCGCTACGGCGAACTGGCCCGCGACAACACCCAACTGGTGGAGCGCCTGGCGCGCCTGGCCGGCGAAGTCGGCCGCGAGATCGCCTCCCCCGCCGAAGCCAAGCAGATTCTGGGCATCCACTAAGAACATGTTTACGTTCTCGCGAGCAAGAGCGAGACAAGGCGAAAACGGCTGAAGAAGCGGAGTGTACATACGGTACATGAGCATTCCGAAAACGGTTTCAACGCCGTATCGCCGACGCGCAGCAGATCGTAACGCCAAGCCATTCAAAGGACACACTACATGAGCACGATCGATCCGAATCCGCACAAAGAACAAGGCCTGGAAATCTACGGCGCGCCGCTGAACCAGGCCAAACTGGCGGTGGTGCTGCTGCACGGCCGCCGCCAGAGCGCCCTGGACGCCTACAAAAACGGCGAGGCCATCGGCCTGGCCGACGTCGCCTACATCCTGCCCATCGCCAAGGACCGCACCTGGTATCCGCACAGCTTCATGGCGCCGCTGGAGAGCAATCAGCCCGCGCTGGATCAGGCGCTGGATTGCGTCGAGGCCACCATCGAAGAATTGCGCGGCTACGGCTTCGCTAATCGCCAGATCGTATTGATGGGCTTCTCCCAGGGTGCTTGCCTGGCCGCCGAATTCATCTATCGCCGCCCCAGCCCGATAGGCGGGCTGATCGCCTTCTCCGGCGGCCTGTTCGGCCCCGACGAGTCTGCCTGGGGCGAGCCAACCGCGGCGCTGGACTTCCCGGCCTTCTTCGGCACCAGCAACAGCGACAGCTGGATGCCGCTGGAGCGGATCCAACGCAGCGCCGAGGCCTTCCGTCGCGCTGGCGCCAAGGTGGATTTCCGCGTTTATCCGGACATGCCCCACCACGTTTGCGCCGACGAAATCGACGCGGCGCGCGATTTGCTGTCCGCGCTGTTGCAACCGCAAACCAGCTTGAGCTGAGAGGAAACCGCAATGACCGACGCCTTCATCTGCGACGCCGTGCGCACACCCATCGGCCGCTTCGGCGGCGCCTTGTCCGGCGTGCGCGCCGACGATCTGGCCGCGGCGCCGCTGCGCGCCCTTCTTGAGCGCAATCCGGGCCTGGACCCGGCGGAGATAGACGAAGTCATCCTGGGCTGCGCCAACCAGGCCGGCGAGGACAACCGCAACGTGGCCCGCATGAGCCTGCTGCTGGCCGGCTATCCGGAGAGCGTCCCGGGCCTGACTGTGAACCGCCTGTGCGCCTCCGGTCTGGACGCGGTGGCGCTGGCGGCGCGCGCAATCAAGTCCGGCGAGGCCGAGCTGCTGATCGCCGGCGGCGTGGAATCCATGTCGCGCGCGCCCTTCGTGATGCCGAAGTCGGAAAAAGCCTTCGGCCGCGACATGCAGATCTACGACACCACCATAGGCTGGCGCTTCGTCAATCCGGTGATGGAGAAGCAATACGGCGTGGACACCATGCCGGCTACCGCGGAGAACGTGGCGCGTGAATTCGGCGTTAGCCGCCAGGATCAGGACGCCTTCGCGCTGCGCAGTCAGCAGCGTTACTTCGCCGCGCTGGAAACCGGCGCCTTCGCCGAGGAAATCGTGCCGGTGACGATTCCACGCCGCAAGCAGGACCCGCTCATCGTCAGCCGCGACGAACACCCGCGCCAGACTTCTCTGGAGGAACTGGCCAAGCTCAAGGCGCTGTTTGGCCCGGAATCCAGCATCACCGCCGGCAACGCCTCCGGCGTCAACGACGGCGCGGCGGCGATGATCATCGCCTCGGCTTCGGCGGCGCAACGTCACGGCCTGCGTCCGCGCGCGCGGGTGCTGACCTCGGCCAGCTCCGGCATCGCGCCGCGCATCATGGGCGCGGGCCCGATAGAGGCCAGCCGCAAGGCGCTGCGCCAGGCCGGCCTGGGCATCGAGGACATCGACATCATTGAACTGAACGAAGCCTTCGCCGCTCAGGCGCTGGCGGTCACCCGCGCGCTGGGCCTGCCGGACAACAGCGAACGCGTGAATCCCAAAGGCGGCGCCATCGCGCTGGGCCACCCGCTGGGGATGAGCGGCAGCCGGCTGGTTTTGACCGCCGCCGCGCAGTTGCAGGCCAGCGGCAAGCGCTACGCGCTGTGCACCATGTGCGTGGGCGTGGGACAGGGCGCGGCTCTGATTCTGGAGCGGGTATAAGCCGGACGAGGCGGCCATGACGGCCGCCGCCAAACCATACGAGGGGGGAAACATGCATCAACACGCCAATATCAAAAAAGCCATTCAGTTGAGTAACAGCTTCTGGGACATCACCACCCAGGCCGGCATGGCCAATATCGTCACCCGCAACCTGGGCGACGGCCGTCACGAGGCGGTGGCCAACGGCAAGCGCTTCGTCAATATGTCGTCCTATTCCTATCTGGGCCTGGACTCGCACCCGGACATCCTGCAAGCGGCGGCGGACGCGGTGTTGAACACCGGCTCGCTGAATACCTCGATTTCGCGCATCCGCGTGCAGTTCGACATCCTGCAGCAGGCCGAGGACGCGCTGGCGGAACTGGTGGACGCGGAAACGCTGACCGTGCCGTCTTGCGCCGCCGCCGCCGCGGCAGCCCTGCCCCTGCTCGCCTCCGGCGCGCTGACCGAGGATGTGCCGCCCTTGATGGTGTTCGACAAGAACGCCCACTTCTGCCTGAACATGATGAAGCCGATCTGCGCCGACGAAGCCGAGATCCACACCATCCGCCACAACGATCTGAACGCGCTGGAAGACCTGTGCAAAACCCATGCGCGCGTGGCCTACGTCGCCGACGGGGTCTACAGCACCGGCGGCATGGCCCCGGTGCCGGAGCTGCTGGCGTTGCAGGACAAATACGGTTTGTTCCTGTTTTTCGACGAAGCTCACGGTCTGTCCACGCTGGGCCGCCACGGCCGCGGCCTGGTGCTGGAAACCATGGGCGGCATCAATGAGCGCACCTTGATCGTCACCTCGCTGAACAAGGGCTTCGGCGCGTCCGGCGGCGCCATCTTCCTGGGCCCGCGCCACCACGCGGAGCGCCGTAAGCTGGCCACCCGCTTCGGCGGACCGGTGACTTGGTCGCAACGCATCAACACCGCCGGCCTGGGCGCCATCATCCAGTCCGCGGCCATTCATCGCTCCGAGGAGCTGCCGCGCCTGCAACAGCGGTTGCAAGACAATATCCGCCTGTTCGACCAACACGTGGCCTCCGACAATAGCGGCGAGCCGCTGCCCATCCGCTTCGTCTCCATCGGCTCGGAAGAAAACACCATCTTCTACGCCAAGAGCTTGCTGGAAGACGGTTTCTACACCTCGCCCATCTTCTTCCCGGTGATCGCCAAGGGCCGCGCCGGCCTGCGCATCATGATCCGCGCCAATATGAGCACGCAGGAGATCGAACGCTTCGCCGCCTGCCTCAATCAGTTGCGAGCCGCCCATGAATGAGAAAACCCTGACCGCGCCGCAAGCGGCGCTGGCGCAGCCGGCCGGCCGGCTGATGGCGCTGGCCTGCCTGATCGTGTTCATGGCGCAGATGGCCACCACCGTGTATCTGCCTTCGCTGCCGGCGGTGATGCGGGAGTTGGCGATGAGCCAGAGCCTGGTGGAGATGTCCATTTCCGGCTATGTGGTGGGCGCGGCCTTGCCGGTGCTGTTCTGGGGCTCGGCGGCCGACCGTTGGGGCCGGCGCGGACCGCTGCTTATTTCGCTGGCGCTATTCATCGTCTGCAGCCTGCTGCTCGCCTTCGTGTCCAACGCCGCGGAGCTGCTGACGCTGCGCGTGGCGCAAGGCATCGCCGGCGGCGGCGCGGCCATCATCGCCCGCATCATCGTGCGCGATCACTGGCGCGGCGACGATCTGGCTCGCAAATTATCCGTGCTGTCCATCGCCTTCATCACCGCGCTGGGCGGCGGCCAGTTCATCGGCGGTCTGATCGGCAAATACAGTCATTGGGAAGCCGGTTTCGCCTTGATGGCGGTCACCGGCGCCGTGGCGGCGCTGCTGACCATGGGCCTGCCGCTGCAAGCCGGCCGCCCGGCCGCCTCAGCCTCCGGCCCCAGCCCGTACTGGCGCATTCTGCGCCGCCCCGGCTTTCTATGGCCTGCCTGCGCCGGCGGCCTGGGCTTCGCCACCACGGTGACCTTGCAAGAAGTCAGCCCCTTTGTGTTTCAGGAGCACTTCGGCCTCGCGGTGGCCGGTTTCGGCAACGTCGGCCTGTTGATCGGCCTGTCTTACTTCAGCGGCGCCATGGTGGTGAACCGTCTGGTGGCCCGCGTGGGCGGGTTGCGGCTGATGCGCGCCGGCTCGGCGCTGCTGGCCGCGGCCACGCTGGCCATGCTGCTGGGCTGGCATCTGGGCTTGTTGGAGCATCAGCCCGGCTTGTGGCTGTTCATCGGCCTCTACTGCCTGACCATCTTCGGCCAGGCGGTGCTGTTTCCCAACAGCATGGCCACCGCCGTCAGCGACGCCAAGGAACACGGCGCGCATGCGATGGCCTTGTGCGGCTTCCTGCAGCAAGGGCTGGCCGGCATCGCCGCCACCGTCTCGGTGCTGCTGCATCACGATGGCGCCTGGACGCTGGCGGTAGCCGCCCTCGGCCTGTTGACCCTGTCCCAAGTGCTGTTCAAGGTGCGCCCGCGCGCGTCCTGAATCGAGGAAGCTTATTCATGTCCCGTATTGAATCCCGCGTTCCCGCCTCCGGCGAGGCGTTTGAACGCAATGCCGAAGCCTACCGCCAACTGCGCGAGCGCATCGCCGCCGCCCGCGACGCCGCCCTGCAAGGCGGCGGCCCCGAAGCGCGCGCCAAACAGGCGGCCAAGGGCAAGCTGTCCCCGCGCGAGCGCTTGTCGCTGCTGCTGGACCCCGGCACGCCCTTTCTGGAGATCGGCCAACTGGCCGCCCACGACGTTTACGACCATGCGGTGCCCTGCGCCGGCATCGTCACCGGCATCGGCATCGTCGCCGGCCACGCAGTGGCGGTGTTCGCCAACGATGCCTCGGTCAAGGGCGGCACTTATTACCCGCTGACGCTGCGCAAGCATCTACGCACCCAGCAGATCGCCCGCGAACAAGGCCTGCCCTGCCTCTATCTGGTGGATTCCGGCGGAGTCTACCTCCCCTTGCAGGAAGACATTTTCCCGGATGAGCAGCACTTCGGCCGCATCTTCCGCAATATCGCCGAGATGTCGGCGCTGGGCCTGCCGCAGATCTCCGCGGTGCTCGGCTCCTGCACCGCCGGCGGCGCCTACATCCCGGCGATGAGCGACGAAACCATCATCGTGCGCGGCAACGGCTCCATCTTTCTGGGCGGCCCGCAACTAGTGCGAGCCGCCACCGGAGTGATCGTGGACGCGGAAACCCTGGGCGGAGCCGACGTGCACGCCCGCGACAGCGGCGTGGCCGACCACTATGCGCTGAGCGACGAGCACGCGCTGCGGCTGATGCGCGACATTGTGGCCCGCCGCGGCCGCGGCAGGCAGTACGCGCCGCCGCAAACGCCGCGGCCGCCGCGTTATGATCCGGCTGAGCTGGCCGGCATCGTCAGCGCCAACCCGCGCGAACATATTCCGGCGCGGGAAATCCTGGCTCGGCTGCTGGACGACTCCGCCTTTGCCGAATACCGCGCCCGCTTCGGCGCCACCATTCTGTGCGGCACCGGCCACATCGGCGGCTATCCGGTGGGCGTGCTGATCAACGACGGGGTGTTGTTCTCGGAGAGCGCGCAAAAAGCGGCCAACTTCATCGAACTATGCGCGCAACGCGGCATTCCCCTGCTATTCCTGCACAATATCAACGGCTTCATGGTGGGCGCGGAATACGAGGCCGGCGGCATCGCCAAGCACGGAGCCAAGATGGTCAACGCCGCCTCCTGCGCCCGCGTGCCCAAATTCAGCATCCTGATCGGCGGCAGCTACGGCGCCGGTAATCTGGCCATGTGCGGCCGCGCCATCGGCCCGCAGTTGATGGCGATGTGGCCCAACGCCAAGACCACGGTGGTGGGCGGGGAACAGGCGGCGACAGTGCTGGCGCTGATCCGCGCGGAACAATTGGAAAAACAGGGCAAGGCCTGGACGCCGGAAGAAGAGGAAAGCTTCAAGCGGCCGATCCGCGACGCCTACGAGCGCCAGGGCCAGGCGCTGTACGTGGCGGCCCGCATGTGGGTGGACGCCATCGTCGACCCGGCCCAGACCCGCGAATGGCTGGCGCTCAGCCTGGCGCTGGCCGCCGCCGCTCCCGTCCAAGACACCCGCTTCGGCGTTTTCAGGATGTAAACACCATGTTCAAACGAATTTTGATCGCCAACCGCGGCGAGATCGCGCGCCGCATCGCCCGCAGCTGCCGGCGGCTCGGTATCGAGCATGTCGCCGTCTACTCCACGGCCGACGCCGACGCCGCGCACCTGGAAGGGGCCGCGGAGCGGCGCTGGATAGGCGAGGCCCCGGCCAGCGCCAGCTATCTGAATGGAGAGGCCATCATTGCCGCGGCGCTGGCCAGCGGCTGCGAGGCCATTCATCCCGGCTATGGCTTCCTCTCGGAAAACGCCGACTTCGCCCGAGCGGTGACCGCCGCCGGCCTGGTCTTCATAGGCCCGGACGCCGACACCATCGCCCAGATGGGAGACAAAGCGCGCGCGCGTCAGTTGATGGCGGCGGCGGGCGTGCCGGTAACGCCGGGCTCGGTGGAGGCCACCGAATCCTACGGTCTGATCCTGGAGAGCAGCGCCGAGATCGGCTATCCGGTCATCCTCAAGCCGGTGGCCGGCGGCGGCGGAAAAGGCATGCAGGTGGTGTGGGAAGAAGCCGCGCTGCGCGAGGCGGTGGACGCCGCCGTGCGCGTCGGCCGCTCCAGCTTCGGCGACGGCCGCTTGCTGGTGGAGCGCTACATCGCCCAGCCGCGCCACCTGGAAGTGCAGGTGTTCGGCGATAGTCGCGGCAATGTGGTGCATCTGTTCGAACGCGAGTGCTCCTTGCAGCGTCGCCACCAGAAAATCATCGAAGAGGCACCGGCCTGCGCGATGCCGGCCGCCACCCGCGCCGCGCTGCTGGACACCGCGGTGCGCGGCGCGGCAGCCATCGGCTACCGGAACGCCGGCACTTTTGAATTCATCCTGGCGCCGGACGGCCAGTTTTATTTCCTGGAAGTGAACACCCGCTTGCAGGTGGAACATCCGGTTACCGAAGCCGTCACCGGCCTGGACTTGGTGGAATGGCAGCTGCGCGTGGCCGCCGGCGAAGCCTTGCCGCTGCGCCAGGAGGAGATCCGCGCAGATGGCCACGCCATCGAGTGCCGAGTCTACGCCGAAGACCCGCTGCGCGAATTCGCGCCCATGCAGGGCAAGGCGCTGCTGGCGCGCTGGCCGCAAGGCTGCCGAGTGGACGCGGCCTTCGACGGCGGCGGCGGCGAAGTACCGGCCTTCTACGATCCGATGCTGGCCAAGCTGATCGCCCACGGCGGCAACCGCGGCGCGGCGCTGGACACGCTACAGGCCGCCGCGCGCGACACCGCGCTGCCGGGCCTGACCAGCAATCTGGGCTTCATCGACCGGCTGCTGCGCGAACCGCGGGTGCGGGCCGGCCTGCTGGACACCCATCTGGTCGACCAGCTCGCCGCCGCGCCGGAAAGCGCGCCGGTGGCCGAAGCCGTCGCCTGCGCCGCAGCCGTCGAACTGGCGCTGAACTGCGCCGAATCATCCTCGCCCTGGCAGGGCGGCATCGGCCCCCACGACCGCGCCGCGCTGGACCCGGACGCGCCCTTGGGCCGCCTGAGCTATCGCGCCGGCGCTTCGCGCTGGCAGGCCCGGCTGCTGGATCGCGCCGGCGCCCATGCCCGCGTGGCGGTGGGAGAGCGGAGACTGTGCGTGGAACTGAGCCGCGACGGCGAGCTGTGGCGCGGCGAGGTGGACGGGCTGCGCTGGAGCGCCCTGCCCTGCGGCGACGACATGGAGCTGACGGTGGGCGGCCATCGGCTGCGCTTGCAGGCGGAGCAGCCGGAGGCTGCCGAGGCGGACGCCGACGCCGGCCAACGGGTGACCTCGCCGATGCCGGGCACCGTGGTGGCGCTGCCGGTGGCCGTCGAACAGCGCGTGGAAGCCAACCAGGTACTGGCCGTGGTCGAAGCGATGAAGATGGAAAACCGGATCTATGCGCCGCGCGCCGGCGTCGTCAGCGCGCTGCACTGCCGGGTGGGCGACATTGTCGCCGCCGACCAAGTGCTGGTCAGCGTCGCGGCCGACGACGTGTGATCGCGCTCTAGCCGCTCAGCCATGAAAAAAGCGCGGGCCGCGGCCCGCGCTTTGTCTTGGCTTGCTGACATTCAGGACTGCGCGGTGGCGCTCAGGCCGGCCAGCTGTTGGCGTTCCGGCTGCCGGAAATCCACCGCCATCATCACGGATAGCGCGGTGATGGTGATGATGGAAAAGAAGAACACCTGACGCGCCCAGACGCGGTCGTCGGTGCTGCTCTTGTAGCCGGACAAGGCCATCTTCAGCCACCACAGGCTGGTGGCTCCGGCCACCGCCAGATAGCCGTAGCCGGCGTATCCGCCGAAAGCCAGCATCGCGGTGGCGGCGCCGAAGGCCAGGATATAAAGCACGATCTGGCGCTTGGCGCTGGAAATGCCCTTGACCACCGGCAACACCGGAATCCCCGCCGCCTGGTAATCCTGCAGGCGGAAGATGGCGATGGCGTAGGAATGCGGCATCTGCCACAGACAGAACATCAGCAGCAGGATAGCCGCGCCGGCGTCGAAACGGCCGGTCACCGCGCAGTAGCCGGCCACCGGCGGCACCGCGCCGGACAAGCTGCCCACCAGGGTGCCGTACACCGAATGGCGCTTCATATAGAGGCTGTACACCCCCACATAGATGACGAAGCCGAACAGCACGCAGCCGAAGGCCAGCGGATTGGTCCAGCGCCACAGCGCGTAGAAGCCGGCCAGGCCGAGCAGCAGGCCGTGAGCCAGCGCCGCCCGGGTGCTCATCGCGCCGGTGACCAGCACCCGCTTGCGGGTACGGGCCATCTTGGCGTCGATGTCCTGGTCTATGCAGTTGTTGATCGCACAGCCGGACGCCACCACCAGCGAGAGGCCGGCCAGCGTGGCCAGCAGCAAGCTCCAGTCAACTCGGCCCTGGGCCGCCAGCAGAAAGCCGCCGACGGCCGAGATCAGGTTGCCGAAGATGATGCCCGGCTTGGTCACCTGCAAATAGCGCTTGAATTTCAAGGCGGTCTCTCTCAACGCCGTCTCAACGCATCATCAGCGCGTCGGCGGTGTAGATGATCCAGATCGACAGCCCGACCAGCAGCACGATCACCATGCCGGTGAACAGGAAGGACATGGTGTTGAGCTTGCCCTCCTTGCTGAAGTCCAGGTGCAGGAAATACTTCAGATGCACCACGATCTGCACCACCGCCAGCGCGAAGATGCCGATGGCCGTCGCCTGCGGCGTGAAGGCGCCGCCCATCACCATCCAGAACGGAATGGCGGTGAGCACCACCGACAGCAGGAAGCCGATCAGATAGCTTTTCACGCTGCCGTGCGCGGCGTGTTCATGTGCCTGGCTCATCCCATGGCTCCTTTCAGGTAGACGACGGTGAACACGCAGATCCACACGATGTCGAGGAAGTGCCAGAACAGCGACAGGCAGTTCAGGCGCGTCATCGCGCGGCCGGTCAGGCCGGTCTTGGCCACTTCCATCATCATCACCGCCATCCAGATCAGGCCGGCGGTCACGTGCAGGCCGTGCAGACCCACCAGGCCGAAGAAGGCCGACAGGAAGGCGCTGACCTGCGGGCCGTGGCCCTCGGAGATCAGGTGATGAAACTCGTTGATTTCCAGGCCGATGAAGACGGCGCCAAACAGGAAGGTCATGCCCAGCCAGCCCAGCACCGCGGATTTATTGCCCTTCTGACCGGCGATCATCGCAAAGCCGTAGGTGATGGAGGACAGCAGCAGCGCCGCGGTTTCCACCAGCACGTATTGCAGATCGAAGATATCCTTGCCGGACACGCCTTCCGCCACATTGCGGAACAGCACGGCGTAAGCCGCGAACGCGCTGGCGAACAGGATGCAGTCGGTCATCAGGTAGAACCAGAAGCCCAGCACGGTTTGCGAACCGCTGTCGTGGTGCTCGTGGTCCTCATGCGCTTCGTGCGCGTCTTTTACATAAGTCGTCATGTCGGATTCAGCCCCTTACGCGGTGGTGGTCGGACGCACAGCCTTTTGCGGCTGGGCCGGATCACGCTCGGTGTAGTTGTCCACGTCGATGCCCAGCTTCTCGAAGCGCTCGCGCTCGATGGCTTCCACTTCCTCCGGCTGCACGTAGTAGTCCAGGTCGTTGTCGTAGGCGCGCGCCAGCATGCAGCCGACGATGCCCACCAGGCCAACGATGGCCAACCACCAGATATGCCAGATCAAGGCGAAGCCCAGCACCGTGGTAAAGCCGCCGATGTAGACGCCCACCGCGGTGTTCTTGGGCATGTGGATAGGCTCGTAGGACTTCGGCACCGCATAGGCCACTCCTTTTTCCTTCATGTCGGTGAAGGCGTCGATGTCATGCACCACCGGCAGCTTGGCAAAGTTGTAGAACGGCGCCGGCGACGAGGTGGACCACTCCAGGGTATGGCCGTTCCACGGGTCGCCGCTGACGTCGGCCAGCTTCTTGCGGTCGCGGATGCTAACCGCGATCTGCAGCAGTTGGCAGGCGATGCCGCAGGCGATCAACAGCGCGCCGAACAGCGCCAGGTACAGCCACGGCTCCCATTCAGGATTGGTGGTGTAGTTCAGGCGGCGGGTCATGCCGAGGAAGCCCAACACATACAGCGGCATGAAGGCGAACATGAAGCCGATCTGCCAGAACCAGAACGAGGCCTTGCCCAGTTTCGGGTTCAACTTGAAACCAAACACTTTCGGGAACCAGAAGGTCACGCCGGCCAAGTAGCCGAACACCGCGCCGCCGATAATGGTGTTGTGGAAGTGGGCGATCAGGAACAGGCTGTTGTGCAACACGAAGTCCGCGCCCGGCACCGCCATCAACACGCCGGTCATGCCGCCGATGGAGAAGGTAACCATGAAACCCAGCGTCCACAGGATGGGAGTTTCAAAGCGCAGGCGGCCGCGGTAGATGGTGAATAACCAGTTGAACAGCTTCACCCCGGTCGGGATCGAAATGATCATGGTGGCGATGCCGAAGAAAGCGTTGACGCTGGCGCCGGAACCCATGGTGAAGAAGTGATGCAGCCATACCATGAAGCCCAGGATGGAAATCGCGCCGCTGGCGTAGATCATGGACTTATGGCCGAACAGGCGCTTGCCGGTGAAGGTGGACACCACCTCGGAGAAAATGCCGAAGGCGGGCAGCACCAGAATGTACACCTCGGGGTGACCCCAGGCCCAGAACAGGTTCAGATACATCATCGCGTTGCCGCCGGCTTCCGCGGTGAAGAAATGGAAGTCCAGGTAGCGGTCCAGGCTCAGCATGGCCAGCGCGCCGGTCAGGATCGGGAAGGAACTGGCGATCAGCACATTGGCCCAGGTGCAGGTCCAGGTGAAGATCGGCATGTCCATCAGCTTCATGCCTGGAGCGCGCATCTTGATCACGGTGACCAGGAAGTTGATCGCCGTCAGCGTCGTCCCTATCCCTGATATCTGCAAGGCCCAGGTGTAGTAATCCACCCCCACGTCTGGACTGAATGCGATGCCGGCCAAGGGCGGATAGGCCACCCAGCCGGTGCGGGCGAAGTTGCCCACGCCCAACGACAGGTTGACCAGAATCACCGCCGCCACCAGCAGCCAGAAGCTCAGCGAGTTCAGGAAGGGGAAGGCCACGTCGCGCGCGCCGATCTGCAGCGGCACCACGATGTTCATCAGGCCCGTCATGAACGGCATCGCCATGAAAATGATCATGATCACGCCGTGGGCGGTGAAGATCTGATCGTAGTGATCGGGCGGCAGCACGCCATGGCTACCGCCGGTGGCGATGGCCAGTTGCGCGCGCATCATCAGCGCGTCGGCGAAGCCGCGCAGCAACATGATCATGGCGACGATGATGTACATCACGCCGATCTTCTTGTGATCGACCGAAGTCAGCCACTCATGCCACAGATAGCCCCATTTGCCCATTTTGGAGATCAGGGCCACCAGCATCAGCCCGATCAGGCCGGCGCCGCCCAGCGCGCCCATCACGATGGGTTCGTGGAAAGGGATGGCGTCCAGCGTCAGTTTGCCTAACAGCATGTCTTGATTACTCCTTCACCGTCAGCGGTTCACACAGGCTCTTGGCCAGCGCGGCCAGCTTGACGTCGGCCTCGGTGGCGGCCAGCGAGGTGCGGCCGGTCATGTATTTGTGCAACACGCCCTGGAACAGATAGGGGGTGACGGCGCCGTAATAGGTCACCGGGTTCTTTTCGCTAGGCAGCACCAGGCCGCGATAGCCGTTGACGTCCAGCGTCTTGCCGGAAGCCTTGACCTTGGCCACCCAGGCATCGAACTCAGCCGGCGTTTTGGTGGCGACGGCGTTGAACTTCATGCCGGAGAAGCCGGCGCCGCTGTAGTTGGCGGAGAAGCCCTTGTACACGCCCGGCTCATGCGCCAGCAGATGCAACTGGGTCTGCATGCCGGCCATCGCGTAAATCTGGCCGCCCAATTGCGGGATGAAGAAGGAATTCATCGCCGCGTCGGAAGTGATCTTGAAATTCACCGGCACATTACTGGGGAAGGCCAGCTCGTTGATCGTGGCGATCTGCTGTTCCGGGTAGATGAACAACCATTTCCAGTTCAACGCCACCACCTGCACCTCGATCGGCTTCTGATCCGAATCCAGCGGGCGGTACGGGTCCAGCTTGTGGGTGGTTTCCCAGGTGAGCACGGCAAGGAAGGCGATGATGATGCAGGGAATCAGCCAGACCACCAGCTCGATCTTGGTCGAGTGCGACCATTTGGGCTCGTAGACGGCGTCCTTGTTGCTGGCTCGGTACTTCCAGGCGAAGAACAGGGTCATCACGATCACCGGGATGACCACCAGCAGCATCAGCGCGGTTGCCGTGATGATCAGGGACTTCTGCTCCGCCGCCACCGGGCCCTTGGGGTCAAGGATTCCGCCTTGACACCCGGCGAGCAGCAACGCCGAAGCAATAGCAAGTCCCCGCCACAGGCGTGAGGGTCTTTGGTTTCTCATCATTTACGACTTTACGGGTTGAACATTCTTGTTATCTCGCCCGGGCGCTACGGCTGCGCGCCATCGGCCCCGGCGGCGGTAATCCAGGCCCGGCTCATGACCGGACGGCAACAGCGAGCCCTTGCGCGGCCGACGGCCATGCAAATGCTATCGTCATAATAAAAAACAATGCGGAACTCGCAGCGCGAGCTGATCAAAATCGAAAGGTCGGTATGATCAATCGACAGGGGCGACGTGAATCGCTCCAAGCGGATGACGCGACAGGAGAGCGGCGACAGCCGGCTTTCTCCTGCTGGGACATCACAACGCTGACAGCCGGCGAACCCTCGGGCGGAGACGCGTCTTCCAGCGGGCAAGCGGCCCTGGACGGCGCAGAAAGCGGCGGGAGCATCCCGGTTGTGAAGCCAGGCGGCGCTATTAAAAACAGTTCGCCCCCAACTTTCAAGGGCAAATTTGATCCAGGTTAATGGCCGCCCGCAGGGCAAAACCAGATCACTTGTTACAGATCAATGACGAAAATAACGCCCAAGCTCAGACATGGCGTGATCTAGAACGAAAGCATGAAGTAAATACTCGAACATATACACAGTTTCAAACTGTTACAAAAAAGCAGGAACTCCACCCTTCGCTGTGCACAAAAACAACGCGATTCAATACAAATCGCAACAAAAACATAAACCAAACCGTATGGATTGACAGCCGCGGGAAAAGCCTTTCCCGCGTGCTTCAGGACTCAGGCAGGCATAGCAAGGCATTGCGCAGAAACTCTTCGAAGCTGCGGCTTTCCACCAGCCGGACGCCGGCGCGTTGGCGCATGAAGGAAACGAACAGTTCGTAGATCGCCATCGCCTCCTCGTACTCGGTCTTGCTGATCGCCAGCAGAAAAATCACCCGCGCCACGCTGCCCTCGCCCCAGGCGACGCCGTGCGGCGCGATGATGGTGCACACCGTGGTTTTGCGCGCCAGCAGACCCAGCGAGTGCGGCAAGGCGATGCCGTCGCCCAGCATGGTGCTGAGAATGTCCTCGCGCTCGCGCACCGAAGGCAGGAAATCGGCGTCGACATAGCCCTCCTCGCGCAACTGCCCGCAAACACGCTCGAACAAGGCCTGCTGGCTCAGTCCCGCTTCCGCCACCCAGAAATGCTTGGCGGAAAAATAGCGTTCCAACATATAAGGCCGGGTACGGTCCACCGCCACCAGCCGCGCCAATTGCTCCAACTGGTAATCCGATGGAAACGGCGACAGCAGCGCCACGGGCTTGCGCTTGTCTTCCAAGCGCACCGTGGACACCACGAAATCCGCGCTCACATGCTCCAGCGCCTCGTATTCCTGACAGGACAAGGAGGCGCACACCTCCAACTGCGGGAAACGGCGCCGCAACACCGCCTCCAACGTGCGCAGCGTAGCGTTGCCGCCGTCGCACACCAGCAGGGCCTGCGGCCGGCGCAGATAGCCGATCTGGTAATGGCGCTCCAGCCCCACGCCGATGTGCAGCACCAGATAGCCGATCTCATTTTCCGAGATCCGGTACGGCGAGTGCTTGGCCCAGCTAGACACCGCCGCCAGCGTGAAGTCGTAGGCCAGCGCGTAATGCTGCTTGATGTCGGCCAACACCGGATTGGGCAGATTAATCTGGTAACGCACCCGGGTGATCATGGTTTTAACGTGGGTGATCAGGTCCTCTCGCAATTGCCGGTCGGCGCGTAGATCGTAACGGTAATGGCGGTTGATATAGTCGAGGATGTAGCAGACCAAGGCGTCGGCGTCGTCGGCGTTGATCGCGCTGGGCAACATGCCGGTCAGGCTGCGCGCGGCAATGTTGACGCAGAGAAAGGCCCGCTCGGCGGCGGCGATTTCCACTCCGCTCATGCGCCTCAGCAGGCCAACGATATGCGTGGCGGCCTGATCCACCGCCGGCAGCGTCTCCTCGCCGCAGAAGTCCTGTAGCGGAAAACCGTCGACGATGCGCTTGGCCGCCACCGCGCAATAAAAGGTCAGAAACTGAGCGCCATCGTCGCTGAGACGGACGCCGGCGCGGCTCAAACAGCCCGGCAGGCCCGCGCGCACCGTCGCCAGCGCGTCGGCCAGCACCGGGTCCGCGCTCAACAGCGGGTGGTCCGGCCGCTCCGCCGCCAGTTGCGCCAATAGATCGCTAAGGCAGACGCGGATGGAGGATTCCGCGCCCAACAGCTTCATGCCGTAGTGCGGCTTGGCCTCTATGCTCAGACCGTAAGCGGCCAGACGCTCGCGCACCTCGGCCATGTCCGCCTGCAAGGTGGCGCGGCTCACGCACCAGGCGTCGGCCAGATCTTGCAGCTTCAAGGCGTAGGCGGAACCGAGAAATTGAGCCAGCAGGTAGTGCACCCGCTCGCCGGCCTGTCGCGGGATGGCGCGGCCGGAACCGGCCTGCGGCCGCACCCGCTGGAAGCGTTCCGGGTCGTCGGCCTGCAGCCGGTAGCCCTCGCCGCGCTTGAGCACGAAGCGCGCGCCGTGCTCGGCCAGAATGGCGTTGAGCGCGTCGATATCGTTGCGCACAGTGCGAGTGGACACCGCCAGCCGACGCGCCAGCTCTTCCTGCGGCAGCGCTTCCGCCTGCAGGGCGGCAAAGGCCTGGGCCAGCCGTTGATAGGGGAATTTGACCATGAGCCTCTTTCTTGAACCCATCCGCGCCCGGCCTCCCCGGGCGCGTCTACAACAAGGCTTTCACCATCGACAGCAGCCGTTCAACGTCGCCCGGCCGGGTTTCGCCATTCGCGTCGATGATGGAGCTGTACACATGCGGAATCACCTTGGGCACGCCGGCCTCCAGCGCCAGGCGGACGATCTCGCTGAAGTTCTCCAGCGAGATGCCGCCGGTGGGCTCCAGCCAGAAATCATGGCGCGCGCAGGCTTCCGCCACCGCCAGGTACTCATCGCGGCAGCCCAGTCCTCCCATGGGAAAGTACTTGATCGAACTGCCGCCCATATCCTTGAGCATGGCGATGGCGGTGTCCACCGGCGCCGCGCAAACGGGCGATTCTGCGCTGAGCGGACCGGTGGACACCTTCACCAGGCCAGGAATGCCGCTGGGCGAAACCAGGCCGTTGACCACGGTACGCGCCTGGCCCAGCAGCGCGCGGCTGGCGCCGACGCCGGTGAACACCTGATTGACGTGCTGCGGCTGCACTTGGCCGGCAATGGCGCTGACCATGTCCGACTGGCGCGGATCGCCGGCGCCCAGCCCCACCGACAAGGCGTTGTCGATCAAGGCCGCGTATTCGCGCATGTCGGCAACCGCGCTGTCCACATCGGCGTAGTTCTTCGACAAGACTCCCACCAATACGTGTCCTTCCGCCGCTTGGTGGATATCTCTGGCATTGTGCTTGCTACCCGCCAACACATTCAAGCAAACGCGGCCTTGATAAAAATTGGGTTCCAGTTTCATGCTTATTCTCCCGTCAGCAAGCGGCGGATGCGCGCGCTGATCTGTTCCAGCTGGGCGGCGTCCACGCTGCGCGCGTCCACTTCCAGCTTGCCCTCGTTAGCCCGGTATTCCCGGAAATAAATGGCGATGTCGCCCTGTTTCAGCGCGGCGGCCGCGGCGGCCGCGCTGAGGCCGGACGCGGCGGCCGCGCTGAGGCCGGACGCGGCGGCGTCAAAAGCGATCTCGGCGCGAGCGATGTCGCGGCCGGCGGCGTCCCAGACCAGCCGCGCGCTCACGCCGGCCAGTTGGTTCAGGCCGGCGATGAAGGGCTGCAGCCGTTCCGCCATGGCCGCTCCGCTTTCCTTGTCCTGTTTGAGATAGCGTTCGATCGCGCAGGTCAGGCCCAGGATGCCCTCCTTGCCCACCTTCATCGCCCGGCCTATGCCCTGGCTTTGCAGCTTGACCCATTCCACATACTGGCGGCGGCCCAGCACCAGGCCGCTGGTCGGCCCCTCAATCGCCTTGGCTCCGCTGTAGATCACCAGGTCGGCCCCTTGCAGGTAGTAGGCGCGCAAGTCCTCCTCCGCCGCCGCATCGACGATCAGCGGCACATGGCGGCGGCGCGCCACCTCGGCGGCCTCAGCCACGCTGAGCACGCTTTTCTGCAAGGCGTGATGCGACTTGATGTACAGAATGGCGGCCGTGTCGGGCCCCACCGCGGCCTCAAGTTGCCCGACCGAACACTCATTGCCCCAGCCGGCTTCCACCACCCGACCGCCGCCCAGCGCCACCATGGTGCCAACCGGCGCGCCGAAATTGACGTTGTGCCCTTTGGGCAGCACGATTTCACGCGGCCCGTTGACTGCCTGCGCGTGCAGGTTCACCAGCAGACGCGGATCATCGCGGACAATGACCGCGGCCACCGACTGAGCAATGCCGGCGGATGCGCAGGACACCACGGTGGCGGCCTCCACCTCCAGCAAGCGGGCGATGTAGTCGCCGGTTTTGTCGACCAAATCCTTCATCTCGAAATACTGGCCCAGGCCCTGCGCCACCGCGGCCGTCACCTCCGGCGCAGGCGTGGATACGCCAAGCATGGTCATGCGGCCGGAGGCGTTGATCACCGGTCGCAGCTGGTACCGTTCATAGATTGAAGACATGGCAAGCCTTTCCTTGTTCGGTGGGCAGCAAAACGCCGCCCGCCACCGCCGCCAGCGGCACCAGGTTACGCACGCAAGTCAGCGTGTCGCCGTCGCTGTCGCTCAGCGGCCGCGGCGCGGTTTCAATGTCGAAAATGGTGAGATCGGCGTCCGCGCCGACTTCCAGCCGCCCTTTGCCGCTGAGCCGCAGCGCCTCTGCCGGCCACCGGGTCACGCAGTCCAACACCCGATCCAGCGGCATGCCCAGGCTCAGGAATTTGGACATCACCGCCGCCAGGCCGAACACCGGCCCGCTGACGCGGTTGCGGCAATAGATGTCCGAGCTGATGGTGTCCGGGTACACGCCCAGCGCCATGGCTTCGCGCGCTACGCGGAAACTGAAGCTGGCGCTGCCGTGGCCGACATCCAACAACACGCCGCGCTCGATCGCGGCCCGCACCGAGGCGCGCAGCGCGCCGGCGGCGTCCAGGATGCGGTTGGGCTTGCCGTTGAAACAATGGGTGACGATATCGCCCGGCTCCAGCCATTCTGCGATCTCGTCCAGCGACGGCGGAGTATTGCCGATGTGCACCATCAGCGGCAGCGGCCCAAAGCGGCGCTGGATCTCCTTGGCCCGCGCCAGCGGCGCGATCCCGTTGGCGCCGACCACGCTGCCGCTCAGCCGAGCCTTGATGCCGACGATGAAATCGCGATGAGCGCGGATCGCCGCGCCCGCCAACGCCACGTCGACATCGTCTAGATTGGCCAACTCATGCTGAGTGGCGAGGCCGATGCGCGAAATATTCAACAGCGCGCGCACATCGGTGCGGCAGCCGCCGGCCAACTCGCGGAAAGCGGCGACATCGTCGGCTCCGACGCTCCCCGCGTCCACTACCGTGGTGACGCCGCCGGCCACGCCCACCTGGTCCGGCTCATCGTGGTAAATCGGCGAAGCCGGGTTGCAATGCACATGGCCGTCTATCCAGCCGGCGCTGAGCCACCAACGGCCATCCAGCCGCACCGTGCGCCGGGCCGGTCCTTCCTGACGCCCCAGCCCGGCGATCTTGCCGTGGCGGACGGCGACGTCCAGCACCGAGCCATCGGCCAGCAAGGCATCCTTGATCAGCAAGTCATCCATCAGCGCCTCCTCAGACAATCGCCACCGGGAACAGCGTGCCCAGCAGCATCGCGCCGAGGATGGCGCCGCCGGTGATGGGTTTGCCCCACAGATAGAAGACCAGCGCGCCCAGCAACGAGCCCACGCCAATGGGAATGGACGCCGCCATCGCCGACAAGATGATCAAGGGGCCGAGGAAGCGGCCAGAGGAGTTGCCGGCGCCCATCATCACGTCGGCGCCGTAAGTGGAATTGCCCTGATTGATGGTGAATTTGCGCGCAAAGACAATCACCGCGCCTATCAGCAGGCCGATGACCAGGCCGGTGGCCAGCGCCGCGCCGAAGTTTTCCACCGGAAACAGAATCCCCGCGCCGAGGAACATGGCCGGAATGCCGAGGCCGACGCCGGTCATGATGGCCCCGCCTATGTCCAGAATGCCCACCAGCGAGCCTTCTATCACCCGGGCAAAGAGGAAGCTGGCGCCGAAGGCCGCCACCGCGCCGTAAACGCCGGTATCCATGCCCGCTCTCAGCATCGAGACGAAAGCCACCTCGTTGAAAGCGCCGATGCCGTAGACGTAATACATATGTGTGCCGGCAAAGACGCCGGCGGACAACAGCCCCACCAAGAGCGGGAAAGACCAATCCGCCAACCAGAAACCAGCGTTGTGTTGTTGCTCAATCATTACGTTCTCCTTACGAACCTGTTTACGATCTGCTGCGCTGCGGCGATACGGCGTTGAAAACGGCTTCGAAATACTCATGCACCACGTGTACATTCCGCTTTCTCAGCCGTTTTCGCCTTGTCTCGCCCTTGCTCGCCAGATCGTAAATACGTTCTTAGCGCTCAAGCGCCGCGCACTGCGGCGTGCAGCAGTTCCAACCAGGACGGGGCGTTCAAGTGGAAGCTGCTGAGCAACTTCAGATCAAAGCCGCGGAAGAAGGCGCTGAGCGCGAACAAGGCCACGATAGCCGCCATCATCAACTTGGTGATCTTGTTCCAGCCGCCCTCGTCCACTCCCTTGCCGATCAGAATGCCCAGCACCAGGCCCGGCACGGCATTGCCCATGATCAACTGGGCCAGACCGCCAAACACCGTGCCCCACAATCCGGAGCGACGGCCGGCCTCAATCGCCGCCAGCCAGAAAATCACCGGCATCACGGTATTGACCAGCAGATTGGCCGCGGGCACCAAGACCTTGACCGCGGTGATTTGCAGCGAAGCCGGCACCGCCGAAGCGGTGGTGTTCAGGAAGGCCACCAGCAGCATGCCTATCACCCCGCACACCAAGGCCATCTTGCGCGGGTTGTGCAGGGTCTCCGCCAGGTTGCGGTTGCGCGCCAGCAGCGCCGCCGCCCCCCAGTGCGGGATCACCCGGTGATCGATGTCCTGAGTGAAAGCGCCGGCCGCCACCGACGAGGCCCAGGCGTTGAAGAAAAAGCCCAGGCCGAAGGAAAAATGCGAGGCCGGATCGCCCTCGCAGGAATTGAGTTCGCCCAGGGTGCGAAAGGCGCCCATGCCTTGGGACGTTGGCGCATGGAACATTCGGGCCGCGCCGGCGCCCACCGCAACCCCGACCAAGCCGCCGATCAACAGCGACTTGAGAAGAATGATCAGAAGCATGGCTTCCTCCTCTGGTATGAAACGACAGCCAGCGCCTAAGCTTGGCGCACAGTGAACGGCACGGCCTCGATATCCAGCACGGTCACGCTGACCTCCACCTCCAACGTGACGGCATAGCTGAGCCGGTCCCGCGGCAGAAAGAAGAACAAAAAGCGCTCGCAACGGCGGACTTCCTCCGCCGCGACCACCGCCACCCGCAGGGGCTCAATGCGCAGCAGCACCTGATGGCCGGCCGCCGTCACCGCGCGCTGCACGCCGGACAAGGCATCGGCGCAAGCCTGCGCCTTGCTGTCGCCGCGGCCGCTGACCGTCACGCTGGATTCGAAACGCCTTTGCATCGCTCAGCCGCCGTATTTCTTCAAATAGGCGGCCACCAGCCGCTGCCCCAGCTCTTCCTTGTCCATGAAACCGAACCCGAGCACGGTGTAGCCCTCCTCGATCGCGGTCACGCCCTCCTCCACCGAACGCATGCCGTATTTGGCCTTGTAGCCGTACTTGGTCTGCGCGGTGATGGCGCCGGCGCCGCCGCTGCCGCAGAAGGAAATCCCCAGCTGCGCGCCCTCCGCCTGCATCACGTCGCCCAATTTCATGTCCGCGGCCATGCCCGGAACCACCACCGCGCGCGCGCCGGCGGCTTCCGCCCCCGCGCCCACTTTCTGTCCCTTGCCCAGGCGGTCGCCAATCACTACGGTTATCTGCGTCATAGTCTTCTCCTCTATCTCTCTAGCTTTGCACGGCGGACTTCAGGCCTTGTTCTTGGCCATCTCGAAATGAATGGACAGCAGCAGCGCTTCTTCTTCCGGCAGGTTGCCGAATAAGGCCACCACCGCGGCGGACAAACGCCGCGTAGTGTCCGAGATCTCGTCGAACAGGCTCTTGTCGAAATCCGGCAGGCCCTCTCCGGTCAAGGAACGGCGTGCCATCGCCAGCACATGCGAATCCAGCTTCTGCTGCTGAACCTCGGTCAAATATTTGCCGGCCGCGTCCAGCAAGGCGGGAACCTGCCCCAAAACCTGGTCCGCCAGACGACGGATAGCGGCCTGGTCGACAGCGATGGGACGGACTTGATCGTTCATGGGGTTTCCTTTGCAAAACGGTTGGCGATGTCGAGAAACTGTAATCAAGCCGCCGCCAACTGTGGACCGGTGGATTTTCCGCTTCGAAACGGAAATCGCCTGCTCGCCGGACCGGAACAACACCGTCCTGACCGTGCTTGCAGTTGAAGCGCGCGGCGGCTCGGGCGATACTTCGCGGATTGACCACTGAATAGATGGATGCAAGGCATGACTCACCGCATCGTGTTTGTAGAAGACGACGCCGACCTGGCCGAGCTGATCAGCGACTTCCTGTCCCGTCATGAAATGGACGTGGTTGTGGAGCCGCGCGGCGACGCCGCGCTGGACACCATAGCCCGCGAAGCGCCCGATCTGGTGCTGCTGGACATCATGTTGCCCGGCAAGGACGGTCTCTCCATCTGCCGCGAGCTGCGCCCCAAGTTTGACGGCCCCATCATCATGCTGACCTCGCTGGACAGCGATATGAACCAGATACTGGGCCTGGAACTGGGCGCCAACGACTACATTCTGAAAACCACGCCGCCCTCGGTGCTGGTAGCGCGGCTGCGCGCCCAATTGCGCAACCTGCGGCCCGCTCCGGCCAACGCCGACGCCGCCGCGCCCAAGCCGGGCACCCGGAAAGTGGTGTTCGGTCAGTTGGCCATAGACCCGATCAGCCGCGACGTGACGCTGGCCAACGAAAAGATTCCGTTGTCCACCTCGGACTTCGATCTGCTGTGGTTGCTGGCCAGCCACGCCGGCGAAACCCTGAACCGAGATATCCTGCTCAAGGAAATGCGCGGCGTCAGCTACGACGGACTGGACCGCAGCATAGATGTGGCCATCTCGCGGCTGCGCAAAAAACTGGGCGACAACCCCAGCGAGCCGTTCCGCATCAAGACCGTGCGCAACCGCGGCTATCTGTTCTCCTTGTCCGGCTGGGAGTAAGCGCGCATGCGCCGATTGTTCATCCAGTTCTACCTGCTGCTGATGACCTGTTTCCTGGTGGCAGTGGTCTTGGTGGGCGCGGTCTACAAACAGGCGGTGGACGATGTGGGCGAGCGCTATCTGTCCGACCTGCTGCGTACCACGCTGTCGCTGATCGAGGCCGATTTGCGCGGCGTGCCGGAAGACCGCTGGAGCGAAACGCTGGCCAACTCCGATCACGGCTTCACCTTCCGCGTCAAAGTGGAAAAGATGAGCAGCTATCTGCTGGACGACGAATCCAAGCAGGCGCTGGACCGCGGCGAAATCGTGATGCTGGAAGACAAATACGTATTCCTGCAAAAACTGGAGGACAGTAACTACCTGTTGGTGGCCGGCCCGCTGCGCTATCTCTTTTTCCTGCATCAGCTCAAATGGTTCGACTACGCCCTGCTGGGCTTCATCGGCCTGTCGTTGGCGATCCCGGTTTTCCTGTGGATGCGTCCGCACTGGCGCGATCTGGTGGCTCTGGAACAAACCGCCGGCAAGCTGGCCAGCGGCAACCTTTCCGCCCGCGTCGACCTGCCGCCGCGCTCTGGCGTCAGCCAGTTGGGCGTCGCCTTCAACCACATGGCCGACAATATCGCCGCGCTGATCAACAGCAAGAAAACGCTGACCAACGCCGTGGCTCATGAGCTGCGCACGCCGCTGGCGCGGCTGCGCTACCGGATGGCGCTGCTGGAAGGAGACGAAAGCAGCCCGGAGCGGCAGGCGATCGAACGCGACTTGTCCGCCATCGACAAACTCGTGGAAGAATTGCTGCTGCACGCGCGGCTGGACCGGCCTGAAGCGCCTCTTAAGCTCAGCACCTTCGACGCCATTCCCTGGGCCAAGGACCGCATCGCCGGCCAAGCCGCATTGACGCAGGACATTCAGTGGCTGGAGCCTGCCGGCGCCAGTCTGGCCATCACCGCCGACGAACACCTGCTGACCCGGGTGCTGGACAACTTCCTGTCCAACGCCCGCCGCCACGCCAACCACCTGGTGCAAACCAGCATCATCGTCGAGCAGCGCCACTGCATCATCATGGTGGACGACGACGGCCCCGGCATTCCCGAACAAGACCGCAGCCGAGTATTCGACGCCTTCGTGCGGCTGGACGAAAGCCGCGGCCGCAAAACCGGCGGCCATGGTCTGGGCCTGGCCATCGTTGCCGGCATCGCCCGCGCCCACCGAGGCGAAGTCAAAGTGGAAAGCTCGCCGCTGGGCGGCGCGCGCTTTCTGTTCCGCTGGCCGATCTGAACCCCGCCGCCGCCAAATATGTACATTCCGTAACATTGGGATACACAGAGAGCATAGACTCAGCCCCTTGTCATGGTTAGCATTTCGGCCTGAAAAGGATTATGTGTCCACTTTCATACCAATCCAAGAAACTTAGGAGTTTCACAAATGAAAAAGCTGGCTCTGCTTGCTCTGACCGCTGCTTTCAGCCTGGTGTCCGTTAACGGCTTCGCCGCTGAAAAAGCTGCTGCTTCCGCTCCGGTTGCGATCCACAAGGCTAAAAAAGCCGAGAAAAAAGTAGCGAAGAAAGAAGCTTCCGCTGCTCAAAAAGCTCAGGCCGCCAAAGCCGAAGCTTCTGCTCCGAAGGCTAAAAAAGCCAAGAAGCACGTAGCTAAGAAAGAAGCTTCCGCCGCTCAGAAAGCTCAAGCCGCCAAAGCTGAAGCTTCCGCTCCGAAAGCTAAAAAAGCCAAGAAGCACGTAGCTAAGAAAGAAGCTTCCGCTGCTCAGAAAGCTCAAGCCGCTAAAGCCGACGCTTCCGCTCCGAAAGCTAAAAAAGCCAAGAAGCACGTAGCTAAGAAAGAAGCTTCCGCCGCTCAGAAAGCCCAAGCCGCTAAAGCCGACGCTTCCGCTCCGGCCAAAAAAGCCGCTAAAAAGCACAAAAAGCACGCTGCTAAGAAAGAAGCTTCCGCTGCTCAGAAAGCCCAGGCCGCTAAAGCCGACGCTTCCGCTCCGGCCAAAAAAGCCGCTAAAAAGCACAAAAAGCACGCTGCTAAGAAAGAAGCTTCCGCTGCTCAAAAAGCCCAGGCCGCTAAAGCCGACGCTTCCGCTCCGGCCAAAAAAGCCGCTAAAAAGCACAAAAAGCACGTAGCTAAAAAAGAAGCTTCGGCTGCTCAGAAAGCCCAAGCTGCTAAGAAAGAAGCTTCCGCCCCGGCCAAGAAAGCCGAGAAGAAAGATTCCAAAAAAGCCGCTCAGAAAGCCCAAGCCGCTAAGAAAGAAGCTTCCGCTCCGGCCAAGAAAGCCGAGAAGAAAGCTTCCAAAAAAGCTGCTTCCGCTGCCAAGTAATCAGGCGGCAAGCATTGCCGGCACCTCCGGCAATCGCACATAATTCGGGGCGCTTCGGCGCCCCGTTTTCATTTGCAAGGCCACACTCGATGAAACTCCCCCTGCTTGTCCTCAGCCTGCTGCTGGCTCCGCTGGCTTCCGCCGCCCCCAAGATCTCCGCGGAACACAAAATCCTGTTCTTCGGCCAGGACGACCGCGTTCGCACCCGCCCCGACCATCAACCCTGGCTTGCGGTAGGGCAATTGCAAACTCGTTCGCGCACCATTTGCACCGGCGCGCTGGTGGCCCGCGACGTGGTGCTGACCGCAGGGCATTGCTTTGTTGACGAGAAAGGCCGGTTCGACCCAGCCGTCAGCTTCACCGTCGGCCTGTGGGGCGACGAATACACCGCCCGCAGCAAAATCCTGGAAGTTCAGGTGGACAAGAGCTTCCTCAAAGGCCTGGACCGCCGGGCGGACGGGCTCTACATCCCCCCGCGCATCGCGCCGCGCGACTTCGCCTTCGTGCGCCTGGCCACCCCGCTGGGCGATACCCAG
Source organism: Chromobacterium sp. W521 (assembly GCF_052805975.1). Lineage (NCBI taxonomy): Bacteria > Pseudomonadati > Pseudomonadota > Betaproteobacteria > Neisseriales > Chromobacteriaceae > Chromobacterium > Chromobacterium sp. W521. The sequence goes on from NZ_JBRBAF010000005.1 coordinate 141,628, forward strand.
GGCGTATTGCCGGTCTTCAGCGGCAACGCCAAACAGTTGCGCGAACTGCTGAATCAGCAAAGTTGGACGCTGACCCAAGGCGGCTACCCCATCGACGATCAAAAGCACCTGCTGGTGCATAACGCCTGCAAAGCCACCAAACTGCGCCCCGACGGCCGGCTGACGCACCGCTGCGACACCCTGGAGGGCAATAGCGGCTCGCCTGTGTTCGTGATGGGGCCGGGACAGCCCGTGATCGTCGCGGTGCAAAGCTCCGCCCCCGTCGCCGCGCGACGCAAACAAGAAGACAATATGAGCGTCAGCGCGCCGATGTTCTACGATGCGCTGCAGCAGTTCATTCGCAAGAGCGCCAAGCCATGAAAAAAGCCCCGTTTCCGGGGCTTTTTTATTGAACTGGGCTCGACTCACTCCGCCAGCGCCTGGCGCTGCAGCGCCACCAGCTCGCGGATACCGGAACGGGCCAGGCCCAACATCGCCTGCAGCTCTTGATCGCCAAACGGCTCGCCTTCAGCCGTGCCCTGCACTTCAACAAAACGGCCGTCGCCAGTCATCACCACATTCATATCGGTGTCGCAGTTGGAGTCTTCCGCGTAATCCAGATCCAAGACCGGCACGCCCTGATACAAGCCGACCGAAATCGCGGCCACCTGGTCGCGCAGCGGATTCTCGCTCAACTTGCCCTCGCGCAGCAGCAGGCCAATCGCATCGGCCAAAGCCACATAAGCGCCGGTAATGCTAGCGGTGCGGGTGCCGCCGTCGGCCTGGATCACATCGCAATCAATCTGGATCTGGCGCTCGCCCAGCTTCTCCAGATCCACCACCGCGCGCAGCGAACGGCCGATCAGGCGCTGGATCTCCTGAGTGCGGCCGGACTGCTTGCCGGCGGAAGACTCTCGCCGCATGCGGGAGCCCGTGGAACGCGGCAGCATGCCGTACTCGGCCGTTACCCAGCCGCGGCCCTTGCCCTTCAGGAAGCCCGGCACGCCGTCGTCCACGCTGGCAGTGCAAATCACCTTGGTATCGCCAAACTCAATCAACACCGAGCCTTCGGCATGCTTGAGGTAATGGCGGCTGATCCGCACCGTGCGCAAAGCATCGGCGGAGCGTTGGGAAGGTCGCATCATGTCATCGTCCAGAACGGGAAATGCCGACGATTATAACAGTCGTCGCAGCCGGCGCAGGCGCTCAGTCGTGCTTGCCCGCTACCCGGCTGGCCAGAATCTCCTGATGCATGGTTTCCAGGTTGGAATCCAGAATCATCCGTCCCAGCTGACGCGGCGTCGCCTTCTCGGTGTCCAGCACGTCCTCGCGCTCGCCGTAGTCCTGCGCCTCGTCCAGCAAGGTCACCGCCGCCGCGGACAAATTGTCTCCTCCCGCGCCGGCGCGGCGTTCCGCCACGTTCATCAACGCCGGCAACACTTGGCTGACATTGCGGCGGACAAACACCTTTTCCAGTTCGGGGTCCATGACTTGCGACCACAGGCCATCTGAACACAGCAGGATGGAGCACCCCGCGCCCACGCTCTGTTTCTCGCCGACATCGATGTCCGGATCGCTGGCCGCCCCCAGACAGTTGTAGATCTTGTGGCGTTCCGGATGCACCTTGGCGGCATCCTCGCTCAACTGGCCCTGATCGATCAGGCGTTGCACCTGAGAATGGTCGCGTGAACGCAGCCGCAGCCCCTTATCATCCAGCAGATAGAGCCGGGAATCGCCTACATGACACCAATACAACTGACCCTGCTGGATGATGGCGGCCACCACCGTGGTACTTGGCACCTCAGGCAGCCTATGATCTGCGGCATAGTCGAGGATGACCTGATGCGCGGTGCTCACCGCGTTGACCAGAAAACGGTTGGGATGCGTCAAAAGCGGCGTGGCTTGCTGATAGAACAACTCGCTGAGCAGGTCCACCGTGATCTGCGCCGCCACCTCTCCACGCAAATGCCCGCCCATGCCGTCCGCCACCACCAGCATCACGGCATCTCGAGAATGCGCAATCACCAACCGGTCCTGGTTATACGCCCGCCCGCCGATTCGGCTTTCCTGATAAATGGATAGTTTCATGCCGATCCCCTCATCATGAGCGTCCGCCAGTCAGATTTTTTATCCATCCCACCCACTTGCTGCCCGCCAACTCTTCCGGCTGACTGTACTCCTCAGCCATCAGACGCTTTTGCAGCTCCGGCACCGTGGCCGGCCTCTCTTCCGGAGACAGCGCCAGGCATTGGTCGGTCAACTCCAGCAACTCGCGGGAATACAAATGACGAAACGCCTTGCTCGCCGGCGTCAGCCTGTCGCTTTCCTTGCGTTCCTTGGAAATCTGCGGCGTACCGCCGCCCATGCAGGCGTAAAGACAGGCCCCCAAGGCGTAGATGTCGGTCCAGGGCCCAAGCGGCGCGTCTTTCTCATACTGCTCGGGCGCGGCGAAACCGGGGGTGTACATCGAGGCGAAATGTTTGTCGCGGCGAGACAGCGTCTGCCTGGCCGCGCCGAAATCCAGCAATAGCGGCGCGCCGTTGCGGCGCACATAGATATTGGCCGGCTTGATGTCCAGGTGCAGCAAACGCTGCAGATGAACTTCGCGCAGCCCGGACAACAGCGCGGCGAACCATTTGCGCAAGCGTCGTTCCTCCAGCCGGCCACCAGCGAGTTCCAGCTCGCGCACCAGCGAACGGCCGTCCGCGTATTCCATCACCATATAAACCGTCTGATTAGCGCGGAAGAAATTAATCACGCGCACCACGGTGGGGTGGGAAATGCCGGAGAGAATCCGCCCTTCCTCAAAGAAACACTTCAAGCCCAGGTTGAAAGCCTCCCGATCCAGTTCGTGCGGCACCGTCACGTGGCCATCCTCGTCCCGCAGCGCCAAATTGCGCGGCAGGTACTCTTTGATCGCGAACTTATTGTCCTGATCGTCCAAGGCCAGATAGACCACGCTGAAGCCGCCCACTGAGAGTTGGCGAACAATCGTGTACTCCCCCAGCCGGGAGCCGGCCGGCAGGGCTGTCTGCTGGTTCGATTGAGTCATGGGATGTCAGTTGTTATAGTGTCCACAGGCCTTGGATTGAGCTTAGCAAAGCAATTCGGGCCCAGCCTTGAGAATGTAAACAATCCGCTCATCTAAGGGGGTGTCTGATGATTTTAAGTATGACAGGCTTTGCCGCAACCAGCAGGGAATTTCCCGGCGGCTTGCTTAGCCTAGAAATTCGCTCGGTCAACCACCGCTACCTTGATCTGCAAATGCGTTTGCCGGAAGAGCTGCGCGTGATCGAACCGCAACTGCGCGAACTGATTTCCGCCAAAGTCAGCCGCGGCAAGCTGGAATGCCGCGTCGGCATCAATCAGGTGGACAGCGCCGTGCCGACGCTGGAACTGAATCAGAGCGTTCTGCAGCGCCTGATCGAAGTCTCCCAGCAGGTGCGTGAGCAGGCAGGGGAAAACCGCGGCCTGTCCGTGGGCGAACTGATGCGCTGGCCCGGCGTGATGAAAACCAACGAACTGGCGCCGGAAGTGCTGCAACAACTGTGCACGGAAAGCCTGACCGTGGCCTTGAAGGACTTCAACGCCTCGCGTAGCCGCGAAGGCGAAAAGCTCAAGGTGGTGCTGGAGGAGCGCATCGCCGGCATGGAAGCCATCGTCGTCGCCATCAAACCCAAGCTGCCGGCCATTCTGGACGCTCATATGTCCAAACTGTCCAGCCGCCTGCAAGAAGCGCTGGGCAATATCGACGAAGACCGGCTGAAGCAGGAATTCGCGCTGTTCGCGCAGAAGATAGACGTAGACGAAGAACTGGCCCGCCTCAGCACCCATCTGAGCGAAGTGCGCCGCATCCTGAAGGCCGGCGGCCAATCCGGGAAGCGCCTGGACTTCCTGATGCAGGAACTGAACCGCGAAGCCAACACCCTTGGGTCCAAATCGGTATCCACCGAAACCACCCAAGCCTCGGTGGAACTGAAAGTCCTGATCGAACAGATGCGCGAGCAGATCCAGAATATCGAGTAAGCACGGCACCGGCGGCCAAAGCCGCCGCGGCAAGCGTTCCTAGACCTTAGGGAAAGACCAAGACATGACCAAAGCAGAACTGATCGCGGCATTGGCGGAAACATCCGGCCTGAGCAAGGCCGACGTGCTCCGCGTATTGGGCGCTTTTGACGAAGTGCTGCAAAACGCGTTGGCCAAGGGCGATGAAATCACCACCGTGGTGGGTAAATACAAAGTCAAGGAAAGCGCCGCGCGAACCGGCCGCAACCCCAAGACTGGCGAAACCATCGAGATCGCCGCCAAGCGTAAAGTGGTGTTTCTGCCCAGCAAGCAGTTGAAGGACAAAGTCGCCTGAAGCGTTCTCAGCTCTCACCGCTGTTCGAAAACGGCGAGGCTGAGCCTCGCCGTTTTCTTAAGCACCGGTTCCCAATCTGCCGCGCTGCGTCGATGCGGCGAAAACAAGCTCAAAATGCTCATGTCCCCCTCGACCATTCCGCTTTTTGGCTTGTTTCCGCCTTGTCTCACTCGTGCTCGCTAGATCGGGAACAGACTCTTTTCCGCCGGCTCAGTTCTGCCGCCAGATCAGCCTGGCGATCGCCGACGAATCCAACTCGCCCTCGCCCTCGGCCACGATCTGATCAATCAGGCCCGATACCCGTTCGGCTTCCGGCAAACGGATGCCCTGCTCGCGCGCCGTCTCCAGCACGATGCGCATGTCCTTGGCGTGCAACTTAGCCTTGAAGCCTGGCGCGTAATTGTCATCTATCATCCGCTGGCCGTGGATATCTAGCACTTTGCTCTGCGCAAAACCGCCCAGCAAGGCCGCTCGTACCGGCGCGGGATCGACATTGCAGGCCTGGGCCAGCTTCATGATTTCCGCCACCGCGGCAACCCCGACGCCGACCGCGATCTGATTGCAGGCCTTGGCCACCTGACCGGCGCCGCTGGCGCCGATATAGGTAATGGTTTGCCCCATGGCCTGCAAGGCCGGCCGCGCCCGCTCCAAGGCTTCCGCCTTGCCGCCAACCATGATGGTCAGCGTGCCGTTGACAGCGCCCACCTCGCCTCCGGAAACCGGGCAGTCCAGGAAGTCCACGCCGAAAGACGCCAACTTTTCCGCAATGCGGCGCGCGCCATTGGGTGCGATGGTGCTCATATCGGCGCATACCAGGCCCGCGCCGGCTCCGTGAACCGCGCCTTCCTCGCCCAGCAACACCTGCTCAACATCCGCGGTATCCGACACATTGGTGATCAACAGCTCAACCTGGCCAGCCAGCGCGGCCGGGCTGTCCGCCCAACTGGCGCCGGCCTTCAACACATCCTCCGCCCGTTCGCGGCTGCGCGCCCACACCGCCACCTGATGGCCCGCCTTCAGCAGATTCAATACGCAGGGACGGCCCATGATGCCCAGACCGATATAACCGACTTTCATTTGCGACTCCACGATGAAAACGACGACATTCATCGAGGATAAGGGGAAGCGCGCCGCAACGCCAGCGCGCGGCGGAGGGAAATCAGGGCTCGGGCAAGGGTGCCGGCTTTCGCCCACCCAACCAGGCCTCGAACTCATAATCCTTGCCGGAGGCGTGATGCTCCAAAAAATAGACGAAGGCCAGCACCTCGGCTACCGCGCGGTAGAGTTCCGGCGGGATGTTCTTATCCAGGTCCACCTGCATCAGCAAGGACACCAGCTCCGGGGAATCATGGACGAACACGCCGGCTTCCCGGGCGCGGTCGATGATGCGCTCGGCCAGCTCGCCGTAGCCCTTGGCGACGACCTTGGGAGAGCGGTGGCCCTCCTGGTAAGACAAAGCCACCGCCGAGCGGCGCTTGTCCTCACTCGGCGGCCGCGCCATCGTCCTTCACCACCAAGCTAGCCAGGGCCAGGCCGGCCGAGGCCAAGCCCGCCTCCAGCCGGCTGGCGTTTTGAGTGATCAGCTGTCCCGCCTGCTCGTCTTCGGCGGCAAAAGACACCTGCACTGTCTGGCCCACCAGACGGATGCGCGCCGCCATGCCGCCCAAGGCCGGCAGGTTCAAGGATAGATTGGTGGACCAGGCCTGCATCTCCTGCTGGCCATTGCCCTCCCGGTCGGCCTCGGCCTTTTCCTGCTCAATCACCATTTGCATCGGCTGGCCGGGCCAAGCCATCCCTTGAAACTGTAGCTGCTGGTTTTCCAAGCCATTGAGCTGTCTTTGCACCAGATTGCCCAGTTCCTGAGCCTGCGGCCGCACGCTAGCCGCGGCGTGCTCGGCGCTTGCCAGCGTCTGGCTCATTTTGGCTTGCGGTTCCTGCTTGATTTCGGCCAGACTGGTGCGGCCGTCGGCGAAGTCCTTCAGATGAGACTCATAAAACAAGCCGCTCTTGGCCACACCCTGCTGCAAATCCTCAGCCACCTTGGGCGGCGGCTGCTGTGCCGCATTGACCAGCACCGGCTTGCCGGCGTCGCTGGTCTGGGTGGACAACAGATGCGTCAGATAGCGGGAAGCCGGGCTCAAGGCCACTTGCACCGAGCTGCTCTTGCTTTGCTCTGCGCTTTCCTTGCTTCCATCCTGCAATAAGAAGGTCAGCGCCGGCTGCAACGACGCAACCTTCAGCTGCAAGGTATCCCCGCTGACCGTCGCTCCCTGAGGCAGATTCAGAGTAAACAGCGCATTCTTGATCAATACCGCCAGCTGGTTATTGTCCAGCCGATCCGCTACGCGCGCGGTCACCTGCTCGCCCAGCAACAGCGTCGGCAAGCGGCTGGGCAGCGTCGCGGTTTCCAGCAACAGCTTGGCCCCCTCGCCCAACAACTGCGAGGAGTTGATCTGCTGCGCCGGCAAGACGCCGGTATTGATCGACGGAATCATGAGGTGGGACTATTTCGGTACAGGGAAACGATCAACTCGGCCTCGCTGCGGGAAATGCCGCAGCGGGAGGCCACTTCGGAAGCCGTCAGGCCCTGGCGAATCATCTCGATAGCCTGGTTGTAAGGGCTGAGCCCGACATCCCCGTGCGCCTGCTGTTCCATGCGGGACAATAGGCGCGACATATCCCGCTGCATAGCGCTGATCTGCTGTTGCTGCTGGTCGAGATACATGGTGGTCAAGCTGTCGCGTTTGGTTTCCAGGCGCAGCACGCGCCAGTAAACATAGGCCACCGCCATGGCCAGCATCAGCCAGAGCACAACCATCAGGTATGGGAAGAAGGTGCCGGACATCTTGGTTCCCCATGGAAGAGTTTCCGCCGTGACTTAATTTTATGGCGAAACCTCCAACAACCCAAGGCCAACCCGCCATCAAATCATCCCCGCCGTCCCGGCTGGGCGATCCCGGCGGCTTGCGGTCAACGATAGTGTTTGAGCACCCGGGAATTCTGATTGATCAGCACCAGTTCGGCGCGGATCTCCTCGCTCCATTGCGCAAGTTCAGCCTGAACCGCCTCACGGCGGCGCACCAGTTCGCACAAGCTGTCGCGCTGCTGCTCATCCAGCACCTCCAGCGCCTCTTTGCTCAACGCCGCCAGCAAACGCGACATAAGCTTTTCCTGCTGCGCCTGCAAGGCGCTGAAGCCTTCGTAATCCTTGACCGTCACCGCCGCGGCCACACGGGAAGTCAAGGTCTCAAGTTCCGCCAACAGCGAGCCAATGGCCGTGGCGTGCGTCGTAGCCGTCATGTCCCCGCCACCGCGCTGGCGGCCGGCTGACTGCGGTCCACCTGCTGCCAGGCCGGAAGTATGGTTTCCAACAAGCTGCGCACTTCAGCCAGAATTACTAAGTCATTCTTGAGACTGGCTTGACCCAAGCGGGTTTTCATATATAGATACAGCTCGTTCAGGTTCACTGCCGCCTCACTGCCAGCTTCGACATCCAAGGCAATGCGCAAGCCTTCGACGATGTCCATCGCTTTCGAGATCATGCGCGCCTTTTCATCGAAACGCTGAGCTTCGATTGCAATGCTGGCAGTCATGATCGCCTTGATTGCGCCCTCGTACAGCATCACCACGATCCCGATAGGACTGGCGCCATAGACCGCCGCTTTCAAGGCATCGTTTTCATAAGCCTTGTTGAACTGCTTCAACATTCTGGAATTCAGCATTTTGTAACCACCCGCTGTACCGGGCCAGTGTGCTGTTGCTCAGCCCGCACCGGCCCTCAGCTAAAAATCATGACTGGACGACTAAACTTATACCTGAGACATCAAACCACTCAAATTATTGGTGGAGGCCTGCATCTTGGCCAACGTCGCATTCAACGCGGTATATTGCTGAGTATATTGTTTCTGACGCGCAGTCAGCCGGGCAGTCAGCGAATCCTGCGAGGCTTTCTCATTGGTGATGCGCGAATTGATCGAAGTCTTGCTGCTTTCCACCACGCCGGTCGGACCCAACAAACTGTTGATTTCCTTGTTCAGCAATTGGGCAATCCCATTATTGCTGCTGTTGCCAAACAAGTTTTTGACCGCGGTTGGATCTTTCTTCAAAGCATCGTTGAACTTGGTCGAGTCCAACTTGATAGTGCCATCCTTCTGAATGGCAATACCCGCCTGAGACAGATAAGCGAAGGAATTGACCGGATCGACGCCGGGGATGGCTTGAGTCAGCACGCTCTGCAACTGCTGCTGAATGGACAAGACAGAGGCATTGCCCTTCATGCTGCCGGTACGAGCATCCTTGATGGAGCTGAGCACCTGGTTGTAGGCGTCGACGAAGCTCTGCAAATTCTTGCTGATACCGGCCGCATCCTGGTTCAAGGTCACGGTGGTATTGGCATTTTCCTTATATAGGTCCAGTTCCACCCCAGGAATCGCGCCGCTAACCTTGTTACTGCCGGATGTTACTTTCACGCCGTTGACGGTCAGTTCCGCATTACCGGCAAGCTTGGACTCGCCGACCGCATCCGTGCTCTGCGACAGTCCAGCCATCACATTGCCGTCCACCCTGCCGGTGTCCGTGCTGCCGGCACCTGTGATGGTGAAAGCGTTGTCGGTGCCGGAAGAGGTCGAAGCCAGGACCAGTTTATAATTATTACCGTTCTTGACCACGGACGCGTTGACGCCCATGCCTTCGGCATTGATCTTATCGGAAATGGACTGCAGGCTGACCTTGTCGCCCGGCTTGTCGCGCAGCTTGACCGTCTGTTCCTTGCCGTTGACGGTGAACTTCAATTCGTCAGGCGCGCCGGGGATATCCGCCTGGGCATCGGTGATCTTGTTACTGCCTATCTGATCGAACACCAGCTGCCGCGAAGTGGCCAGTTTCGACACATTGACGACATAGGTACCGCTAACGCCACCGGAGGTAGTGCTGACCCCTGCCACCGAGCTATCGCTGGCGGAGACTTTGAAAGCTTGCAGAAACGACCCGGAAGACAAGCTGGTAATTGCGCTTTGCAGCGCGGACAACGCAGATCCGATCTTGCCGAGGTCGCTCAGCTGGGTGTTGTAGCCTTCCAGTTTCTTCTGGCTGGCGAGCAATGGCCGGGAATCGATCGCCATTAGCTGGCTTACGATGGTTTGAACGTCGATCGCGCCGACTGCTGTAGTTATCCCTGCCATATATTCATCACCCTTTCAATTTTTATTGAGCCGCGCCCCGGACTCAGGCCTTGTCCTTCAGCAACATGCCCTTGAAATCGCCAATCGCCTTGGCGATCCGGATCGCGTCCTCGGAAGGTATCTGCCGGATTACCTTCTGAGTTTCCTTGTCAACGACTTTCACCACCTGTAAATCGGTATCCTTATCCACCGAGAACTCCAGCTGGTTATTGTACAGCGAGGCCACGCTGTTCAGCTGCTTCAACGAGGACTGCAGCTGCTCGGTAACCGACGGCTTGTCCTTATTGGCGGTATTCCCCGCCTGCTGTTGCTGAGCCTGGCCGGCTGCAGCCACTGCCTGGGCGTTGTCAGGCAGGCTCGCCGCCTTGTCAGCGCCCTGGCCACTTTGCGCTAGTTCCACCGCTTGCTGGCGGGGAGCGGGCGACGCTGTGTTGGCGATCGGCAGCGATTGTAAAGAAGGTATTTGCATGGCTACTCTCCTGACGCGCGCAGCTCCGGTTGCCCAACCAACCGGAGCTGCCGCTGGCTCATACCATCATTCTAGAACTTATTGCAGCAGGGTCAGTGCCGACTGCGGCAGCGAGTTGGCGTTCTTCAGAATCGAAGTACCGGCCTGTTGCAGAATCTGGTTCTTGGTCAGGTTAGCAGTTTCCGCCGCGAAGTCCACATCCACGATACGGCTGTTGGCTGCGGTCAGGTTTTCCACGTAGTTCTGCAGGTTGGCCACTACCGCGTCGAAACGGTTCTGCACCGCACCGAAAGTCGACCGGATGTTCGAGATCGAAGCGATATCGGCATCCAGCGACGACAGCGCGCCCGAAGCGTTGGACTGCGTCGTCACGGTCACGGTACCGGTGTTGGTCAAGCTCGAGTTGTAAGTGTTCAACACACCCGCCGAGGTCAAGTCTGTCGACGAGATGGAAACTTGGTTGTTGGCCGCGCCGGACGACCCCACCTGGAAGGTCAGCACCGAACCACCAGACAACAGGCTGGTGCCGTTGAACTGCGTGGTTTGCACGATACGCGAGATTTCCTGGGTCAGCTGGTCCACTTCGCTTTGCAGCTGCGAACGGTTGGTGTTGCTGACCGAGCCGTTGGCGGCCTGCACCGCGATTTCACGGATACGCTGCAGGTTGTTGGCAATCTGCCCCAACGCGCCTTCAGCGGTTTGCCCGACGGAGATACCGTCGTTGGCGTTCTTGATTGACTGGTTGTTACCACGAATGGCGGCGGTCAGGGTCTGGGAAATGGCCAGACCAGCGGCGTCATCCTTGGCGCTGTTAACGCGCAGGCCGGAAGACAGGCGTTGCAGGGAAACCTGCAATGCATTGTTGGAGTTGCCGAGGTTGCGCTGCGCATTCAGCGAAGCAATGTTGGTGTTGACGGTAATAGCCATGGTGATTCTCCTGATGTCCAGTTGGGCAAAGCGACTTGCTTATTCACCATATCGTCAGGGTCACAATAAACTTTATAGCTGCAATGTGAATTTTACCGCATCACTACCTTCTCGGTACTTCCATATCTGGCCTGAAACTCAGCAAAGTAGGATGCCCGAGCAAACAGACACCCTGCCTTGCGTCCTCAACTTACTGCAGCAGCGTCAGAGCGGACTGAGGCAGCGAGTTGGCGTTCTTCAGAATTGAAGTGCCAGCCTGTTGCAGAATCTGGTTCTTGGTCAGGTTGGCGGTTTCCGCCGCGAAGTCCACATCCATGATCCGGCTGTTAGCCGCGGTCAGGTTCTCAGTATAGTTCTGCAGGTTGGAAACCACGGCATCAAAGCGGTTCTGTACCGCGCCGAAAGTCGACCGGATGTTCGAGATTTGGGCGATGTCCGCATCCAGCGAAGACAAGGCGGCTGATGCCCCTGCCTGCGTGGTTACGCTGATCGTCCCGGTATTGGTCAGGCTGGAGTTGTACGCATTCAGCGTACCGGCCGAGGTCAAGTCGGTGGACGAAATCGATACTTGGTTAGTGGCCGCACCGGACGAGCCGACCTGGAAGGTCAGCACCGAACCGCCAGACAGCAGACTGGTGCCGTTGAACTGGGTGGTCTGAACGATACGGGAGATTTCCTGGGTCAGCTGGTCCACTTCGCTTTGCAGCTGCGAGCGGTTGGTGTTGCTGACAGAACCGTTGGAAGCCTGTACCGCGATCTCGCGGATACGCTGCATATTGTTGGCGATCTGGCCCAGCGCGCCTTCGGCGGTCTGACCAACGGAGATGCCGTCGTTGGCGTTCTTGATAGCCTGGTTGTTACCGCGGATGGCGGAAGTCAGGGTCTGGGAAATCGCCAGACCAGCGGCGTCATCCTTGGCGCTGTTAACCCGTAGACCGGAGGACAAGCGCTGCAGGGAAACCTGCAAGGAGCTGTTGGAACTGCCGAGGTTGCGCTGCGCATTCAGCGAGGCAATATTGGTGTTTACGGTAATAGCCATGTTATTCCCCTAGAGATCAAGACTGCGTCAAGCGGAACTTCGTGAGTTGCGCAGCATGCTTACTAGATCGTCTAAAGGTTAATAAACTTGACCAAAACGGTATTTTTACCAAACCATTCCCGTTAGCACCACGCCCCGGCAACGCCCCGCAGTCTGGCGCAAACACAAACAGGCTCCAAGAGCCTGTTTGATATCACCCCACCTTTGAGCGGCCTAGACCACGAAGCCAGCGCCGGAATACCAGCATCCTCACCGCTCAAAATGGCCTCAACCGCTCAGAACCCGGAACCAGTCATCGTTATGGTCCTCCAGCCAGTAATGGCGCTCTACCCAGGCGCGCAGCTGATCGCCCTCGCGCTCAGCGGCATCCAGATCATGAACGCGACTACGGATCGCCTCGACCCAAACCCCCACTTCATTCGGCACCCGACATACCGGCGCGTCATTGGTCTGGTAAGGGAAGATATCAGTGCATACCACCGGCCACGCCATCGCGCCATATTCCAGCAGGCGCAAATTGCTTTTAGCCTCATTGAAGGCATGGATCTCCAGCGGCGCAACCGCCAGGTCCAGATCCAGCTTGGCAACGACTTCCGGATACTCTGCGAATGGCACAGAATGATGGACCTCGGCGACATAGGGGCGGAATTGCGGCAGGCACATGCCCATGAACACCCAGTCCACCTCGTCAGCAGTCTGCTTGATCACTTCAAACAGCAACTCCAGATCACCGCGATGCTGAGATGCGCCTACCCAGCCTACTCTTGGCTTTCGACCTGTCCGGCGCTGAGCGCGCAAGTCGCCCCATATGCTCTTGCGCAGACGGTTAGGAATCACGATACGCTGATCTATCATATCGCGGGTAAACTGTTCCAACGGCTCGGTGGACACCACCAAGGCATCGCATAAGCGCAGAACCTTGCGCAAACGTTGCTTGGCATCCGGGTACAAGCGCTTCCAGTGATCGTACAGATTGCTCTTTTCCGGCGTGCCTCCAATCAGATCATCAATGCCGAACACCACCCTTATTTCCGGCATGAACTCTCGGTAAGCCCCCAAGGCATCCTGAACCGCATCATTGATGCCGGTATGCAATAAGAAGGTATCCGGCGCATGCCGCGCCATTTCGACCAGCGATAGCAATCCATGCGATGGTTGATGGATTTCGCCGTCCAACTTGCCTTGTTCTTGCAGCACGGACAAGGGCTGGCTCAGACGGTATTCACCGCTTCCCCCCGGCACCGGCAGTCCCAATACCCGCTTGCGTCCAGCCACCTGTATATCCCAGGACACCACCTTGTGTGTTTCAAGCTCCATCTTCCGGCCGCTTAACGACAAGTGGCGGTTATATCCAGGATCCGTGGCCGCACTTGGCAGCCAGCGCCGCAATGCGGCCTTCAATTCGCTTCGCTCCCTAACCGCCGCCTCCAGTGCCACGATAGGATCCACTGTTGCCCTGCCAATACTCTTGGCATGATGGTGATACAGAGTCACAAAGGGGTTATACACATTGCGCAGGCCGGCAGCCTGTACCTTCAAGCACAAATCCACATCGTTAAAACATACTTTGAAATCTTCCTCGTCCATACCACCAACCTGAAGATAAATCTCCTTGCTCAGCAGCAGGCAGGCCCCGGTAACCGCAGAGTAGTTTTGCAGAGTCACTGAGCGGTTTAGATAGCCGTTCTCGGTCAGATCTTGACCTTCAAACACGTGGTCGGCAATCGCGTACATTCGCCCAGGCAGACCCAGCACAATGCCCGCATGCTGGATCTTGCCGATTTCGGGGTAGATCAGGCGCGCGCCCACCACCCCGACGCCAGGCTGCTGGGCCGTCGCCAGCATGCGCTCCAACCAGCTGGCAAAAATAATCTCGGTATCATTGTTCAGCAGTAGCAGAAACTCCCCTGCGGCATGCTGAGCGGCCAGATTGCACTGGGCCGAAAAATTGAAGGGCGCGTCGTAGCGCAGCACTTTCACCCGCCCGGGGAAACGTTGCTGCAAGAGCTGGTAGTACTCCTCCGTTTCCGGCTGCTCGGAGCGATTATCTACAATCAGCAGTTCGAAGTGGGGATAGCCGGTCTTTTCAAACAGACTGTCGACACATGGCTCCAAATACTCCAGCTTGTCGCGAGTCGGCACGATGACCGAAACCAACGGCTGCCCTCCCACTTGGTAATTGAAATGGAAAGTGCCTGGTGCCATACCCTCGCTGACTTCCGCCGCCGGAACCAGCCCTGCGGCGTGATTCTGCAAGGCAACCAGCCTTGCCGCCTGGCCCAAAGGCTCGATATCGCGGCTGCTCCAAGGTAGCGAAATCAACACATCATCCAGGTGACCGATGCTCTGCGCGCCCTCCAAGGCGAGCAACCGCAGCAACACGTCATAATGATAGGCATTGGGGAAGGCCTGAAAGCCGCCGATTTTGGCCAAGGCCGCGGAAGAGAAAGCGACTGCACTGCCGACGTAGTCCATGGAACGCAGGTAGTCCGGCGAAAAATCCGGCAAGAAGGACGGCAGGAAACGCTCACGCATCGGCGAGATCACATCGTGATCGGTATAGATAGCCAGCCACTCCGGATGGGCATCGATCGCCTCGCCCAATCGCAGCAAAGCATGCGGCTGCAAATGGAAGCCCGCCGGCAGCAACAGTGTCCAGTCGGCGGGAACATCGGCAACGATTCCATTCACGGCCGTCACCATGGTTTCATAATCTTCCAGGCTGTCCAACTGCAACCACCCCAGTTGATCACTGCTATCAAATACCGGATCAGGCACCGGCGCATCCGACAGCACGATCAAACGCCAATACGGGTATAACTGACTCTCCATGCCCTGGAAGCTCGCAGCCAAGCGCACCAACTCTGTCTGCGGCGCCAGGCACAGCAGATTGAATTTGGGACGCGATGACCACTCTTTCATCATGCGCTCGGCCAACTGCTCCGCATGGATCTCGCGGAAGTTATGGTTGCGCCACCACAATTGGTACTTTCTCGCCTCAGCCGCATCGTCTCCGGTCAAAGGCTTCATGGCGACCTCGCCCCAGGCCTCCGGCATCGGTTTACGCAGCAAGGGCGGCAACACACTGTTCCACAGGGAGAAGACCCCCGGCATGATCTGCTCCAGCAGCCGATTGTTCAGCACATGCTCCCTAGCCATTCTGGCTTGGCGTTTGCGTAAGTCCGGGTTATCGATCAGCGCGGCGATGGCGTCAAACCAGCCATCCTCGCTATTGTCGGCCAATTGAGCTAGACCAGTCCCCTTCAACCAGGCATAGGGCGGCACATCAGATACTACAGAGGCCGCTCCAACCAGCGAATACTCGAGCCACTTCAGATCTGACTTGCCGTTATTGAACTCAGATGCCTTCAACGGCGCCAGAGCGATGTCCAACCGTAGTTCAGCCAAAGCACCCAGATATTTCTGGTAAGGCAAAAAGCTCGAAACCCGACGTACGCCTTTCAAACCGAGCAAGGACTGGGGCACATCTCCCCAGAACACGAAGCGGACCTGGCCAGCGTAATCCTGGTAGATACGATACAAGGCCGCCGACAGCACCTCCATGTCCTTCTTATGCGTTTCTGTACCGGCAAAGCCTATGGTCAGCACATGCTCATCGTTCAGATCGACCAGCGGCTCCACCAGCCGCGCGGAAGCCACGCAGTTGGGCACCACGGCGACATTGGCGTTATAGCGTCTCAGCTTCTCGGCCAGAGTCTCAGTCGTGGTGGTGATGAGGGCGCAAAACGGCATCAGCCATTCGATGACCGGGAACAGTTCATGAAACATATCGTACATCGGGTGGCTTTCCGGCATCCCAATCAGCCAGTCATCCACTTCGTAAATGATAGGCTTGCCCGAGTCGACGATCATTTGCAGCAAGGGCTTCCACCCCTTGGAGGGGAAAGCCCGCTGCACGACAAAGACGTCCATCGCGTCCACATAAGCCTGTTCGGACTCATACGGGAATTCGCCATTCGGCATCAACTGCGCCGAATTGCTGTAGAAGCAAGTATCGAAAACAGGCGCCAGCATATTCAGCATATCGCCAAGGCGAAGGCGAAAGCACGCGGCATCCAGGCCGTCCCGCGTTAGCACGCCTATCCTCGGTTTCTTGCCTATGATGTCTAGAAGACGATGCTGCAGCTTGTTTTCACTCATTTTCTAATCTCTTTTCTTTAAACATGGAATGACAACGGATAGAGTGCCCGACAATCGAATTCTGTCGCCTTCCCCCGGCTCACGGTAAACGCATGGCCACGACTCACTTCCCAATGCCCGGATCATGCCGCAAGCGACAGGGCATTGCCAGCATACGGACCTTCCCTTTTCGGCGCAGCCCCATTTCCCCAGGCTAAAGGCCATTAGTAGCCTTGCGGCAATTTCCCCCTTTCTATAGCCTACCGCCACTCAAGTTAAGCGTATACCAGACGATAAAATGCTAGCCCGCACACATTGGCATCACAAGGAATCCTCCATGCAAGTCTTGGTAACTGGAGCCGCCGGCTTCATCGGCAGCCATGTCTGCGATCTGCTATTGAATGAAGGGCATCAGGTCATCGCGCTGGATGATCTGTCCACCGGCAGCGAGCGCAACCTGTCCGCACTTTCCTCGCATCCCCATTTCCGTTTCGTGCACGCAGACATCCGCGAGCGCGAAGCCATCAAGCCTCATTTCGCCGGTGTCGACTGGGTCATTCACCTGGCAGGGCGATCCGACATCGTGCCTTCCATCGAACAACCGGAAGATTATTTCGACGTCAACGTCAACGGCACGCTGAATGTGCTGCAAGCCGCCAAGCTTCATGGCATCAAAAAGCTGGTGTACGCCGCATCTTCTTCCAGCTACGGCATTCCCGATGTGTATCCGACACCCGAGGATACTCCGATCAAACCGGAGTATCCGTATGCCCTGACCAAGGCCATGGGCGAAGAACTGGTACTGCACTGGGCTCGCGTCTATCAATTGCCGGCCTTGTCGCTGCGCCTGTTCAATGTTTATGGCCCGCGCTCGCGCACCAATGGCGCTTACGGCGCGGTATTCGGCGTATTTCTGGCCCAGAAGTTGAAAGGCTTGCCGCTGACTATCGTCGGCGACGGCACCCAGACTCGCGATTTCACCTTCGTCACCGATGTCGCCAATGCTTTCGTCACCGCCGCAGCGTCCTCGCTCAGCGGTCAAGCTCTGAATGTCGGCAGCGGCAACCACTACAGCGTCAATCGTCTGGTGGAGCTGCTGGGCGGTGAGCGCACCTATATCCCCAAGCGCCCCGGGGAGCCGGACTGCACCTTCGCCGATACCCGCCGCATCCACGAGCTCCTGGGCTGGCAGCCCAAAGTCAGCTTGGAACAAGGCGTGGACACCATGTTGTCCTGCATCCAGGACTGGGCCGAGGCGCCGGTATGGACCCCAAGCAGCATCGATAGCGCCACTCGCAGCTGGTTCACCCACTTGGGACAAGCATCATGATCACTGATAGTTTCACCGCGGCGCTGGCTCGCTTCCAGCAAGTGCTGTCCAACCTGCGCGTCACGGTGGCGGACCAGGAATTGACGGCCGAAGCCGGCCTGCAACGCGCGCTCGAACTGCTGCGCCGGGCCGGCGCGGAGGACCGCGCGGTCTACCTGATAGGCAACGGCGGCAGCGCCGCGCTGGTGGCGCATGTACAGAACGATCTGGTCAACAAGGCGCGGCTGCGTGCCCATGTATTGCACGAACCGGCACTGATGACCTGCATGAGCAACGACTACGGCTATGCGCGTGCCTATGCCGAATTGCTGGAACGCTATCTCAGAAGCGGTGATATCCTGATCGCGGTCAGCAGTTCCGGCCGTTCCGCCAATATTCTGGCCGCGGCGGAAGCCGCTTCCGCCCGATCGGCCCAGGCCATCACCTTGTCCGGCTTCGCGCCCAACAATCCCTTGCGCGGCGCCGGCCACGTCAATATCTGGTTGCCATCGGACGATTACGGCGAAGTCGAGGTCGGACACCAGTTGATTCTTCACTACTTGTCTGACGCGCTAGCAGAGAAATAGCATGAGCACGGAAAAAATCAAAAGCCTGGACGCGCTGGGCAAACTGGCGCAACAGGCCAAGCAAGCGGGCCGCAAAGTGATCCACTGCCATGGCACTTTCGACCTGATGCACACGGGACATATCAAGCATCTACAACATGCTCGCTCTTTGGGCGACATGCTGGTGGTCACCGTCACTTCAGACGCCTTCGTGCGCAAGGGGCCGGGACGGCCAGTCTTCACCGAATTGCTGCGCGCCGAGAATCTAGCGGCGCTGGCCTGTGTCGACTATCTGGCGATCAACGACGCCGAAACCGCCAGCAACGCCATCGAACACATTCAGCCCCACCTCTATGTCAAGGGCAGTGACTACGCCGACGCCAGCCAGGACCCCAGCGGCAATATCGCGCGCGAAATCGCCTCGGTGCGCCAGTTTGGCGGCGACATCTACTTCACCGACGAAATCACTTTCAGCTCCACCAAGTTGCTGAACGACCACTTCGACGTTCTGCCGCAAGACACCCGACTGTTTTTGGAGAGCTTCAAAAAAAGTTGCCCACTGGCGGATTTTCTCGCCCACGTTCAGGCGCTGGCGAAGATGAAGGTACTGGTGATAGGCGACGCCATCATCGACGAATATCATTACGTTCACACTCTGGGCCAGACCGGCAAGGGCACCTCGCTAGCGGTGCGCTATCAAAGCGAGGAGCGCTTCGCCGGCGGCGCCATCGCAGTGGCCAACCACATCGCCGGCTTCGCAGCCAACGTCACGCTGCTGACGGCACTAGGCCAGCACGACGATTCGCTGGAGTATGTCCGCGGCAAGCTGAAAGCCAATGTCCAGCTTGAGCATCGTTTCTTTAAAAACGCTCCGACGCTTATCAAGCGCCGGTTCGTCGACCAGGAGCTACAGCGTCTGTTCGAGATTTACTTTGGCGGCGAAGAGCAGGAAGACGAAGCACTGGAGCAATCCTTCTGCGACTGGATCGCCCAATATGCCGGCACCTTCGACGCAGTGATCGTGCCAGACTTCGGCAATGGCCTGATCAGCCGCAAAATGGCGCACAGTATCTCCCAGCACGCGGCTTTTCTCGCGATCAATACCCAAATCAACAGCGGTAACCGCGGCTACCACATCATCACCCGCTATCCCAAGGCGGACTTCCTGTGCTTGAACGAACCCGAAGCGCGGTTGGCCACCCATGACCGCCAGTCCCCGCTGGAAGAAGTCGCCGCGGACCTGCGCGCCAAGCTTGATGCCCGGGCAATGGCCATCACCCGCGGCGCCAAGGGCGCGCTGATCGTGGACCACAACCGCGCGGTGCCGATTCCCGCCTTGTCCTCCCACGTGGTGGACCGCATCGGCGCCGGCGACGCCTTCCTGTCGCTGGCCGGCCTGTGCATGGCTTCGGGCGCCTCGTCCGAAATGGCGGTGCTTGCCGGCAGCATCGCTGCGGCACTGGATGTTCAAATCGTCTGCAACCGCGAGCCGATCGACCCGGTCCTGTTCGCCAAGTACGCGACCACGCTGTTGAAGTGAAGGAGTAACGTTCATGGACACCTTTCTGATCGACAGCCACAAGCTGGTCTACCACCCGCGCCGCGTCGCCGACCTGATCGAATCCGGCGACGACTGGGAAAAAGCCAAACACATCTATCCGATCTATCTTGAGCTGTCTCCGGTAGGCGCCTGCAACCATCGCTGCACCTTCTGCGCGGTGGACTACATCGGCTACAAATCGGTGATGCTGGATTACGCGATGCTGGAACAGCGGCTGCCGGAAATGGGCCGGCTCGGCGTGAAAAGCATCATGTACGCCGGCGAGGGCGAGCCGCTGCTGCACAAGAAGATCAACGAGATCGTCGCCTTGACCAAAGCTTCGGGCATCGACGTATCCTTCACCACCAACGGCGTGCTGCTAAACGCCGAGTTTGTCGAACGCTCGCTGGACAAGACTTCCTGGATCAAGGTTTCGCTGAACGCCGGCACAGCCGCTTCCTACGCCGCGGTTCACCAGACCAGGGAGCGCGACTTCCAGCGCGTGGTGGATAATCTGAAATACGCCGCCGCCTATAAGCGCCAACACAATATTGCCTGCACCATAGGCGTGCAAGCGGTATTGCTGCCGGAAAACGCCGCGGACATGCCAGAGCTGGCGCGCATTTGCCGTGATGAGATCGGCGCCGACTATCTGGTGATCAAGCCCTACTCCCAGCATCTGTTCAGCGAGACCCATCAGTACGAAGACATCAACTACCATCCCTATCTGGCGATGGAAGAAGAACTGACCGCTTTCAACAGCCCTGACTTCCAACTGATCTTCCGCAGCCACACCATGCAGAAATACCTGGAAAAACCGGAAGCCCGTTATCAGAAATGCCATGCAACGCCCTTTGTCTGGGGCTATGTGATGGCCAACGGCAGTGTCTACGGCTGCAGCGCCTATCTGTTGGACAAGCGCTTCGAATACGGCAACTTGAACCAGGCCGGCTTCCAGGAAATCTGGGAAGGCGAACGCCGCAAGGAAAGCTTCCACTTCATCCGCAATCAGCTGGATATCAAGGATTGCCGCCGCAATTGCCGAATGGATGAAGTCAACCGCTACCTGGACCGCCTGGTGAACCAGTCGGTGCCTCACATCAACTTCATCTGAGCGCCGCCATGAACACCGCGCACTCACTATTGGAAAACATGCTGCTGATCCGGCGCACGGAAGAGGCCATCGCCCGCCGCTACCCGGAACAGCGGATGCGCTGCCCGGTCCACCTGTCCATCGGCCAGGAGGCCGCCGCCGTCGGCATCGGCCTGGCGCTGGAACGACAGGATCAGGCGGTCAGCACCCACCGCGCCCACGCTCACTACCTGGCCAAGGGCGGCGACCTCGACGCGATGATCGCCGAACTCTACGGCAAGGCCAGCGGCTGCTGTGGCGGCCGCGGCGGCTCAATGCACTTGTCCGACCCGCAAGCCGGTTTCCTGGCCAGCACCGCCATCGTCGGCAACAGCATTCCCGTTGGCGTCGGCATGGCGTTGGCTCAACAACAACAAGGCTCCCGCCAGATCAGTTGTGTCTTTCTCGGCGACGGTGCCACCGAAGAGGGCGTGTTCTTTGAAAGCGCCAACTTCGCCGTCGTGCGCAAACTGCCGGTGCTGTTCGCCTGTGAGAATAATCTTTACTCGGTCTACAGCCCGCTTTCCAAGCGCCAGCCACCTGGCCGCTCGCTGGCCGGCTTCGCCGAAGCCATCGGACTGCGCGCCATCACCGTGGACGGTAATGACGTGGAAGCCGTCCACGCTGTCGCTGGTGAAGCCATTGCGACAATCCGCAACGGCGGCGGCCCCTGTTTCATAGAGATGCCGACCTATCGCTGGCTGGAACACTGCGGCGCGTTTGATGATGACCATCTGAACTACCGGCCATCGGGCGAGTTGCAAGCCTGGAAAGACCGCGACCCGATTCCGCGCCAGATCGAGCGCGCCGGCATCAGCCGCGAATGGCTAGCCGCTTGCGAAGCGCGCATCGCCGCCCGCGTCGACGCCGCCTTCGCCAAGGCAGAAGCCGCGCTGTTTCCGGATGCGGAGAGCGCGCAGAACGGCATCTACGCCACGCCACTGGGAGAGCGAGCATGAGTATGATCAATGCCGCCCAGGCCATCAATCAGGCGCTGCACTTGGCCATGGAGCAAGACCCGGCGGTCATCTGCTATGGCCTGGGCGTCGACGACCCCAAGACCATTTTCGGTACTACCGCCGGCCTGCAACAGCAGTTCGGCCCGCAGCGGGTATTCGACATGCCCACCTCGGAAAACGCGATGACCGGCATCGGCGTCGGCGCGGCGCTGGGCGGGTTGCGGCCAGTGATGTGCCACCAGCGGCTGGACTTCTTCCTGCTGGCCATGGACCAGTTGGTCAACAACGCGGCCAAATGGCGCTATACCTTCGGCGCTCCTCACCGGGTGCCGCTGACTCTGCGGCTTATCCTGGGTCGCGGCTGGGGCCAGGGCCCCACCCACTCGCAAAACCTGCAAGCCTGGTTCGCCCATGTGCCGGGCCTGAAAGTGGTAATGCCGGCCAGCGCCGCCGATGCCAAGGGCCTGCTGCTGTCGGCGATTTTCGATGACGATCCGGTGGTGTTTCTGGAGCATCGCTGGGTGCATCCGGCCACCGACGAAGTGCCGGACGGCGATGTTCGCGTCCCCATCGGTCAGGCCAATATCGTGATGGAAGGCGACGCCGTCACCATCGTCGCGATGTCCTATCTGGTAGCGGAAGCGCGTCACGCCTGCCAGGCTCTGGCCCAAGCCGGCGTGCACTGCGAGCTGATCGACCTGCGCAGCATCAAACCGCTGGACATGCCCGCGCTGGAGCGCTCGCTGGCCAAGACCGGCCGCCTGCTGGTGCTGGACACCGGCGCGACCACCGGTTCCGTCGCCGGCGAAATCATCGCCCGGCTCAGCATCAGCCACTGGTCAGCATTCCGCTGTCCACCGCGGCGGCTATGCGCGCCGGACTGTCCGGAGCCCACCAGCTACGGCCTGAGCAAAGCGTTTTACACAGAAGCAGCCGACATCATCGCAGCCGTCGGCGACATGTTGGGATTGGCAACCCTTCCCCTGGATGCCCTCCCCCCAGCCCGTCCCCACCACGATGTGCCGGGGGACTGGTTCACCGGGCCATTCTGAATGACTTAAGGAGCTTGCCATGAGCGAGAACAAACCCAAGGAAGGCGTCAACCGCTTCGGTCAAAAGACCACCACCATGATTCCAGAGGAAGCGCCGCTGGCCCGCAATCCAGGCCACAAGCTGCGCACCTCCAACGTCATCGTCAACCGCAAGGCGCTGACCGAGGCCGAGGCGCTGCTGGACAGTTATCAACTGGAAAAAAGCACCGGCCAAAAGATCCAGTTCTACAGTGAAGGCAACCAGATCGGCGTGATCCGGATGTCGGAGGGCGAAGGCAACGGCGACGAGCATGTGCCCAACCAATTCACCGGCCCCAGCTTCCGCAACCCGCCGCAGCGTTTCCGCTTTGACGGCCACAAGATGATGCATCACCTGGACCGTGTGCTGGCCTGGCAGCGTGGCGAGCGCTTCGCACCCATCCATATCGACATGGGGCTGACCAAGTTCTGCAATACCGCTTGTATTTACTGCTATGCGGTGGTGCAGAACATGACCAAGGGCACCATGATAGGCCGTGAGGCCCTGCTGTCCTACATCCGCGACTGCGGCCGCCTGGGTGTGCGCTCCATCGGCTTCATCGGCGATGGCGAGCCCACGCTCAACCCAGCGCTGTACGATGCCACCGTGCTGGCAGGGGAGCTGGGCGTGGACACCTCTATGGCCACCAACGGCCTGCTGCTGGACATGGACCGCGCCCACGATCTGCTCAAGAACATGAGCTGGATCCGCTTCAACCTGTCCGCCGGCACTCGCGAGGGCTTCCGTCGCGTGCATCAATCCAAGGAAGCCAATTTCGACCTGCTGGTGGAGAAGATCCGCGCGCTGGTGCAGATCAAAAAGGAATACGGCTACAAATGCACCTTAGGTCTGCAAATGGTGCTGATCCCGGAGTGCTTCGACGAAGTCATTCCCGAAGCCAAGCTGGGTGCCGAACTCGGCGTGGATTACTTCGTCATCAAGCATTGCTCCGACTCTGAATACAAGGAAATCGGCATCAACTATGATGAATATCTGACGATAGGCGACATGCTCAAGGAAGCTGAAGGATATTCCACTGCGGACTACGTAGTGCAGGCCAAGTGGAACAAGATCAACGCCGCCTCCGAATCCGCTTTGTACAAGAACGGCTTCCGCAAATACGATGTCTGCCACGGTACGCCCTTCCTTCTGCAAATATCCGGCAACGGCAAGATCTATCCCTGCGGCCCCTTCTTCAACAAGGAACGCTTTTACATCGGCGACCTTCACGAGCAGTCGTTCTTCGACATTGTGATGGGTGACCGCTACTGGGCGGTGCACAAGGACGTCAGCGAATCCGTGGACGTGCACAAAGACTGCGCCATCGGATGCCGCCAGGACTACGTGAACAAGTTTCTGTGGGACCTCAAGAATCCCCCGGAACACATCAATTTCATTTAACTCGATATCTAACTCGGGGCAGTAATATATGCCCCGTTTTTCAACATACTTAGGTAGCTCGTCCTATGATCTCCGTCGTCATCCCTGCCTACAATTACGCACAATACCTGCCGGATACGCTTAATAGCATATTGCGGCAAGGAATCGATGACCTTGAAATAATCGTTTGCGACGACTGCTCAACGGACAATACCGCGGAGGTGATTCAGAAGTTCGCCGCCAAGGATCCACGGGTTAAGTACTACCTGAACGATAAAAACCTGGGCGCAACGCTTAATATTAATCAAGCCGTCAAGAAAGCCAGTGGCGACTATATTGTGCTTGTCGGCGCCGACGACATGCTGGCGCCCAATAGTCTCAAGACCCTGAAAGAAGCGTTGGACCAACATCCCGAATGTGGCTTCGTCTATGGACGCTACACACTGATCAACGAAAATAATCAGCACTTCCCGCTGCAGCACCCGGGCTGGCTCGAC
Source organism: Chromobacterium sp. W521 (assembly GCF_052805975.1). Lineage (NCBI taxonomy): Bacteria > Pseudomonadati > Pseudomonadota > Betaproteobacteria > Neisseriales > Chromobacteriaceae > Chromobacterium > Chromobacterium sp. W521. The sequence continues at coordinate 166,176 of NZ_JBRBAF010000005.1, forward strand.
CATGATTACTTCGGCGAACGGGATGAACTTCCAAATCTGCTTACATTCGATTGCTACATCAATATCGTCGCATCAATGTTCCGGCGAGAAATCGTTCTAGATGAGGATTTCTTCGACACCAGTCTGCAAGCCTTCGACGATGAACCCTTTTTCCGGGCCACAGATTGGGACAAGAGCTTGCGACTCGCTGAGCAAGGCATCAAGATCGGCTTCGTCAACAAGAACATCTCGATCTTCCGCGTGCATCAACAGCAGGCCTCCTCCGGCGATAAATATGGCCGCTCCGGCCTAGCACTGTTCGAACACGCTCTCTTGCTCGAGAGATACTTCACCACAGCCAATCTCGAGCGCTTACTGCCTCGGCTCGCCGACATCATCCGTCTGTTCCAGTCCAAATTCGAATACTTTCACAGCCAGGCACTGCCGGAATTCGCCCATCGGCGCGAACTGGCTGAAGCGCGCGCCAATGAAGTTCTGTCTAAAGTGGAAAGTGTGCTATCCAAGCACGCCCAACAAGGTTCCCACGATTTCACTGAGTCGCAGCTACCCGAAGCCAGCGCCACCACACTGAACCCGGAGCACCCTTTTTTCAGCATAGTGTTCACCACTTACGACCGTCCGCACCTTGCAATCAACGCGCTACAAAGTATCGCCGCGCAAAGTTTCAAGGACTTTGAGGTTATCTTGGTCAACGATGGCGGCCTACCCCAAGAGAGCTTGATGGAATGGTTGGGTAGCGAGATCAACGTCACTTATGTGCGTCAGCCAAACCGCGGAGTGGCCTCGGCACGCAATCTGGCGCTGCGGCTGTGCCGTGGCCAATACGTTGTCTATCTCGACGACGACGACATCATGTACAACCACCATCTCGCGCGGCTGCATCACGAAGCCACTCGTCACCCGGGCGCGCTGGTCTTCGGCAACGCCCACTTCATTACCGAGCAGGTCCAATGCGGTATGCGGGAGGAACAAGGCCGCGCGCTGATGGCTTGCAAGCAGTTCGACTTTAACCGCCTGCAAATCTCCAACTACATCCCCATCAACGCGCTGGCCCATCCACTGCTGGTCATCGACGAAGTAGGCGGCTTTGATGAAACCCTAGCCTCGCACGAGGACTGGGATCTGCTGATCCGCCTATCGCGCAAGATTCCCTTTGCCCATTTCAACGACATTACCGTCCAGGTTCGGCGGCGCCTTGGAAACGGCCAGGAATTCGATTCAAGAACAGTGCGCGCCTGGCAAAGCATGAAGCAGGACTTCATGGAAATTTACAGCCGCTATGACGATATGGGGATAGAAGAAATCAAGAAGGCGCGTGCGAAAGTCATGGCGGCAGACCACCCAACCCAAGCCGGCTTGAACTTCAACTGAGCACAGCCAGCCTCCCTTGTCTATGGCGCGGTCGCTGCTCCACACCTGCGGCGACCGGCGACTCAGATCTTCCTGGCGGCAACCAAAACCTCGTTGGTGGGAACTTCGACATAATCCGGAAGCTCTGGCAAAGCCGCATTGAAAGCTGCCCGATATATTTCCGGCGTACGGCTCAGCAGGCGGTCCACATAAACTTCCTTAGCCTGCTCCATCAAATACGGCTTGAGCCAGACCAACTCCAGTCCCAAGGAGTCGAACAAAGCCTGGAAAGACGATTTCGTCCAGTAGGTCAAGTGTTCGATCGGCTTGTAGTAATAAGGGATCGGGCCTTCGGCGTCCACCGTAGTCAAAACCAGATAGCCATTTTGCCTCAACAGCGGCATCAGCTCACGCAATGTTTCTAGCGGGCGGTTCAAATGTTCAAGTACCCCCCATAAGGTCACAAAGTCGAATTGATGCGGCTGAAACGCCTTCAGGGACGCATGGATACGCTCGGCGACGGGCGCCCCCAATTCGACGCCATGGCATCTTGCACCGGCAACCTGAACAAAATCACCGCGCCCCGCGCCGAAATCAAGAATCTCCGAATCATTGCACAGACCCAATACGCCCAATGCCGACAAATTACGCGAGGCATTGCGCATCACCACATCCTGCCGCGCGCGCACATCATGATATTGAGCGTAAAACGCGCTCAACTCTTGGTCCGATGGCATCGGAAAGGTGTACTCCAAACCGCAGGCAGCGCACTTGATCACCTCATGACGCCCAACACCAACTGAGTAGCGTCCTCCCTCCTCCGTACAAACGGGGCACCGTCTCATGTATCCTGTTCTCCAGGGTTCTGGCCTGATTCAGCCCTGATAAAGAATCAGACGCAGCAAATGCTGCGTCTGCACACTGGCATCAAGCCGCTGCGCCATCACGCAGCATGGCCTGCAACACCCCGGTGCACATCTCCACCCCCATCGCGCCGGTGGTGGCGTCAAACTCCACCGTCGCCGCGCCGCCCTTGCCGGCCGCCCAGTTGCTGACCAGGCACAGGTGCGCGTAAGGCAGGTTCATCTCCCGCGCCAACGCCGCTTCCGGCATGCCGGTCATGCCGACTATATCGGCACCATCCCGCTCTAACTTCAATATTTCCGCGGCGCTTTCCAAACGCGGCCCCTGAGTGCAGGCGTAAACGCCGCCCACCACCCCGCTGTGGCCGCTGTCCGCCATCGCGCGGATCAGGCGCTCTCGCAACACCTCGTCATAAGGCGAGGAGAATTCGGCGTGCACCACCGGACGGTCCAGGCCTTCAAAGAAGGTATGCTTGCGGCCCCAGCTATAGTCGATGATGTTGTCCGGCACCACCAGGCGGCCCGGCGGCATGTCGGGACGGATGCCGCCCACCGTGCCGATGGCGATCACGCCCTTCACGCCCTGATCGTGCAGCGCCCAGATATTGGCGCGGTAATTGATTTCATGCGGCGCCAGCGAATGGCCGTAGCCATGGCGGGCGATGAATACCACGTTCTGTCCATTCAGCAGGCCGAAGGTCAGTGCGCAGGAAGGGTCGCCATACGGCGTGCGCACGACTTGACGATGGGTGACTTCCAATACGGGCAGCTGGGCCAGGCCGCTGCCGCCGATGATGGCCAACATGATATGTCCCCTTTGATAATGGTGCGACGGATCGCTTTTTTCACCGCGGCCTGAGCTGGATACGCCCGGCGCGGCTGCGGGATTCTTGCTTGCGGCGGAGCGCCGACGCTCCAATTATGGCCGATTATTTTCCGCCGGCACATGCCGCCGCGCGGTGAATTTGCCCGCGGCGACAGCGCCGGCAATCACCACTTTGTAAAACAAGCACTTGGGGTTTCCTTCCGGATTGCGCAAAATTTATACAATCGTACAAATTCGGCTCAATGCGCTTATACATCCGTATAAACATACAAACATGAAATCGACCAACGCCACTCGACAGCAGCTGCTGGACTGCGGACTAATAATGGCCAAAGAAGCCGGCCGGCGGCGGCTAACCGCGCGGCAAACCCTGTCCGCCGACCTGATCGCCTTGTATAAGGCGCTTGGCGGCGACACACAGCCCGGCATCCCGCCACGCTAAACCGGTCCCCCGCGCCGCGTTTAAGCTGCGCTTAAGTTTACGGTGTTCCAATCGTCTCAATCCCCTATCGCAAGAAAGGACATGGCGATGAACCGTAGACTTCCCCTGCTTAGCCTGCTGCTGCTCGTCAGCGGCGCCTTATACGCCGCCGCCAGCCTGTGGCAAAACGGTTTGCCCGCCAACTACTGGCAATGGCGGCACGAACTGGTCATGCTCAGCGGCGTGCAATTAATGACGGTGATGAGCGCAGCCATGCTGCTGGCCACACGCCCGCGTTGGCTGGAACCGTTGCTGGGCGGCCTGGACCGCCTATACGCGCTGCACAAGCGCCTCGGCATCGCCGCCGGCCTGCTGCTGGCCGCTCACTGGCTGATCAAGCTCTCGCCCAAGCTGATGCTGGCGCTGGCCTGGGTCGCACCGCGGATCAAGAGCGGCGGCGGCAAAGACCCGTTGGTTTCGCTGGCCAAGGACATAGGCGAATGGGCCGCCTGGGCGGTGCTGGCCATGGTGATTCTGGCGCTGCTGCGCGCCGTGCCCTATCGCTTCTGGCGCAAGCTGCACAAGCTATTCGCCCCGCTCTACCTGATGGGCGCCTTCCACGGACTGATCCTGATGCCGGCCGAGATGTGGACACAACCGGTGGGCTGGCTGCTGGCCACGCTGATGCTGATCGGTTCCGGCTGCGCGCTCTACGCGCTGGCCGGCCGCATCGGCAAACAAGGGCAATACGCCGGCCGGGTGGACCGCATAGAAGCCCTGCCGGCCGGGCAACTGGAAGTGATCTGCCAGATGGACGGCTGGCCCGGCCACCGCGCCGGACAATTCGCTCTGGTCAACTTCACCGCCGCCGAAGGCGCCCACCCTTTCACCATCGCCAGCGCCGACCACGGCGACGGCCGGCTGCGCTTCATCATCAAGGCGTTGGGCGATTACACCCGCCGCCTGCCGGACGAACTAGAGATCGGCCAGGCCGTCACAGTGGAAGGCCCCTATGGCGGTTTCCAGTCACGTGGCGGTACACGCCAGGCCTGGGTGGCGGGCGGCATCGGCGTCACGCCTTTCCTGGCCTGGTTGCAAAGCAGGGCGCTGGCGGAGACGCCACTGGATGTGGATTTCTACTACTGCGTGCGCCATCGCGACGAAGCGGCGCGGCTGGAAGAAGTGCGGCAAGCTTGTCGTCAACGCGGCGTGCGGCTGCATCTGATCGAAAGCGAAACCGGCGCACGGTTGAACGCCGATATGCTGCCGGAAGTGGACGAGGTCTGGTTCTGCGGCCCGCAGGGCCTGGGCAAAGCGCTACAGCACGGTCTGAGCCAGCGTGGCGCGCAAGCGCCGGCTTTCCACCACGAGGCGTTCTCAATGCGCTGACGCAAAACGGGCATTCCAACATGCCGGAACGCCCGTCATACCCTCAAGCAAGCCGCTGCAACGCGGCTTGCGCCTCGCCGGCTTTAGCGCGTGGCGTAGACGCTGCGCCTTCCCTGCTCGTCAAAACTCAACACCTGATACGGCTGCTTGCTCGGCCCTTCCATACCCGGGCTACCCATGGGCATGCCCGGCACCGCCAGGCCCACGATCTTGGGTTTGTCCTTCAGCACCTTCTTCACCAAATCCGCCGGCACATGGCCTTCGAACACATAGCCGCCCACCTCGGCGGTATGGCAGGAGCGCAGATCCGCCGGCACTTTCAACCGGCTCTTGACTGCGGACATGTCGGCCTCGTTGCGGCTTTGCATCGCCACGCCGTTTTTCTGCATATGCTCGGCCCAGGCGGTGCAGCAACCGCAATACGGGTCCTTGTGCATCACGCCGTCGGCGGCGGCGGCAAGCGGAGAAATCAGGGAAACGGCCAGCGCGGCGGCGGCCCAGTACAAAGGTTTAGTCATGGCAAGAACTCCAATGCTTTTTGAATGAAAACGCGCGCCAGCCCGCAAACACACGGTTGGCGCAAAAAAACGGCTCATTCATAAAGATTGGGGAGGCCGCTCCGGCGGCGCGGGGATAAAACCGGACCACACTACTTCGGCCTTGGCCTGCAATACCGGGCGAATCGTCTGCAGCGGCAAGCAGGGCGCCGCCGGCCACGGAGCGGCCGGCAACTGGCAACAGGCCGCGGCCTGGGCGGCGCTGGCCGGCTGGGTATGGCAGGCCGCGCCGTCATCCGCCATCCACACGCAGGGCGCGCTGGCGGCCACGCGCCCGCCCATGCTCCAGCCCGCCTGCGGCAAGAGCAGCAGACAGGTTAGCAACAGCAGCAGGGGTAGGCGGATAAGCATCGATTCAGTTACGCGCTCAGCTTGGAACAGGCTTGGGACTGACAGCTAGCGCCTTGGTTCCCAAGCTGTTTCTCAATTTTTGTCGCCCCGAACAAAGTTTGAGCCATGTCATGTTAGCGTCAGATTGCTTGCAATCAAGCCCAAGCCGAGCATCAATCAATAACGATTCGCATTTGCGTTCGCATTAATTCGGTGGGATACTTACGGTCCCATTTGACATTCCTTGCGCAAACTAAACGCCAACGGCATGCAAACAGCGCCGGCCATGCCGTGACGCGGATCAAATGGGCTTCGTTCATGTGATGATTTCCAGGTATCCACGATAATGAAAACCTTTGACTCCGCCGCCCGTCACGGCGTGCGCCTCGCCCTGTTGTCCGCGGCGGTTTCCGCCCTCTACCTGCCCGCCGCCCACGCGGCGGAAGCCGAAGCCACCCTGCCCTCGGTAGTGGTCACCGCCTCCGGCTACGAGCAAAAAATCAAACAAGCCCCGGCTAGTATTTCGGTGATTACTCGCGAAGATCTGGCGAAAAAGCCGTTCACCAACCTGGCCGACGCGCTGACCGATCTGGAAGGCGTCAGCATCAATGGCTCCGGCCCTGGCGATAAGGACATTGCCATCCGCGGCATGCCCGGCGAATACTCGCTGATCCTGGTGGACGGCCGCCGCCAAGGCACCCGCGAAGTGCGCAGTCGCGGCACCGGCGGCTTCCAGCAATACCAGATCCCTCCGATGGAGGCGATTGAGCGCATCGAAGTGGTGCGCGGCCCGATGTCCTCGCTGTACGGCTCCGACGCCATGGGCGGCGTGGTCAACATCATCACCCGCAAAGCGCCCAAGGAATGGCATGGCTCGATGACGCTGGGCGGTACCATCACCGAACATTCGAACGAAGGCAATACCGGCCAGAGCAGCTTCTGGCTGGGCGGCCCGCTGATGAAGGACCTGCTGTCGCTGCAAGTCTACGGCTCGCTGAACAACCAGGCGGAAGACAATATCTTCTACTCCAAGAGCGGCGATGGCGGCAAAGACGCCAACCACATGTCCGACATCAACGCCAAGCTCAGCTTCACCCCGAACCAGGACCACGAGATCACCTTCGAGGCCGGTCATAACGAGCTGCGTAAAACCACCACCGGCGGCAAGAGCATTTCTCCGACTCTCGGAAAATACGATCAATACGATACCCGTGATCACTGGAGCCTGAGCCACAACGGCAAGTACGGCAATATCCGTTCCAATGTCGCGCTGTATCAGGAACTGGCCAAGTCTAGCTCGGACGAAAATAACGTCAGCGACGGCAAAGGCGTGAAGTTGGCCAATACCACGCTGGACGGCCAACTCACCTTCCTGCTGGATCGTCACACCGTGAAAGTCGGCACCCAGCTTGGCCGACAGGTTGGCTCTGATCTGCAGGCTCAAGAAGCCTTCGATCCAAATCGTTTCAAATACACTGGCGCGCCCAACCCGGACAAGGTCACCGTCAACACCTGGTCTCTGTTTGCCGAAGACAGCTTCGAAGCCACAGACAGCCTGACCATCACCGCCGGCGGTCGTGTCGACCACCACAGCGTGTTTGGCACCCACTTCACTCCGCGTGCTTACCTGGTTCAGCACCTGAACTCTCAGTGGACCCTGAAAGGCGGCATCGGCAAGGGTTTCAAGGCGCCCACCATTCGCCAGAGCACCGACGGCTACTGCATGCGTACCGGCAGCCGCGTGGAAACCGGCTTACTGTGCGGCAACTCCAAGTTGAAGCCGGAGGAAAGCACCTCTTACGAAGTGAGTCTGCACTTCGACAATGAACAGGGCTTGAGCGCTAACGCCACGCTGTTCAACAACGACTTCAAGAACAAGGTGGTCAGCTACGGTACCGATCAATTCACCAATGCATTGATCTCTAAGGGCAAGCCGGCCCGCGTCTACATATACGACAATGTGGACTCGGTCAACATCCGCGGCCTGGAATTGTCCAGCAGCTGGACTTTCATGCCGAAGTGGACACTGTCCGGCAACTACACCTACACCAAGTCCAAGCGCGAGGGCGGTAGGGAAACCTCGCTATCCGGTCAATCTCTGAACGGCCTGCCGCTGGACAAAACACCGGAACACGCCGGCAACGTGAAGCTGGCCTGGGCTCCGATGGAAAAGCTGGACCTGTACACCCGCCTGAACTTTGAAGGCAAGCAGTACTACACCGGCTTCCGCAACGGCGCTTACGATGCGCGCACCCGCGGCGGTTCCAGCACCTGGGACTTCGGCGGTAGCTACAAGCTGAGCAAGAACTTCGACGTCAACTTCGCCGTCTTCAATCTGGCCGACCGCAAGGTAGCGATTGATGACCGTGTGGGCAATGCCGAACCCGATCGCACTAAAGCGCCGCTTAACGGCAACTGGATGGTCGATGAGGGCCGCCGCTATTGGCTGACCTTGACCGGCAAGTTCTAAGAAAAGGTTCACGGGCTAGCAAGCATCGTGAACCGCTTCTGACGGCCCGTCTCCGGACGGGCCGGAAATACCGCACGGCAGTTGCCGAATCCGCCGGATTCGCCAACTGCCTGTTCCCGTTTTTACGATTGGAGAATTGATGATGTTGAGCAGCCGCGCCCAATTGACCACGCCCAATGCCGACAAGGTGCTGTACAAGCTGTGCAAGCACTACGCGCTGAAAGTGCCGGTGGAGTTCGACAGCCACCAGGCCCACGTGCACTTCCCCATAGGCGAATGCCGGATCCAGCGCCAGGACGACACCCTGGACATGATCTGTGCCGCCGACGCCGCCGACAAGCTGGCCAAGATCGAATTCATCATGGACGAGCATCTGGGCCTGATGGCCAAGACGCCGGACTTGAAGCTGGACTGGGCCAAGACCGAGTAAGAACCCCAGCCTATCGGCGTTTTCCGAGTACGCCGGGCCTGCCCGGCCGCTCTCGTTTCGGTATGATGCTTGCCCACCCGCTCCACTGCCAAAGCCCGTCCACCCGCCCCTACGGCGGGCTTTGACAGCGGAGCCGTATCGCTCAAGGAATCACAATGAAAACACTGTTCTCCCGTCTGCTGCTGGCCGGCGCGCTGGCCGCGGCCACGCTGGCGGCCCAAGCCGCCACCGTCACCGATATCGCCGGCCGTAAAGTGGAAGTGCCGGCCAAGGTCAACCGCATCCTCTTGGGCGAAGGCCGGCTGTTCTACGCGCTGGCCTTGCTGGAAGGCAAGCAGCCCATCGCCCGCATCGCCGGCTGGCAGGGCGACTTCCGCCAGCTGGACCCGCAAACCTACGCCCAGTACAAACAGCGCTTCCCCGCCATCGACCGGATTCCGCTGATCGGCAAAACCAGCGAGAACTCCGTCAGCGCCGAGAAAGTGCTGACCTTGCGCCCGGACATCGCCGTGTTCAGCATCTCCGGCCACGGCCCGGGCCTGAACAACCCCATCGTGCAGCAGCTGCAAGCAGCCAAGGTGCCGGTGGTCTTCGTCGATTTCCGCAACGCCCCGCTGGAACACACCGTGCCCAGCCTGCGCATCATGGGCAAGGCGCTGCAGCGCGAGGCCGAAGCCGAGCGCTTCATCCGCTTCTACCAGGGCAAGATGGACGCCATCCGCAAGGTGGTGGCCGCCATCCCGGCGCAGCAAAAGCCCAAGGCCTTCCTAGACCTCCGCGCCGGCGCCTTCAGCAATGTCACCAGCGCCGGACGCGGCAGCCTGGGCGAGCTGGTGGACGCCGCCGGCGGCGTCAATATCGCCGACAAGCTGATCCCCGGCGCGGTGGGCGAAGTGAATATGGAGCATGTGCTGGCCAGCAATCCGGACCTGTACATCGGTACCGGCACCGCGGACGCCGCCGAGAAAACCGGCATCCAGTTTGGCGCCAACATCAGCGCGGCGCAGGCGCAGGCCTCACTCAAGCGCACCGCTGCGCGCAGTCCGGTGGGCGCCTTGCGCGCGGTGCGCGAAGGCCGCACCTTCGGCGCCTGGCACCACTTCTACAACACGCCTTACCACATCGTGCTGCTGGAAGCCTTCGCCAAGGAATTGCAACCGGCGCGCTTCGCCAAACTGGACCCGGACGCCAGTTGGAAGCAGCTGCACCGCGACTTCCTGGCCATCGAGCCGCAAGGCACTTACTGGGTCAAGGGCGTTAAATGAGCAGCGAAACCATGACGCTTTCCGCCGCCTCGGTGGCGGCGGATTACCGCCGCACCCTGCTGCGCCGGCTGCTGCTGGTGGCCGTGCTGCTAAGCCTGCTCGCCATCTCGCTGACGCTGGACGTCACCACCGGCGCCAGCGGCATGCCGCTGGCCGAATTCTGGCAGACGCTGTGGCACCCCTCCGCCGCCGATCCCGCCACGGAAGTCATCGTCTGGCAGATCCGCCTGCCCTACGCGCTGATCGCCATCGCCGCCGGCCTGGCGCTGGGCCTCGCCGGCGCGGAAATGCAGACCGTGCTGCACAACCCGCTGGCGGACCCGTTCACCCTGGGCCTGCAGCCCGCGGCCGCCTTTGGCGCGGCGCTGGCCATCCTGCTGGATGTCAGCATCCCCGGCGTCCCCGGCCCGTGGATGCTGCCGGTCAACGCCTTCGTGTTCGCGCTCGGTTCCGCGCTCTTGCTGGACGTGGTGGCGCGCTGGAGCAATATGCCCACTAGCGGCGTGGTGCTGTTCGGCATCGCGCTGTTCTTCAGCTTCAACGCCCTGGTGTCCCTGCTGCAATTCGTTTCCACCGCGGACTCGCTGCAAGACCTGGTGTTCTGGCTGATGGGCAGCCTGTCGCGCGCGGACTGGCCCAAGATTGCCTTGCTGTTCGGCGCCTTCGCGCTGATCCTGCCCTGGTCGCTGAGCCAGTCCTGGCGGCTGACTGCGCTGCGGCTGGGCGAAGACCGCGCCGCCAGCTTCGGCATCAATGTGCGCCGGCTGCGGCTTAGCTCGCTGCTGCGCGCCAGCCTGCTCACCGCGCTGGCGGTGGCCTTCGTCGGCACCATAGGCTTCATCGGCCTGATCGCGCCGCATATCTCGCGCCGGCTGGTGGGCGAGGACCACCGCTTCTACCTGCCGGTGAGCGCGCTGACCGGCGCCGCCATCCTGTCCATGGCCTCGGTGGTGACCAAGAACCTGGTACCCGGCGTCATCGTGCCGGTGGGCATCGTCACCTCGCTGGTGGGCATCCCCTTCTTCATCGCCATCGTGCTGCGCAATGGAGGCCGCCAATGAGCTCCGCCCTGTCCATCCATCAACTCTCGGTCAGCTACGGCAAGCGCCAGGTGATAAGCGCGCTGGACGTGCCCTGTCTGCGGGCGGGCGACATCACGGCCTTGCTGGGCCCCAACGGCAGCGGCAAATCCACCTTGCTGCGCGCCTTGGCCGGCCTGCAGCACAGCCGCGGCGACGTCCGCCTGGACCAGCGCGCGCTCAGCCGCCAGCGCGGCGAAGTGGCCTACCTGCCGCAAACCCTGCCGCCCAGCGTGCATCTATCGGTGTTCGAATCGCTGATGGTGGCCGGCCAGGCCACCGCCGCCGGCTTGTCTCGCCGTCATGACGACCAGCAAGTGTTCGCGCTGCTGCAATCGCTGGGCATCGAGCAACTAGCGCTGCGCTACCTGGACCAGTTGTCCGGCGGCCAGCGCCAGCTGGTGGGGATCGCCCAGGCGCTGATCCGCGAACCGGCGGTGCTGCTGCTGGACGAACCGCTGTCGGCGCTGGACCTCAACTACCAGTTCCACGTGATGGATCTGCTGCGCCGCGAAACCCGCCGCCGCGGCATGGTCACCATCATCGTGCTGCACGACCTCAACGTGGCGCTGCGCCACTGCGACCGGGTGCTGATGCTGAAGGACGGCGCGCTGCAAGCCAACGGCGCGCCGGACGAAGTGATAGACAGCCAAAGCCTGCGCCGCGTCTACGGCGTCAGCGGCCGGGTGGAGCGCTGCTCCCAGGGCGTGGCGCATGTGCTGGTGGACGGGCTGCACAGCGGTTTGCGCTGAGAACCTGTTCATAATCTGCTGCGCTGCGGCGATACGGCGTTGAAAACAGCTTCGAAATGCTCATGTACCACTTGTACATTCCACTTTCTCAGCTGTTTCCGCCTTGTCTCGCTCTTGCTCGCGAGATTTTGAACAGGCTCTGAAAGTCTGTCAGATGTCTGCTGCGAACGGCCGAGGCCGCTGGCGATCCCCAGCAGCCTCGGCTGTTTTCATGGCCAGCCCGGCCTCAAGCCTTGCAAAACCCCAGTGCCGGATGGAAGCGCCAGCCATTGTCAGACTGCGGCAAGCTCAACCCGCCAAAGCGCCGCGCGCAAGTCTCCAGTTCCATGCCCAGCTCCGCCGCCAGCTCGGCCAAAGCCGTTGGATAATCGCTGACGCCCCAGGGTCGGATATTCGGCTGCGTCAACGCCGCCTCCGGCACTCGCTGGTTCAAGCTGGCCTCCACCGGCGTGAAATGCGGCGGCTCCGGCCACGGCCGGCTTTCCACACGGTGCAGCGCGTAATCGTCCCCGTCCTCGGTGGGCAATAACAGCAAATCCACCTCCGGCTCGCCGCCAGCGCGGAAAGGCTGCTGCTGCGCCAGCACGCCGCTGAGCAGCGCCTGAGGCTGTTGCCAACAGCTATACGCCCCCATCGGAGCGATGGCCGGCCCCTCGCGCCCCGGCCGGCTGCTGGCGGCTTTAGCCTGGCCCGCCGGCGACATCAGCTGCGCCAGCCGCGCATGCTCCAAGTGCGACAAGCGCCGCTGCGCCTGCAACGGCTCTGGTTGCACGATGCGCGGCCGCGCGTCCAGGTGCCGGTACTCGTCTTCCTCCAGCAGTTCGCTCAGCAGATGGCTGCCCAAGGGGAACGCCTCATCCTCAAAGCCCGGCCAGCGGAAGGCCGGCTGCGCCGGCTGCTCCACGCTGCGCAGATTGCGCTCGCCAATCAGCACATTCACCTTGTCCCAAGGCTCCGGGCGGTGGCGGCGCAGCCGCCCGGCCAGCTGAATCAGCGAACGCATGGACGAAGGCTCGACAATCGCCCAATCGTAATCATGATCCCGTCCCACCTCCGTCACCGGCGAACCCAGCACGATGAACACATGCTCGCGCTCCGGCTCCGCGTCCAGCTCGCGGCGAATGGCCGGCAGCGTGAACACCGCTTGCGGATCGGAACGATTCAGCGCCTGGTCCAGCTGGCGCTCGATGCCGGAACGCAGCAACAAGGGGTATTGCGAGTGGTAAACGCATAAATGCAGCTGCCAATGCGCCGGCCACGGCAACGCGTACAGGGCCAGCGCCACCTCGAACAAAGGCTGGATATTGGCCATGCGCACCAGGCCGAAGCTGACCGCCTGACCGCGGAGCGGATCCCGCTGCTGATTGAGCCGGTGCAAACGCTCGATGGCCGGCTGTAGCTGAGCGGCGAACTCCCGACGCAACGCCGGCGCCTGCCCCTGGCCAAAACTCAGCGGCAATAGTTCAGCGTTGCGCCGCGCCGGCTGCGTGGCCAGCCAATCGGCGCGCCGGCCGGCAAACTGACGTTGCCTCTGGCGGAAAGCATCGACATCGGCACAGTCTTGCTGCGCCAGGGCATTCTCATCCACCCAGGCGCAGCAGACCGCCAGCGACCGCCCCGGCTGACCGCGATTGGCCTGAAACTGACGACGGCCGGCCAGATAGGCCTCGAACAAGCCCTCGATCAGCGCTGGCGGCAAGGTGGCCGACGACAGCAGCAGCCGGCTGCCCAACAGGCCGGCCCAATGCGCCAGCCGGGTCAGCGCCGGCAAGTCCGCCAAGTCGAAATCGTCCGGTTCATCCAGCACCAAATCCCCGCTCATCAGCCTCAGCATGGGCGCGATCTGCCGCCCGCCGCGCTGGCTTTCCGTCGCTGGCGTCAGATGATCTATGGTGCACACCAGCAACGGCGCCTGCAGCAACTTCGCCGTTTGCGGATCGCGCAGCGCGCGCGACAGCAAGGGATGCTCGCCGCCGGCCTCGTAACGCACCTCGCCGCCCTCTTCCCACAAGGCCTGGCGCGACGCCGAGCCGCTGGCCTCCGCCTGCTCTTGATAGTGCTCGAACAACTGAGTGTTGGCGCTGCCGCCCACGCAGATGGCCAGATCATCCTCGTTCAGGCCCAGCCGCTGGCGGAAAGCCTGGCCGGTTTGCAGCGTCAGCGCGCGCAAGCCCAGCGCAAACGCGCAACGCAAACCCAAGGCCGGGTCCGCCAAGGCATACATGATCCGCGCATTGCCCAGCGTCTTGCCGCAGCCGGTGGACGCCATATTGACGATGAAAGCGCCCTGCTCCGCCGCCCGCGCCCGCATCCCCGCGGCCAGGTCCGCGGCGCGGTCCTGCCAGCGGAAGCGCCCGTCGGCGCTGCGTTGCTGCAAGCGCTTGCGCCGCAACAGCCGCGGCAACTCCCGCTCAAAACCGGGCAAGGCGCGGCATACCAAGGCGCTATGCTCCGCCACGCCCAGCAAATGCTCGTCCAGCGGCTGGTTGAAATCGCCGGACCGGCCATGGGTGTTGGCCCATAGCGGATAGCCGGCCTGGCCGCGCTTGTGCCGCAGTTGGGCGTAATCCAGGCTGGAAAAATGATGATCCGCCAGCATCAGGCTCAACCGCGCCACATGCATCGCGTAAAGATTGTCCAGCCAACGCGTCTCGCCGCGCACGGCCAAACGCGCCGCCAGCTTATCCGCCAGCCGTGCGGCGCGGCGGCTCCAGGCCGGCGTGTTCACCGGCAGCCCCTGCGGGAAGCGCCAGTACGGCGCCAGCTGCGCCGGCTCGGCCTCCGCCTCCCGCCATTCATTCCAGCGCGCGTCGATATGTGCCGGAATATTCAACAACATGCGGCTTTGAAAGCCCTGTAGCTTGCCGCCCAGGCGGCATTGCTTGCCCTGCGCGAAATCCGGCATCAGCGGCAGCCGGTGATGCGTCAGCACCAGCCAACCCACCGCGGCGGCCAGCGGCGGCAAACGGGAAAACGGCGGTTCGCACGCCGCGCCCATGCCGTCCGCCTGCAAACGATCCAGCCAGCTGGCGTGATCCCGCTCGGTCGGCTGCCGCAAGCGCGCCAGCCAGCCGGCGTCGTCGTCGTCGCCGACAAACGCCTGGAACAAGCGCAAGGACACCCACTCGTGGCGGTAGAGATTACGCTCGCTCCGCTTGCCGCGCAGCCTCTCCTGAAACGCCTGGCTGGCCTTGCCCAGGTCATGCAGCAAAGCCGCCAGGCCGGCCAGCAGTTGAATGTCCTCCCCGCTGTGCCAGTCGTTTTCGTCCGCGCTGCGCAGCACATTGCGGCGGGTACTGTGCGTGGGCGTGGCGCCGTCGGCGTTGAAGCGGCTGGCGTCGCCGACTATCCACAGCAGCTCGCTATGGTCCTGGCCTCGTATCCAGTGGCAGGCCACCGCGGTGTTCTTGCGCGCGCTCTGGCGCAGCAAGCGCCGCAGCGTGTCCAGCCCGGCCTGGGTGATGGGCGTTTGCCAGACCCGGTCGCCGCGGCACTCGGCGAACTGGTCCAGAATCTGCCGGCTGCGCGTCAGCGCTTTCTTGTCGCATTGCGAAATCAGCAGGATATTCATGCCGCCCGCCCCCGCCGCTCGGCAATATCCTTCAAGGTGTCGATGATGAAGTCCAGCGCCTCGCCGCGGGTCAGCGCCTCGATACAAGCCTGGCGGAAGGTCTGCTCGTCGTCGCCGCGCATCGCGGAGATAAAGGCCTGCGGCAGGATCAGCGCGTCCTTGACCAGGTCCGCCGCGTCGAACACCAGCCCGCCGCGCCGGGTCTTGCCGTGCAGCACCGCCAGGCCGTGCGGCAAGCCCAGCACCCAGGCCGCGGTGGCGCCCAGGCCGTAAGCCAAGTAATTGCCGTGATCCAGAAAGGCATTGGCCGGGTCCGTGCCGGCGCCGCGCTTGGCGCGGCTGAAATCGCCATAACGGGTGGCCTGCGCGGCCAAGCGGAACAGCAGCTTGGTCAGCCGCGCCTCCTCTGTCAGCAAATGCGCGTGGTCCGGCGCCTGGGCAATCGCCTGGCGCGAGGCTTGCAAGGCGGCTTCCAAGCCGGCCGCCTCCACCTCGAAACCGGACTCGCGCAAGGCGCGGCTGCCCAGCCAATGCCGCTGCAAGCAACCCAGCCGCGCCAGTTGCACATCCTTGGCGGCGGCCAGCCGCTGCGCGTCGTCAAACCAAAAGCGCACCCAGTACTGCAGATATTCCGTGGGCCGGTACTCGCTTTGCGGCGCGAACCACGCCGCCTCCTGCTCCAGCTCATTGGCGCTGAACAAGGGCGTGCCGCCCCCGCCGCAAAAACCCACCATCACCCCGGCCTTGGCCAATTCCCGCATTGCAGCCTGCGTCACTGAAGTGCCGGTGCCCAGCAGGATGCAAGTGGTGTTGGCGATGGGGATATTCCAGTACAGCGAAGCCTTGCCGGCATCGGTGACGTACTCCACCCGCCCGCCGTTGACCAGCACGCGGCAGTGCTGCAGATAGTAAAGATTGGCGCGCTTGGAATTCAGAATGGTCTTGAGATCGGACGGGGAAAAATCGGACATGGCCATACCTATGGGATGTGACGCGATAGCACATCTTGCCATGAGCATGGACGAAGGAACAGGCAGCGCGGCAAAAACCCTTTTTTTCAAGCCCCTCATCAGCCCCAATAAAAACAATCACTTAGCCTTTGTCTGAACATTTGGGTCAAACCCGGAAAAATCGCCGCAGATGCCTACGCCATAAGGCGAGGGGGCGGTGTAAACTCTAGTTCACTGCCGGATAGGCAGCTTAGAAAGGAAGACGTGACGCAGGCCGGCCAGCGCCGCCGTTCACTGCCGGATAGGCAGCTTAGAAATAGCTGCACTCATGAAAAGCAACAAAGGCAGTGTTCACTGCCGGATAGGCAGCTTAGAAAATTTGAGCGTGGCGCATGGCGCCGCCGTTGCACGTTCACTGCCGGATAGGCAGCTTAGAAACGCTCATGCAAATGACAGTGAACCAATCGACTGTTCACTGCCGGATAGGCAGCTTAGAAAGTAACGGAATGGCGCGCTTGGAAAACCGGCGCGTTCACTGCCGGATAGGCAGCTTAGAAATGATGACAGGCCAAGGACTGCTAATATCTGGCGTTCACTGCCGGATAGGCAGCTTAGAAAGTCTAGGCGCTTGACCACAACGTAATCACCCCGTTCACTGCCGGATAGGCAGCTTAGAAAATTTAATTACCTCCTGAACAACACGCAACCATGTTCACTGCCGGATAGGCAGCTTAGAAACAGGGAAGCGGCTCTCCCGCAGCCGAGGCTGCGTTCACTGCCGGATAGGCAGCTTAGAAATGATGGAGATCCCAAAAACCAGAACGGTACGAGTTCACTGCCGGATAGGCAGCTTAGAAATGACGCTGCCGAAGCCTGATAAGCAAGGCTGGGTTCACTGCCGGATAGGCAGCTTAGAAAGTCCGCAGCAAAATGAATCGCAATCTCCCCTGGTTCACTGCCGGATAGGCAGCTTAGAAAGCTGGCGATCTGGACACAAGCCAGTCCCAAAGGTTCACTGCCGGATAGGCAGCTTAGAAATGCCGGCTATTGGTGGTCAGCGGGTGCGGAAGGTTCACTGCCGGATAGGCAGCTTAGAAATGGCGCAAGGCGCGCATTCACCTGGTTGATGCGTTCACTGCCGGATAGGCAGCTTAGAAAAAGAGAATATCAAAATGGGTTTTTAGTATGCTGTTCACTGCCGGATAGGCAGCTTAGAAAAAGAGAATATCAAAATGGGTTTTTAGTATGCTGTTCACTGCCGGATAGGCAGCTTAGAAAAACGACAAAATGGAATAGACAGACAAAGCCCGGTTCACTGCCGGATAGGCAGCTTAGAAAACCATCGGCGCGCCGCCGTCCGCGGCGTTCAGGTTCACTGCCGGATAGGCAGCTTAGAAATGTTCCATCACGCGCAGATCATCCAACAGCGCGTTCACTGCCGGATAGGCAGCTTAGAAATGGACGGTGCGCTCGTCGAGAAAACGCTGCTTGTTCACTGCCGGATAGGCAGCTTAGAAATGCAAATGAATCTGAACGAATTCCGCGTGGCGGTTCACTGCCGGATAGGCAGCTTAGAAAATCCAGCGCGGTGCCACTCACGCCAGCATTCTGTTCACTGCCGGATAGGCAGCTTAGAAACAGTTCGCGGGCAACAATAGCCAAGCCGTGGCGTTCACTGCCGGATAGGCAGCTTAGAAAAGACTGCAAGCTAGCCGTATTGTCGGGCATGGCTCACGGCCGAATAAGCCGCTTAGAAAACCGAGGCGGGGTCATTCAAGCTGCTATGTATTTGAAGACGAGCACAGCAAGAATCGGGTCGTCCACAAGGGCGCGCCGCCATAGACTTCGAGCATTTCAATGTTACGAAGGAGAGCGACATGGCTTGGCAACTGAAAACCCTTGACCCGGTTTTCGTCGAGCGGGCACGGCACAAAGGAATTGATGCGCTCGGCCAAACCATCCAACGGATGACGGCCGCTGGCGGCGAACCCTTCCGCGACGCGCTGCGCCGCGCCACTCCGGGAGAGGGGCTGATTCTGGCGAGCTACAGCCCATTCCACCAAGCCGGGCCATACCGCGAGTATGGTCCGGTTTTCCTGGCGGCTGAATCACAGCCAGAACCTCTGCCCGAGCTGTCGTCGCTACTGCTCCGCGTCGGTGGGAATGCCTACCTTGGCGACATCGTGGCGCTGCGCGCTTACGGCAAAGAACAGACCATGTTGGAAGCCACATTGCTGCCAACACATCAGGTGGAGGCGATACTGGCGCACTGGGAGACAAGGCCAGAGATCGCTTTCGCTATGCTGCGTTTCCCCGCCCATGGTTGCTATGCGCTGCGACTGAACCGGAGCGAATGAAATAGAACCCATGCCATGCGTGATCGGCCATCTGAAAATCAGCCCTTAGAACCTGCCCAAGGCCTACTGCGCTTCGTGAAGCGTTACACGGTGTGTACAAACTCAAAATGCTTATGTACCCCTCGACCATTCTGCTTTTTCACTTGTTTTCGCCTTGTCTCGCCCTTGCTCGCGAGACTTTGAACAGCCTCTTACGGAGCAATCCGCGCTCAATAAAGCAAAAACGCCGCTCACCCAAGGTGAACGGCGTTTTTTATCAAACCGGCGCGGTTCAAGCCAAGCGCCGCGCCAATTCCTCGCCTATCCTTCGCATCGGTTCCGGATCGCTCATGCCGAAGTGGTCGCAGTCCAGCTCCACGCACTCCAGTTTGCCGCCGAGGAAGGGCTGCCAGTCTTCCGGCTTGGGCGCGTCTTCCGGGTGGACGCCGGCGCGGAACAGCAGCACGTCGCCGTGGTAGCGCGGGGTTTGGCTGTCGCGAAACAACTGCATGCCGTGCAGCGAGGCCTCGCCCAGCCGTTCCAGCGCGGCGCGGCCCAACGGCGCCAGCGGGCTGCCAGGGCGCAGCAGGCGTTGGTAGATCGCCTCATTGTCCAGCGGCTGGCCGTTCTCGTCGGCGTCCACTTCGCCGTTGACGCTGAGCACTGTCACCAGCGCGTCGTGCAATGTCGGTTGCGGCCGGCCCTGCCAGCTGGCGGTTGGGTAGCTGTCCATCAGCGCCGCCAGTTCCACGGTTTCGCCGGCGGCGCGCAGCTGCGCCGCCATCGCCTGCGCCAGTCCGCCGCCCAGGGACCAGCCCAGCAACCGGTACGGCCCTTGCGGCTGGACCTCGCGCACGCGGGCCACGTAGTCCGCCACCATCGCGTCGAAGCTGACCGGCTTCTCGCCGGTGATGCCGGTGGCCTGTAGGCCGTAGATGGCCACGCCGGGCAGGTGTTTAGCCAGACCCAGGTAGCACCAGGACAGGCCTTCCGCCGGATGCAGGCAGAACAGCGCCGGCAGCGCACCGGGCTGGATGGTCAGCAGCGGCGCGAATTCCTGGCCTTCACTAGCGGACGGGGGCCGGTGCGCGGCGGGAGCGCTCAGCGCCTGCGCCAGCGCCGCCACCGTGCTGTGGCTGAATAGCGCGGACACCGCCACTTCGCGGTTCAGGCGCTGCGCCAGCCGGTTGGCCACCTGGATGGCTTGCAGCGATTTGCCGCCGAGTTCGAAGAAGTTGGCGTGCCGGCTGGGCGGGGTGACGCCCAACACTTGCTGCCACACTTCCATCACCTGGCGCTCCAGCGGGCTGGCGTTCTCCGCCGCGGCCGGCGCTTGCGCTTCCATGCCGGCGGCCAGCTGCTTGCGGTCTATCTTGCCGTTGACGTTGCGCGGCAGGCTGTCCAGCCAGCGCCAGTGGTCCGGGATGGCCGCCGCCGGCAGCACTTCGGCCAAACGCGAGCGCATCGTCGCCGGCTCGGTCTCGCCGCCGCTGAGGAAGGCGGCCAGGGTATAGCCGCCGCCGGCCAGCGGCAGGCCCACCACCGCCGCTTCGCGCACGTCCGGGCAGGCCAGCAGCGCGTTTTCGATTTCGGCCGGGTCGATGCGCAGGCCGCTGATTTTCATTTCATGATCCAGCCGGCCCAGAAAGCGCAGTTGGCCGTCGCTCAGGCGCGCGCGGTCGCCGGTGCGGTAGGCGCGCGGTGCGCCGGGCAGGGCGTCCAGGGTGACGAAACGGCGCGCGGTGAGTTCTTCGCGGCCCAGGTAGCCGATGGCCAGCGCCTCGCCCAGCAGGCACAGTTCGCCGTCCTCGCCCTGCGCCACAGGCTGCAGGCGCTCGTCCACGATGACGGCGCGCACGCCGGGGCGCGGCAGGCCGATGGGCACGCTGTCGCTGCCGTCCCACACCGCGCCGGGGCCGGACAGGATGGCGCTGGTGGCGATGATGGAGGCTTCGGTGGGGCCGTAGCTGTTGAGCAGCACGCTGCCCGGCAATAGCGCTTGCCAGCGGCCGGCGCGTTCCGGCAGCGCGGCTTCGCCGCCGATGATGGTCAGCCGCACGCTGGCCAGCTGCGCGGCCAGCTCCGGCTGCAAGGCAAAGGCCAGTTCGTGCCAGAAGGCGGTGGGGAGGTCCAGCACGCTGATGCGCTGGCGCGCCACCGCGGCGGCGAAGGCCGGCATGGATTCCAGCATCGCGTCGGTGCGCAGCACCAGGGTGCCGCCATGGCACAGCGCCAGGAAGATTTCTTCGATGCTGGCGTCAAAATGCAGCGGCGCGAATTGCAGGATGCGTTCGTCGGCGCCGATGCGGTACAGCTGGCCGGCGCTGCTGACGAACTGGGCCAGCGCACCGTGGCTGACCAGCACGCCGTTGGGCTTGCCGGTGGAGCCGGAGGTGTAGAGCAGATAGGCGGCTTGCTCGGCTGCCGGCGCCGGGTCCGCGGCGGCCAGCGCGTCCTGTTGCGGCGGCAGGTCCAGGCACAGCGCCGGCACGTCGCCCAGTAGCGGACGCCAGGCGCTCAGGGTGACGGCCAGCCGAGGCTGCGCGTCGTCCAGCACCATGGCCAGCCGCGTGGGCGGGCCGTGCGGGTCCAGCGGCACATAGCAGCCGCCGGCCCACAGCGTGGCCAGGATGGCGACGATGGCTTCCGGGCTGCGCGGCAGCACGATGGCCACCCGTTCTTCCGCCTGCAGGCCGGCGGCTTGCAAGCGGCCGGCCAGTTGCAGCACGCGCTGCAACAGCGTGCGGTAGGACAGGTGCTCGCCGTCCTGCTCCAGGGCTATCGCATCCGGCCGCGCGGCGGCGGCGGCGCGGATCAGGCTCAGCACCTCCCGCGGTTCGCGCTCCAGCGCCGCGCCGTTCAGCACGCTCAGCGGCGGCAGCTCCGGCAACAGCTCTCTCAGAACGACGTCCGGCGCGCGGCCGGCCCAGGCGTCCAGCCAGGCCAGCAAATCATCGCGCAAGCCGTCCAGCTCCGCCTGCGGGTAGGCGTTGGGGTTGGCTTCCAGGCACAGCCGCCATTCGGTGTTCAACAGGCTGAAATTGATCGACACATCTTCCACCGGGCCGGAGCCCAGCGGCAGCACCCGGCTGTCCAGGCCGGCAAACGGCGCGCGGCGGTCGAAAGGCATCAGGTTCACCACCGCGCCGAACAAGCGCTGCTGGCCGCCCACGCGCGCCAAATCGCCGCGCAACTGCTCGTAGCGGTAACGCTGATGCGGCCGGATCGCGCGCAGGCTGTCCGCCAGCTGGCGGCTCAAGTCCGCCGCGCTCAGGTCTTCGTCCAGCCGCAGACTCAGCGGCGCGATATTCATCGCCATGCACGGCACCGCCAGCGCCGGCGTGCCCAAGCGGTTCATCACCGGCAGGCCCAGGGTCAGCGCGCGGCGGCCGCTGCGCTTGGCCAGCCAGGCGCCCACCGCGGCCAGCAGCCAGGCGCCCCAATCCACGCCGTGCTGTTTGGCCGAAGCCTGCCAGGCGGCGATCTGCGCCGGGCTCAGCCATTGCTCGGCCTTGTTCACCCCGTCCGCCAGCAAGGCGGCGGGCGCCAGCGTGCTGGCCGCCGGTTGCCGACCCTGGCGCTGCAGCCAGAAAGCGCGGTCTTGCGCGCAGGCCTCGCTGGCCTGGTAGTCGTGATCGGCGGCGACGATCTTGTCCAGCGACCAATCCGCCAGCGGCGGCAAGGCTTGCTGCTTGACGCGGGCGCTGTAGCGCGCCGCCAGCGCCTGGCTCAGCAGGCCGTAGGCGAAGCCGTCCAGCGCGATATGGTGGGTCTGCAGATACCACCAGTGCCGCTCCGGCCCCAGCTTCAACACCGCGCCCAGATAGAGTGCGTCCCGTGCTGGATCGCACGGCCGCGCCAATGACTGGGCCACCCAGGCCCGCGCCGCCGCTTCCGGTTCCGCTTCCGCGCTGAAGTCCAGGCAGTGTATCTCCGCCTGCGCGGCCACCGGCCGCTGCCACAGCTGGCTGCCGTCAAACTCGAAGCGCATGTTCAGCGCCGCGCAATTGGCCAGCACCTCGGCGGCGCTCTCGCGCAAGGCGTCCAGATCTAGCGCGCCGCGCAGTTCGGTGGCTTCTGCGGTGAGGTAGCTCGGGTTGTCAGGGGAAAGTTGCTGCCCCATCCAGATGCCGTGCTGTGCGGCGCTGACGGGGAGGCGAGAAGCGGTCAAAGTCATAAAAAGGCGTGCCGTTGCGGTTCCATGCCTGCGCTATGTAGTGCGGGCAGATCAATGAGAGCCGCAATCTTACACCATAAATGGGAATGATTATCAATATTGACTTGATGACCCGTCTGTTCAAGCCTTCTCTACAAAGGCGATGCCGTGGCAGGCGCAGAACGCGCGCAGCGCCGGCCCCAAACGCTTCCGCGCACCATCGCCCACGCTTAGACCGGACAGTCGCACGCTCAGCCACAGTCCCTGCTCGGTTTCAAACGCCAACGCGGTGGGCAGCGCGCTGTGGTGGTAATACAGCCGCGCCGAACGCACCTGGCCCAAGGCGCAATGTCTGGCCGCGCCAAAGCGCCGCGCCACGTATAGCTCGCCATTCTCCACCCAGGCCAGCGCCGCCTGCTTGCGCGCACGCGCCACGCCCAGCCCCAGGCTGGCCACCGCCAATACCGCCACGGCCGAGGACCAGGGCAAATCCACCGCTTGGAAACCTTGGTTCAACAGCA
The DNA here is from genome assembly GCF_052805975.1 of Chromobacterium sp. W521. Lineage (NCBI taxonomy): Bacteria > Pseudomonadati > Pseudomonadota > Betaproteobacteria > Neisseriales > Chromobacteriaceae > Chromobacterium > Chromobacterium sp. W521. The sequence continues at coordinate 189,442 of NZ_JBRBAF010000005.1, forward strand.
AGGTGGCGGCCGGCGCGCAAGCCAGCGCCAGTTCGCCGGGGGAGTGCTCTACTAGGATGGCATTCATCTACGGTTCGTTTCATTCCATGGGCAAGTGGCGGAATCAAACCTTGCATGGCTGTCTGCGTCAAGCCGCCACACAGCCCACGCCGTTTCCCCAACGGCATGCCTCCTTCTAAACTGAGCCCCTCCACCGCATGATGCAAATCAATTAAATCCAGACCACAGTCCATTCCAATATGATCTCGCCGCAGGCACACTAGTAGACGTCATACCAATCGAATGGGCCTAAAAAACGCCCCCATCCCAATCCCTTGCACAACAGGAGGATCCGCATGTAATGAAACACCGAGCCAAGGCCCCGGCAGCCCAATCGCGCCGGGGCCGCGTAGCTGTTTGTTTCTGACTTTGTGATCCAAGGACAGCCATGCCCCCTACCCTCACGCCCCGCGCCACCGCACTACGCGCCTTGATGGCCGACTTCATCCGGCAACGGCGCGACGACAAGCTGGACAAGCTTGCACCCGACGACGACGCCAAGCGCGAAGCGCTGCTGGCCCAACACCAGCCCGCCGCCTGGCTGGCGGACGCGGCCCGCCGCGCCGGCCAACTGCAAGCCGCCACCCATACCCTTAAAGCCATCCACCCAGACGCCCGCGGCAGCAATCTGTACGCGCCGCCCTCCACCCTGCCGCCGCGCCGCGAAGTGGGCAGCCACTGCCTGGGCGCGGATTTTGCCGACGACGTGGTGGGCAACGCCGCCGCGCTGGATGTGTACAAGTTTCTGAAGCAACAGCACGACGGCCAAAGCCTGCTGGCGCTGGCCTTGGCTCAGGACGCCGACTTGGCCGCCGCGCTCAGCGACAACCCCGAGCAGGCGCAAGCCTGGATCGCCGCCTTCGCCGCGCTAACCGACGCCGGCGCGGCGGCCGCCAGCCACAGCCGCGCCAAGCAAGTGTATTGGCTGGTGGGTTACGAGCCGGCCAAGGACGAGCACTACCACCTGCTGGCTCCGCTTTACCCCAGCGCGCTGGCGCAACGGCTGTACCAAACCATCCAGGAGCACCGCTTCGGCGAAGCCGCCAAGGCCGCGCGCCAGGCCCGCCGCGAACAGCGCGATCACCCGCACGGCTATTGCGATTATCCGCAGCTGGCGGTGCAGAAGCTGGGCGGCACCAAGCCGCAGAATATTTCCCAGCTCAATAGCGAACGCAAGGGCAATAACTATCTACTGGCTTCCTTGCCGCCGCAGTGGCGGAGCCTGGGCCTGAAACCGCCGCTCAATAGCGAGGACGCGCTGCTGCGCTTTGGCCGCCGCAACGATGTGCGCCGGCTGGTCCGCCAACTGCGCGCCTTCCTGGAAAGCCAACCGCGCAAGATCATGGACACCCGCGACCGCCGCGACGAGCTAAGCGACGCGCTGCTGGAGGAACTGCTGCTGTTTGGCAAGGAAATGCACGAAGGCCTGCCGCCCGGCTGGAGCGCGGACACGCGTTGCCGGCTGCCGGAATACCAACAGCTGTGGCTGGACCCTTGGCGCGCCGATACCGACGCGGACTTTGCCGCGCGCTGGCACGGCGAGGACTGGCCGCTGGAAGTGGCCAAGCGCTTCGGCCGCTGGCTGAACCAGCAATTCGACGCCAGCCCGCTGGAGATGGGCGACGCGGAATTCCGCCACTGGGCGCGGGAGCTGGCCGGGGACCTGGGCTGGCAGGCCCAGCACGATCAAACCCGCCGCCAGCTGGCGGCCATGGCCAAGGAGCAAGCATGAGCACCCTGCCCGTGATCACCGGCCTGCTGAGCGTGCCCCGGCTGCGGGTGCAAAACGCCAACGCCATTTCCAGCCCCTTCACTTGGGGCTTTCCGGCCATTACCGCCTTCACCGGCCTGGCCCAGGCGCTGGAGCGCAAGCTGGCCGGCAGCCTGGATTTGCAGTTCGAGGCGGTGGGCGTGGTCTGCCACCATTACCAGGCGCAGACCAGCGGCGCTTACACCCAGGGCTTCCACCTCAGCCGCAACCCGGTGGACAAGGACGGCGCCACCGCCGCCATCGTGGAGGAAGGCCGCATTCATCTGGACATTAGCCTGCTGTTCGGCCTCACCGGCGAAGCGCTGGCCGCACCCAAGGAACAGCTGCCGGAACTGGCGCGGCAGGTGGCTGACACCCTGCACGGCATGCGCATGGCCGGCGGCAGCCTGACGCCGCCGCTGCCCGGCCGCCGCCGTCCCGCGCCGCAGTTGATGACCTTGAGCGAGAACGAGACGGAACGACGCGAGCAATTCCGCCAATTGCGACGCAGCCTGCTGCCCGGCTTTGCGCTGGTATCCCGCGACGACCTGCTGCAAAGCCACCTGGCCGCCCTGCGCGCCAGCCAACCGCAGACAGACCTCTTCGACGCCTGGCTGGACCTGTCCCGCATCAACCACGCGCCGCACTGGCAGGAACACGCGGACCCGGCCGGCGGCGAGCCGCGCCGCACGCTGGAATGGCGCAGCCAACGCGGCCACAGCCAGGGCTGGACCGTGCCGATGCCAGTGGGCTACGGCGCGCTGTCCCCGCTCTACCCGGCCGGCAGCGTGGCCAACGCCCGCGACGCGCATACGCCGTTCCGCTTTGTGGAAAGCCTGTATTCGCTGGGCGAATGGGTCAGCCCACACCGGCTGCACGATGTCGCCCAGTTGCTGTGGTACGCCGACGACGACACCGCCAGCGGCTTGTACCGCTGCCGCAATGATTACGCCGCCACCTTGGAAATAGAAGACTAGAAAGGAAGCCTCATGAGCACCGCACCGCTGAAAACCGCTACCGTATTGGCCTTTGAACGCAAGCTGGACCCGTCCGACGCCTTGTTCCACGCCGGCGACTGGCAACAGCGCGAGCAGCACGCCGGCTGGGAGCCGGTTCTTGTTGTTCCCAAATCCGTGCGCGGCACCATTTCCAACCGCCTGAAAACCAAAGACCAGGACCCGGCCAAGCTGGACGCGCAGATTGAAAACCCCAATCTGCAAACCGTGGATGTGGCCGCACTGCCGCACCATGCGGACACCTTGAAAGTCAGCTTCACGCTGCGGGTATTGGGCAATGTCGGCGCGCCGTCCGCCTGCAACGACAGCGCCTACCAGGCCAAGCTGCGCGCCACCGTGGCCGGCTATGTGCAAGCCTACGGCTTTGCCGAGCTGGCGCGCCGCTATGCCTGCAACCTGGCCAACGGCCGCTTCCTGTGGCGCAACCGCGTGGGCGCAGAGCAGGTGGAGGTGCGGGTGGCGCTGCTGGAGCAAGGCCAGCCGGCGCAGCAATGGCAATTCGACGCGCTGGCGCTGTCCCTGCGCCACTTCGACCCCGGCAGCCAGGCCGCCGCGCTGGAACAACTGGCCGCAGCCATCGCCGCCGGCCTGGCTGGTCAGCGCCATCTGCTGCTGCAAATCACCGCCTTTGCACGGCTGGGCGCCGGCCAGGAGGTGTTCCCCTCGCAGGAGCTGATTCTGGACCGTGGCCGCGGCGACAAGAGCAAAACCCTGTACGCCATTGAGCAAGGGGCGCTGAAGATTGCCGCCATCCACTCGCAGAAACTGGGCAACGCCATCCGCACCATAGACGACTGGCACCCGGAAGCCGAGCAACTCGGCCCCATCGCGGTGGAGCCCTACGGCTCGGTCACCACGCTGGGCAAGGCCTGCCGCCAGCCCAAGGCCAAGTCCGACTTCTACACCCTGCTGGACAACTGGGTACTGAAAGACCAGGCTCCGTCGCAGCATGACCAGCACTTTGTGCTGGCCACGCTGATCCGCGGCGGCGTGTTCGGCGCGGCGGAGTAAGCCATGGATCATTACCTGGACATCCGGCTGCGCCCGGACCCGGAGTTTGCGCCCACGCTGCTGATGAACGCGCTGTTCGCCAAGCTGCACCGCGCGCTGAGCGAGCAAGGCCGCGACGACATCGGCGTCAGTTTCCCGCGCGCGGCCCCGGCCGCCGCGCTGGGCGACACCCTGCGCCTGCACGGCGGCCACGCCGCCTTGCAGCGGCTGATGGCCGGCGACTGGCTCAGCGGCATGCGCGACCACATCGCGCTGGCCGCCATCCAGCTGGTGCCGCCTCAGGCGGAAGCCTGGCAGGTGCGGCGCAAGCAGGCCAAGACCAATCCGGACAAGGAACGCCGCCGGCTGGTGCGGCGGCTGGGCATCAGCGCGGAAGAAGCCGCGCAGCGCTTCCCGGACAGCGCCGCCCGCCGGCTAACCCTGCCCTTCCTCACCCTCAACAGCGCCAGCACCGGCCAGCGCTATCAGTTGCACATCGAGCAACGCCCGGCCCCAGCCACCCGCAGCGGCCGCTTCAACACCTTCGGCCTCAGCCCCGACGCCACCGTGCCGTGGTTCTAACCCTTTTTTTCGCGCCCCGCCGCCAAGCCTTTTAAATCAATGTCTTGGCGCGGGGCGGGATAAAAGGGTTTTTATTGGGGAAAGCGATGCTTTCCCCGGCTGGCGCGGGTTTGCGGGAGAAAGGGTCTAGTTCTCTGCCGGACAGGCAGCTTAGAAAGTCCGAGTATGCCGCCGCTACGTCTTCGGTTTGTTCTCTGCCGGACAGGCAGCTTAGAAAACAACGACAAATACTTGTACCGGCGAAGGCTCGTTCTCTGCCGGACAGGCAGCTTAGAAATGGCTGTGGGCGACTGTTAACAACTTTGTCAAGTTCTCTGCCGGACAGGCAGCTTAGAAAGCGCAGGTACTGAGCGATGGTGTTCCTGTGAAGTTCTCTGCCGGACAGGCAGCTTAGAAAACGGCGGCAAAAGCCAGAAGGGCACAATGATGGTTCTCTGCCGGACAGGCAGCTTAGAAACTCAGCCGTTCTGCCGCCTCGCGCCGCATCCCGTTCTCTGCCGGACAGGCAGCTTAGAAATCAATCAAAGTTTTGCGTTCTTTGGTTTCCACGTTCTCTGCCGGACAGGCAGCTTAGAAATGGTTGGTTGTTCATACGCCGGAAGGTCCACGGTTCTCTGCCGGACAGGCAGCTTAGAAAAGCCACCAGCCGAAATAGTGCGGGTGTCCGCCGTTCTCTGCCGGACAGGCAGCTTAGAAAATGCCAAGGGTTTCGCGCAGCACCGGGCAATCGTTCTCTGCCGGACAGGCAGCTTAGAAAAATCGGGATCGGTAGGCCCTGCGCACTGGTCTGTTCTCTGCCGGACAGGCAGCTTAGAAATTAGAATCTGCGGCTGTTGCGAAACGCCCGCCGTTCTCTGCCGGATAGGCAGCTTAGAAATAGGGGCCCCATGCGGGCGTTTTGTGCCCGCCGTTCTCTGCCGGATAGGTAGCTTAGAAAGAACCAGCCACTGGGTCTGTGCGCTTCTATGGGTTCTCTGCCGGATAGGCAGCTTAGAAAATATCAAAATAACGACCGAGGCGTAGGGCGGTGTTCTCTGCCGGATAGGCAGCTTAGAAAAAGATACACAGTGCGCTTTGCCGCCTCAGATTGTTCTCTGCCGGATAGGCAGCTTAGAAAATAGGGCTGATACCAAGCCGGGAATGCGATTGGTTCTCTGCCGGATAGGCAGCTTAGAAATCGAAAGATAGGGCGGATGCTAACGCGGTATTGTTCTCTGCCGGATAGGCAGCTTAGAAAATCCTGGCCAGGCGTTATTCTGCGCATGAGCGGTTCTCTGCCGGATAGGCAGCTTAGAAAAAGCCATGGCCGGACAAACACGATAGAGAGATGTTCTCTGCCGGATAGGCAGCTTAGAAATTCACGAAGCTGACCCGTGTGCCGGCGCTCATGTTCTCTGCCGGATAGGCAGCTTAGAAACAGACCGGGTGGCGTTCGGCATCAAACACAGGGTTCTCTGCCGGATAGGCAGCTTAGAAATCGATGGTGGCTCGTTTGGCAGTGAGCTTCTTGTTCTCTGCCGGATAGGCAGCTTAGAAATGGGGGGCCAGTCCGTGGTAACGGCTCTGTCAGTTCACTGCCGGCTAGGCCGCCTAGAAAGGCTCCCCAACCCCTCCCCCGCAATCCTTCCAATCACATTATTCTCAATTTGAATAACAATCTAATTTTCCAGATTTTTAACATATATGCAATCGTGCTAGATTTTGTTTTCCAAAATCAAGAAAGGGCCGGCCCTGCCGGCGTTCCACGATGGCATATCCACATTTCACTCTCTCCGCGCTGGCGCTGGCCTTGGCAGGGCAAGCCTTGCCGGTGCTGGCCAGCGACGGCAACACGCTGGACAGCGTCACTATCACCGGTTCGCGCATTGCGCGCGCCGGCAAGGAAGGCGCCACCGGGGTCACGGTGTTGACCGGGGCCGATATCGAAAAACAGGGTTATACCAATGTTTACGACGCGCTGAACAATCTGGCACAGAACACCGGCTTCACTCAGGGCGCGGATTTCGGGAATACCTTCACCCCGGCCGCCAACGCCATCAGCCTGCGCGGACTGGGCCCCAACCATACGCTGACCTTGCTCAACGGCCGCCGCATCGCCGATTACCCGGTGGCTTACGAGGGTTCGGTCAACTTCGTCAATCTGGCCAATATCCCGGCGGCGATGATTGAGCGCATCGAGGTGCTCAACGGCGGCGCGTCGGCGATTTACGGCTCCGACGCCATTGCCGGCGTGGTCAATGTGATCCTGAAGAAGAAGGCCGACGGCACCACGGTCAACGTCAAGGCCGGCGGCAGCGAGCATCACGGCGGCGAAAACCTGCGCCTGCAGCTGAGCGGCGGCAAGAGTTGGGACAAGCTGAACCTGGTCTACGCGCTGGAGTTAAGCCAGCGCAACCCGATCTGGTCGCGCCAGCGCGGCTTCATGGCGGACAATACCGTCAACGGCGCGGCCCCCACCACGGTGTGGTCTCAGAAAGATGTGAAGACCGGCAAATTCATTGATCCCGGCTCGACTTGCGGCGACCTGGGCGGGCTGTACGCCGGCAGCGTACGCGCTTACCGCACCAGCAAGACCAATGTCTGCGCCAGCCCGCTGGCCAAGGCCTCGTACTGGACGGTTCAGACCGCCAACCAAAGCCAAAACGGTTATCTGAGCCTGAACTACGCGCTCAACGATCATCTTGAGCTCTTTGGCGACGCGCTGCTGGCCTTCAATCACAGCGAGAACAACACCCGCGGCCCCAGCTGGACCTCCGCCGGCGGCAACGGCGGCTATTTCCTGAACCAGAACAGCGGCCGCTACGAGGCCTGGACCCGGCTGCTGTCGCCGGAGGAGATGGGCGGTGCCAGCCGTTACAACCGCAAGTGGGACGATGTGGCGGCCAACCTGACGTTCGGCCTGCGCGGCGCGGTGCCGGACAGCAGCTGGAGTTATGAAGCCGCTTACAACGCGTCGATCTACACCAGCCAGAACATCGCGCCGCGGCTGCTGGCCAATGCGGACAGCTTCTTCCTGGGCCAGCAGCAGGGCGTGGACGCCAAGGGCGTGCCGATTTACGCTCCGTCGGCCGGGCCGTTCAACCGCCGGCTGACGCAGGCGGAGTTCGACAGCATCGCCGGGCGCTCGGTGAGCCAGAACAAGTCCTGGCTGCAGGCGCTGAGCCTGAGCGGCAGCGGCGAGTTGTTCAAGCTGCCGGCCGGCGCGGTGAAGCTGGCCGGCACGCTGGAATGGGGCAGCCAGGGCTTCAGCAACGATCCGGACCCATTGATCAACCAGGGCGCCTTCTACAACACCTCGCCGGCCGTGCACGCCGGCGGCACCCGCTCGCGTCAGGCGGCGGGCAGCGAACTGTACATCCCGGTGTTCAAGCAGTTGAACCTGACCCTGTCCGGCCGCTACGACCGCTACCAACTGCCGGACAGCAGCGCGGGCAAGTTCACTTACGGCGCCGGCCTGGAATTCCGGCCCCTGAACACGCTGCTGCTGCGCGGCAGTTACGCCACCAGCTTCCGCGCGCCGGACATGAATTACCTGTTCCTGACCCAGAGCCGCGGTTATTACTCGTCCAGCACCGATTACTGGCGCTGCGCCCAGGCCGGCCAACCGCTGGCCAGCTGCGACTACAAAAGCATGTCGCCCGGCGCGGATTACGTGAAGAACGGCAACGCGACGTTGAAGCCGGAAAACGGCAAATCCTACGGTTTCGGCTTTGTGTGGTCGCCCAGCAGCAGCGCGGATATTTCGGTGGATTACTGGGATATCGCCATCAACGATCTAGTCACCGACCTGAGCGGCGACAAACTGCTGCGCGACGAGGCGCTGTGCCGCGCCGGCATGCTGGACGCGTCATCCCAGCTGTGCCAGGACACATTGCGCCGGGTGCAGCGCAATCCAGCCAATGCCTTGATCAATCCGGGCGCGATCAAGCAGATCATCGTCAACCCGATCAACGCGGCCAGCGAGCACACCAGCGGTTTCGACATCGCAGGCAAGCTGCGCTGGAAAACCGCCAACTGGGGCGGCTTCCTGCTGAAAGCCAATTACACCAAGGTGTTGAAGCACACTTACCAGCAGTTTGCCGGCGATGCGGAAAAGAATATGTTGAACGATCCGGAAAACACCGATTGGCCGGACAAGCTGGATACCAGCCTGACCTGGGACATTGGCCCGTGGTCGTCCACCGTGCTGCTGACCCGCTACGGCAAGATTCCCAAGGCCAGCGGCAACGGCAATCTCACGCCCACGGTCTTGGCCAATTTCAGCACTCAGTACCAGTGGAACAAGCGGACGTCGGTGGGGCTTATCGTCAACAATGTGCTGGACACCATCAAGCGCGACGACACCAGCGGCTGGCCTTACTACCCGGTGGGCAGTTATCTGCCCTATGGCCGCCAGTGGTGGGTTGAGTTGAACCACAAGTTCTGAGCCAGACGGCCTGCGCCGATCCGCGCGGGCGGCCTGCCGCCGCCTGCGCTCAAAGCAACGGCGCAATGCAAAAAGCCCATCGCTTGCGCGATGGGCTTTTCTGAATCTGGCGTCCCCACGGGGAATCGAACCCCGGCTACCGCCGTGAAAGGGCGGTGTTCTAACCGCTAAACTATAGGGACATCAAGTGGCGCACCCGGAGCGATTCGAACGCCCGACCCTCTGGTTCGTAGCCAGATACTCTATCCAACTGAGCTACGGGTGCGCTGACTGGCGGAGAAAGAGGGAATCACTAAAACACCCACTTACAAAGTGCCAAACCCTTGAAGTTTCAAGCAACAGTGCCTGCTGCGTTGTCGATCAAGAGGTGCAAATTATGGGACCTTTATGGGACCTTTGTCAACATCCTGTTCTGAGTTTTTTTCCAAAATCAGCAAAACAGCAAAAATTTTCGCGAGGCGGTGTCTGATTCAACAAAGCCCGCAATTCCCCCTATCCGGCCTAGCTCTGCCACTCTCCCCACAATTCTCATTTTCATGGTTCATCTTGGGTATACCTCACGACAACCAACAAGATGGGTCAATTTAGACGGTGCATGAACACCGTTATTGGATGTGTCGTGAACCACTTGATCGTTGACCATTCGTTGTGTACCATTTGCAATATTGATAGCGACTGCACGCACCCAAATAGGAGAACCACACCATGTTCATCCGTGCCTATCTTCGCGCCAGTACCAAGGAACAAGATGCCACGCGAGCCAAACAACAACTGACTGACTTTGCGCAGGAACGCAGGCGGAAGATTGCCTGCTACTACACGGAGAACGAGTCTGGAGCCACGCTCAAGCGCCCAGAACTGATGAAGCTGATCGATGAAGCGCATGAAGGCGATGTGCTGCTGGTGGAGCAGGTAGACCGCCTCAGCCGCTTGAGCGAAGCCGATTGGGCCAAGCTGCGAGCCATCATCGACAGCAAGGGCTTAGTGATTGTCGCGCTGGACCTGCCAACCAGCTGGAATGCCCTGCAAGCGCAGGAGAGCGACACCTTCACGCGGCAGATGTTGAAGGCGGTGAACGGCATGTTACTGGACATGCTGGCAGCCATCGCACGCAAGGACTACGAGAACCGCAGGCAACGGCAAGCACAGGGTGTACAGAAAGCCAAGGCCGAGGGGAAGTACAAAGGCCAAGCCCCGGACACGGAGAAGCGCGAGCGAGTGCGCAGGCTACTGGGTGAGGGCAAGAGCTGGAACGATATTGTGAGCCTGACGGGCATTAGTCGTGGATTGGTGGCGAAGGTAGCCAAGGAACTCAGGCAGGTGCAACCGGGCCAGTAAGCCGCTTTCAGGGCCTCAGAGGGCCTTGGATAGCTCAACACAGCAACCAAGAGACAAGACGATGACGAAGGACGTAGAGGCCCTGCTAGGCCCCAAGAAGCGCATTCGATTGAACCTGATCGATATGGACGAGGATCAGTTCCAGATTCGGGACTTTGGGGCGAATAGTGACTACATCAGCGCCAGATCACAGGAGTATCGAAGCGCCGATACCGTGAAGCGGATGCTGGAGAAGCTGAACGAGCAAGGGCGAGCGTACAGGCTTGACCCTGTCTACGTAATAGCAAAGACGGACGGCCGGTATGTGGTTGTGGATGGACATCATCGGTATGAAGCCTACACGCTCTGTAATTGGGCCAAGAGGCAAGACTACTCCATTCCTGTTCGAGAGTTTGCAGGAACGCCCCAAGAAGCCCGACTACTGGCCCTGAAGACCGGACAGAAGGCACGAATGCAGATGAGCCGGTCAGAAGAGATTGAAGCGGCTTGGCGGCAGATCATCGACTCGCCAGAAGCCTTGAAGGGTGCAAGCGTGCGGGAGCTGTCCACAACCTTGGGTATCTCGAAATCTCTCGTCAGCCTGATGAAGAAGCGGCTGGATGAACTCCGTCAGAAAGACACCCAAGACTTTCCCAGATGGAAGGAAGTAGCCGGTAGAGATTGGGACGCGTACACCAAGGATGATGGCGACTCAGAAGAACGAAGACTGAAGCAGATCGAAAGGGCCAAGCAGAAAGCCCGTAAAGCCATCCGGCTACACCTGCCGGGGATGTTGAACGATCCCGCGTTCTGGTCAGTACTCCGGGAGGAGGCCGAGCATTTGGGCGTGGAAGTCAGCTGGAGAATGGAAGACCTGAACAATTACGAATGGGATCAACGCCAAGCAGCCGAAGAAGGACATGAAGGGGAGAAAGCCCTTGAGGACATGTACGAGCAGATGGGCTACTGACGCCGCTTATGGACTGGTTTCAGGGCACTATCCGAGGCTTGAAAAGTTTGGAGCAGCCTCAAACATTTCACACGAACACATATGCAACAAGCTATTGATTTTTTTAATTTATCAAGAGATTGATAGCCAGATGAAGATGTCCATAAAGCAAGCCGAAAAGACAGGATATAAGGAAAGGGGAACAACCAGATGAGCAAGCTCCAGAAGCGGCACCAGCGAGCAGAGTACATCGCGGCTAGAGCCAAACAGACCGACGAACACCAGAGATGCAAAGCGCCGATGTGTACTAGGCTCACCCGCGCAGCAGTTGGCGATGGAGTGGGCAAGCACTACTGCAAGATGCACGAACAACGCCTCATGCGGCACGGCAGTGCGATCAAGGACAGCTACCGTGCACCGGACCTGAACAGATACACCAAACGGACTTACGAATGGCTGAAGGCGAATCAAAACCATCCAGTAGCACAAGGGGCCAAGGCGAAGCTAGATCGGACATTGCGAGAGGCAGGACACTACGAGTCGCAAGCCAACGTCCCATACAAGACCCCTGCCGAGAAAGCCCGTATGGCATGGATGCGGATCAGGGTAAAGCAACTAGAACCCGAACTGGTGTTAGCGCGACTGATAGCCGTGGACGCGATGCTGAAGGTTGATCCACCATTAAGCAGTGAGGCGGAGCAGTACAGGTTGTGGCAGCTTGGCAAAGTTGCCCACCGCATGGCGGGAGGATATCACCGAAGAGTGGTAATGCCCGGACAGAAGCATTGGAAGTTTTTCCAGAGTTCGGGCCGTGTGCTGAAACATTTAGGCGAACAGGCTGCAAAGACCATAGCAGCGTTAGCGGCCCTATATAGGTTACAGGACGGCAAGAACAAAGACCACTCCTGACGAAAGAGAGGTGTACAAAGAATTCGAATACAGACAGGTACCGTCTGAATAAGTCCGAAAATTTTAAGACTCAAACCTGATCTTATGACTTACAGGGCAATGAGCCTTTTGAAAAATTTATTCAGACAATTTCTAGCACACTTAAGCTCCTTCTAACATAAGTCAATGGAAAAGCCCAGTGCAATCTTTACGCCACCCTATTTCGGACGTTTGGCCAGATTCGGACACTGCGAAGACCATTTAACGAATTTAGCATTATAGACAGAGTCATCATCGCTGATAAAAGAGACCTTTCCCTCTTTCGAGCCACCCTTCAGAACCCCCAACAGATCCAGCTGCACTGTCCTCGACTGAAACTCTTTACCTTTCTCATCAAATGCCTTGTAACAACCAACGAAGCCGGTTAATTCAATAGGCTCCTTAGTTTTACTATATACAGCGACTTTAAATTTTTTCTCATATTTTGGCTGCCCGTCAACGACTACCGTCCCCTCTGAAAACGGAGCAGCCTCGATGATCAGACTATTATGTGCATCTTCCGCAGCAACAGAAGAAAATGAAAGTAGAACAAGCGAAGAAAAAAGAACCAGATATACCTTTTTCATTGAACACCTGCCTTATAAGAAGTTAGTTAATAATTTCTACAGCCGTTTTTCACGAATAAAAAACAGAAGCGGGGTTAAATAAATCCAAGCCAGAAGCAGTCCGAACAAGTCTTTTTTTCAAAAGCCGAGCCAGATAGATGAAAAAAGCTATTGCAACTGGATTCTAGAGCCTACTCGAACCATGCCTACGCTTAGTGCCCCTCGACATATATTTTGCTCCCAAATTAAGTGCATCAAAAGAACTGTCTTGAATTTTTAACCAACTAAACTGTTGATGTTGAAGATCACAGACGCATCACGCACTATCAAATTTTTCACAAAAGTCTCCGACAGACTTAACTAAAGCACCAGGGCTGTGCAACATAGCCAGACTCAACTATTAGAAGTCCCACACCCCAGCCACAGACAAGGACTTCCGCATCTTTTCGACGGTGAAGCGCTTTCCGTAGCGGCCCGTAGTGATGTCACCCAACTCATGTCCGACGAATTCCTTCACCAGCGTTTCATTCACCTCGCGCTGCTTACAGCGGTCCATAAGCGAGTGGCGCAGGCCGTGAAAGCTCTTGGTCGGGTTTAGCAACTTCAGGAACTTGTCATTAACATGCTTACCCGCCGAGTTCCCATATGACTCCTCCGATTTCCGATAGTTCAACTCCGGGAACACTCTCTCCCCTAGCTGGATCGCCAACTCGCCGATAAATTCCTGAGCCATCGTGGGAGGAAAACCAAGCGGGATATCACGTCTGGCATTCTTGGTCTTCAAATGCTGCATAGGCCCGTCATCCGAGATGTGCAGCCAAAGCGAGCCATCCTCCCCACTGCGCACATCATCCTTGCGAAGTTGAGCAATCTCGTTCAAGCGAGCGCCCGTGTAGACCCCAATACGGGTCATCCATTTGGTGGTATACGGAGCGGTCTTCGCGGCCTCTAGAATCTGGAGCAATTCTCCATCCTCCCAGCGCTTGCGCTCTTCGTGATCCAGCTGCATACGGTCAGCCTTGCCCTTTTGGGGGTGAAGGCGAGTCGCTGGGTTGTACCATTCCATGGGCAGGCGGGGGCGCTGGGTCTCTTCCAGCCACTTAAAGAACGTGGAGACCATGCCAATCCGCTTCTTGACAGTAGCAGGAGCCTTATCGACCAAATGGGCATCACGCCAAGACAGCAGGGCATCCCTCGATACCCCAGCAATATCAGCGTCAGCCCCCAGCACCTCGGCGAGTGCAGGATAAAAGGTGCGGTACTCCTTCATCGTCTTGGCTGCAAAGCTGCCCGCTTCCTTCTCAGCCATGAAGCCATCAATGGCCGCTTGAACAGTGTAGACAGGGCGTGATGGAACCTCTACAGGGGCCGCTGACGGGGCTGACTGGACGCTGGCAGCCAATGACTCCCGGAGCGTGCGAAAGGCCGCCCAATCACCTTGCAGTGCCGCCGCTTGAGCACGATTCAAACACGAGCGAAGGTGCATTTCTTGGCGATCATTCATGTCCGTCGCAAAGCCCAATTGCGAGAGCATGTCATCGAGCGTGTCAGCTGCTTGGCTCAACCCACCCACAACACTGCACGCATCCGGTTCGATATCCTCGAAGACCTCGAACAACTTGCCCTTGGCAATGCTCTCCAACTCGAAACGCTCCAGATCAGCCAATATCCCCCGCTTGATGTCGTGACTACTGCTCAACGCTATCCCCCTCCGTTTGTGATGGATAGCGAGTATATCAACCTTTGCTGATACAAGGCACATGAAGGCTTTCTGCTGACCTTCTAGCAGCCTACGCAGAGACATCGAGAAGTCCAGCCCTCCGAGGCACTGCGGGAGCTTCACTCGCAGCAGCGGAGCCTTTCTGCGGCTTCTGGAACCTGTGTTCGTGCGGATGTGTGCCATACGGGTGTGCCCATGCCAGGCAGCAATGGCGGGCAGTGCTTGGAAGGAAACGATGAAGTGTGGGACCATAATGGGCCCTCTGTGGGGCCACTAGACGCAAAAAAGCCCTCGAATGTTTCCAATCAAGGGCTTAGTGCAAACTGGCGGAGAAAGAGGGATTCGAACCCTCGATACAGGTTTAAGCCCGTATGCTTCCTTAGCAGGGAAGTGCCTTCGACCACTCGGCCATTTCTCCGTTCAGAGAGCGCCATATTAATTAGCGCTGCGCCCTCTGTCAAGCGTGTATCCGAAATTATTTACGCCGGCTGGTCCAGTCCAAAAACTTTATGCAAAACGCGAACCGCCAGCTCCAGATACTTCTCGTCCAGCAGCACCGATACCTTGATTTCCGAGGTGGAGATCATCTGGATGTTGATGCCCTCTTCCGCCAGGGTGCGGAACATGGTGGAGGCGATGCCGCAGTGCGAACGCATGCCCACGCCCACAATGGAAATCTTGGCCACCTTGTCGTCGGCGTCGATCTTGGCGGCGCCGATATGGGTCTGCACTTCGCGCAGGATGGTCAGCGCGCGCTGGAATTCGCCGCGCGGCACGGTAAAGGAGAAATCGGTCGCGCCGTTTTCGCCCACGTTCTGGATGATCATGTCCACTTCGATATTGGCATCAGCGATCGGCCCCAGAATCTGGTAGGCGATGCCAGGCTTGTCCGGCACGCCCTTGACGTTGATGCGCGCTTCGTTACGGTCAAATGCGATGCCTGCGACAACGGCCTTTTCCATGCTTTCATCTTCCTCATACGTAATCAGGGTGCCTTCGCCTTCGTCTTCGAAGCTGGAGAGCACGCGCAAACGAACCTTGTACTTGCCGGCGAACTCCACCGAGCGGATCTGCAGCACCTTGGAGCCCAAGGACGCCATTTCGATCATTTCCTCGAAAGTGACGGTCTTCAGGCGGCGCGCTTCCGGCACCACGCGCGGATCGGTGGTGTATACGCCGTCCACGTCGGTGTAGATCTGGCATTCGTCGGCCTTCAACGCGGCGGCCAACGCCACGGCGGAGGTGTCCGAACCGCCGCGGCCCAGCGTGGTGATATCGCCGTCTTCGTCCACGCCCTGGAAGCCGGCGACGATGACGACGCGGCCTTCATTGAGGTCGGAGCGCATCGCGGCGTCGTCGATATCCTGAATGCGGGCCTTGGTGTGGGCGTTGTCGGTGACCAGTTTCACTTGCCAGCCGCAGTAGCTCTTGGCCGGCACGCCGATTTCCTTCAGCGCCATGGCCAGCAGGCCGATGGTGACTTGCTCGCCGGTGGATACCACCACATCCAGCTCGCGCGGGTCCGGATAGTCCTGAATCTCCTTTGCCAGGGCGATGAGGCGGTTGGTTTCGCCGCTCATGGCGGACACCACCACCACGACATCATGTCCCTGCGACTTCCACTTGGCGACACGGCGGGCAACGTTCTTGATCCGTTCGGTGGTTCCAACCGAAGTGCCGCCGTACTTTTGTACGATGAGTGCCATGCTTGTTTCTTATATTCGAAAGGGTTGAAATGTCGAGCTTCGATTCTGACCCTAACTTGCCAAGAATTGCAAGACGGAATTCACCGCCGATATTGCATTGCAAAACCGGCTGCCGGCCCCTGCCGGAGCATCGCGGCGCAAGCTGCCGGCGCTGCCGTGCTTGCCGGCATCAATCCACGGCAGCCATGCCGTTTACTGGCAGATTATTTCTGTTGGATTACATGTGCAAACGTTCGGGACAACTATAGAGATTGGCGCGGCCGCGGCCGGCGAAGCCGATCAAGGTCAGGCCGTAGCGCGCGGCCATCTCCACCGCCAGCGAAGTGGGCGCGGACATCGCTATCAGGATTTCGATGCCGGCGGCGGCGGCCTTCTGCGCCATTTCATAACTGGCGCGGCTGGTGACGACGGCTGCGCCATCGCTCCAGCCTTGGCGCGCGCGCGCGCCAATCAGCTTGTCCAGCGCCACATGACGGCCCACGTCCTCGCTAAGATGCAGGAGTTCGCCCTGAGGCGTCACCCAGCCGGCGGCGTGGGCGCAGGCGGTGGCTTGAGATAGGCTTTGCGCCTGCTGCAAGGCCGGCAAGGCGCGCGCCAGCGCGTCCAGGCTAAAGCTTTGAGTAACCGGCAGCGGCGGCAGCGGCCTGTGGATTTCGGCCAACTGCTCCACGCCGCACAGACCGCAGCCGGTGCGCCCGGCCAGTTGGCGGCGGCGTTCTTTCAGGGCCATGAACCGGGCCGAAGCCAGCTCGATATGGACCTCCACCCCGCGCTCGCCCGGAAGGATGTCGATACCGTAGATTTCACCCGAATGGGCGATGATGCCTTCGGCCAGGCTAAAGCCGAGCGCGAAGTCTTCCAGCGCCATCGGGCTGGCCATCATCACCACGTGGGACAGGCCGTTGTACACCAGCGCCACCGGGGTTTCCACCGCCACCCAGTCTTGCCTGGCCTGAGCGCCGCCATCGCGGCAATCTAGAATGCCCAGCTCAAGCGCCGCATGCTCCAGCGCTTCATTTTTTTTCATAGAATTTGGCCCGCCATCCGCTGCAATAGTTTGTACTAATTGATACCTAGGGCGATAATAGATTTTCCGCTGTGAGTGAGCAATGCGCCCTTGGTGGGTCAAGGGCGCCAGGTTCATACCAAGGAGACAAACCCATGCAAGTCAGCAGACGGCAGTTTTTCAAGCTCTGCGCCGGCGGCATGGCAGGCACCACCATCGCGACCCTGGGCTTCATGCCCGAAACCGCGCTGGCCGACACGCGCAGCTATAAATTGATGCGCGCGACGGAAACCCGGAATACCTGTCCATACTGTTCGGTAGGCTGTGGCATCTTGATGTACAGCCTGGGCGACGGCGCCAAAAACGCCAAAGCCGATATTTTCCACATTGAAGGCGATCCGGACCACCCGGTCAATCGCGGCGCGCTCTGTCCCAAGGGCGCCGGCCTGATCGACTTCATCCACAGCCCCAACCGCCTGCGCTACCCCGAAGTGCGCGAAGCGGGCTCCAACGAATTCAAACGCATCAGCTGGGACGAAGCCTTCGAGCGCATCGCCGCCCACATGAAGCGCGACCGCGACGCCAACTTTGTCGAGAAAAACGCCGATGGCGTCACCGTCAACCGTTGGCTGACCACGGGCTTCCTGGCCGCATCCGCGTCCAGCAACGAGGCCGGCTGGCTCACCCACAAATTCACCCGCAGCCTGGGGCTGCTGGCGGTCGACAACCAGGCGCGTGTATGACACGGACCAACGGTGGCAAGTCTTGCCCCAACATTTGGTCGCGGTGCCATGACAAACCATTGGGTCGACATCAAGAACGCCAACCTCATTGTCGTCATGGGCGGCAATGCGGCCGAGGCGCACCCGGTGGGTTTCCGCTGGGCGATTGAAGCCAAGACCCGCAACAAGGCGAAGCTGATCGTCATTGATCCGCGCTTCACCCGCACGGCCTCGGTGGCGGATTATTACGCCCCCATCCGCACCGGCACGGACATTGCGTTCCTGTCCGGCGTGATCCGCTACCTGCTGCAAACCGGCAAGTACAATAAGGAATACACGCTGGCCTACACCAATGCCGCGCTCTTGGTGAACCCGGACTTCAAGTTCGACGACGGCCTGTTCTCCGGCTACAACGCGGAGAAGCACAGCTACGACAAATCCACCTGGACTTACCAGCTGGACGACAAGGGCATGGCCAAGCGCGACGACACCCTGTCCGACCCGCGCTGCGTAATCAATCTGATGCGCGACCACGTGGCCCGCTATACGCCGGAAATGGTGGAAACCCTCTGCGGCACGCCCAAGGAAGCTTTCCTCAAGGTATGCGAATACCTGGCGGAAACCGGCGCCCACGACAAGACCACGTCCTTCCTGTACGCCCTGGGCTGGACGCAGCACTCCATCGGTTCGCAGAACATCCGCACCATGGCGATGATCCAGCTGCTGCTGGGCAATATGGGCATGGCCGGCGGCGGGGTCAACGCCTTGCGCGGCCACTCCAACATCCAGGGTCTGACCGATATCGGCCTGCTGTCCACCAGCTTGCCGGGCTATCTGAACATGCCCTCGGAGAAAGAGCCCACGCTGGAGGCCTATCTGGCCAAGTACACCAGCAAGCCGCTGGCCGACGGGCAGATGAACTACTGGCAGAACTATCCCAAGTTCTTCATCTCGCTGATGAAGGCGATGTGGGGCGACAAGGCCACCGCCGACAACCAGTGGGGCTATGACTGGCTGCCCAAGTGGGACAAGAGCTACGACGTGCTGCAGTACTTCGAGCTGATGCACCAGGGCAAGATCAACGGCTACTTCTGTCAGGGCTTCAACCCGGTACTGGCTTTCCCGGACAAGAACAAGGTGGTGTCTTCGCTCTCCAAGCTGAAGTACTTGGTGATCATGGACCCGCTGGCCACCGACACCTCCACCTTCTGGAAAAACCACGGCGAGCAGAACGATGTGAAGACCGCGGAGATCCAGACCGAGGTGTTCCGCCTGCCCACCACCTGTTTCGCCGAGGAAGACGGCGCGGTGGTCAACTCCGGCCGCTGGCTGCAATGGCACTGGAAAGGCGCGGACGCGCCGGGCGAAGCCATCACCGACGCGGAAATCCTGGCCGGCATCTTCACCCGCCTGAAGGCGCAGTACGCCAAGGACGGCGGCAAGAACGCCGAGGCCATCATGAGCCTGTCCTGGGCTTACGGCAACCCGCACGAGCCCAAGCCGGAAGAACTGGCCAAAGAGCTCAACGGCAAGGCGCTGGCGGACATCCCGGATCCAAAGAACCCTGGACAGTTCCTGGCCAAGAAAGGCGAGCTGCTGTCCGGCTTCGCGCTGATGCAGGCCGACGGCAGCACCGCGTCCGGCTGTTGGATCTTCGCCGGCAGCTGGACCCAGGCCGGCAACCAGATGGCGCGCCGCGACAACAGCGACCCGTCCGGGCTGGGCAATACCCTAGGCTGGGCCTGGGCGTGGCCGGCCAACCGCCGCGTGCTGTACAACCGCGCTTCCTGTAAGCCGGACGGCACGCCGTGGGACAAAAAGCGGACGCTGATCAAGTGGAACGGCGAAAAATGGGTGGGCGTGGACGTGCCTGACTTCAAGGCCGACGAGCCGCCCGGCAGCGCCATGGGCCCCTTCATCATGCAGGCCGAGGGCCTGGGGCGGCTGTTCGCGCTCGACAAGATGGCGGAAGGCCCCTTCCCCGAGCATTACGAGCCGTTCGAAACGCCGCTGGGCACCAATCCGCTGCATCCCAAGGTGGTGTCCAATCCGGCTGCGCGGGTATTCGCCGCGGACCGCGAACAGATGGGCAAGCACGACGCCTTCCCGTACGCGGCCACCACTTACCGGCTGACCGAGCACTTCCACGGCTGGACCAAGCACGCGCGGCTGAACGCGATCGCCCAGCCGGAGCAATTCGTGGAAATCGGCGAGGCGCTGGCCAAGGAGAAAGGCATCGCTCACGGCGACACAGTGAAAGTCTCGTCCAAGCGCGGCTACATCAAGGCCAAGGCGGTAGTGACCAAGCGCATCCGCGCGCTGCAGGCGGGCGACAAGACGGTGCACCAGATCGGGATTCCGATTCACTGGGGTTATGAAGGGGTGGCCAAGAAGGGCTTCAGCGCCAACACGCTGACGCCGTTTGTCGGCGACGCCAACACCCAGACCCCGGAATTCAAATCCTTCCTGGTCAACGTCGAGAAAGTATAAGGAGCGACCATGTCATCACTGCAATCGCAAGATATCCTGCGCCGCTCCGCCAGCCCCACCCAGCCGCCGGTAGTGCGCGATTACAAGGCCGAAGTAGCCAAGCTGATCGACGTGTCCACCTGCATCGGCTGCAAGGCTTGTCAGGTGGCCTGCTCGGAGTGGAACGACATCCGCGACGAAGTGGGCAGCAACGTCGGCGTCTACGACAACCCGGCCGATCTCACCGCGCACAGCTGGACAGTGATGCGCTACAGCGAGGTGGAGGAAAGCGGCAAGCTGGAGTGGCTGATCCGCAAGGACGGCTGCATGCACTGCGCCGACCCGGGCTGTCTGAAGGCCTGTCCGTCGCCGGGGGCCATCATCCAGTACGCCAACGGCATCGTGGACTTCCAGTCCGAGCACTGCATCGGCTGCGGCTATTGCATCTCAGGCTGTCCGTTCAACGTCCCGCGCATCAACCAGAAGGACAACAAGGCGTATAAATGCACCTTGTGCTCCGACCGGGTGATGGTGGGCCAGGAGCCGGCCTGCGTGAAGACCTGTCCCACCGGAGCCATCCGCTTCGGCACCAAGTCCGATATGCAGGCCTACGCCCACGAGCGGGTGGAAGAACTGAAAACCCGCGGCTACGCCAACGCCGGGCTGTACGATCCGGAAGGCGTGGGCGGCACTCACGTGATGTACGTGCTGCACCACGCCGACAAGCCGGAGCTGTATTCCGGCCTGGCCAAGGATCCCAAGATCAGCCCGGTGGTCAGCCTGTGGAAGGGCATCCTCAAGCCGCTGTCCACCATCGGCCTGGCGGCTTCGGTGTTGTTCGGCTTCTTCCACTACATCGGCGTCGGCCCCAATAAGGCGGAAGAGGAAGAGGAGGAACAGGCATGAGCAAGGAAAAGCTGATCAAGCGCTACAGCGCGGCGGAACGCGTCAACCACTGGATCGTGGCGGTGTGCTTCGTGCTGTTGGCGATTTCCGGCCTGGCCTTCTTCTACCCGGCCTTCTTCTGGCTGACCGGCGTATTCGGTACCCCGCAGCTGGCGCGCATCATCCACCCCTTCGTCGGGGTGCTGATGTTCCTCGGCTTCGCGCGCCAGTTCCTGCGCTACTGGCATCACAACTTCCTGGACAAGGAAGACGTGAAGTGGATGATGGCGGTGAAGTCGGTGCTGTCCGGCCACGAGGTCGGCGACATCGGCAAGTACAACGGCGGCCAGAAAGGTATGTTCTGGCTGATGACCGGCTGCATGCTGGTGCTGGTGTGCACCGGCTTCATCATGTGGCGGCCGTACTTCGCGATGTACTTCCCCATCCCGGTGATACGCGTGGCGCTGCTCTTGCACGCCTGGAGCGCGCTGATCCTGATCGCCGGCATCATCGTCCACGTCTACGCCGCCATCTGGGTGCGCGGCACGATACGGGCAATGGTGGAAGGCGTGGTCACCCACGCCTGGGCCAAGAAGCATCATCCGCGTTGGTATCGTGAAATGACCGGAGACAAGAACAAGCCATGAGCATACGCATCGTCCCCCTGGACGAGGCTGGCCGGCTGCAAACCGCGGCGGGAGAGATCCCGCCGTTGTTGCTGCCCCAGCCCGCCGAACGCTATCTGGCCCGCAGCCAGCGCCTGACGGCGCTGGCCGACGGCCACCCGATGGCGGCCTATCTGGCGTTCGCCGCCCGCATCGCCGCGGCTCAGCACCGGCTGGTGCGCGAACAGCCGGTGGCGCTGCCGCAGCGCGGCGATTACTTCCATCATTGCGCCGAACACGGCCTGCCGCCCTTGGGCGCAGCCGCCTGGCCGCGCGATCCTGTCTGGCGCGGCCTGCTGCGCGCGCTATGCGCGGAACTCTCCGCCCTGCCCGGCCCCGCCGGCGAAGTGGCGCGCGAGCTGGGACAGGCGAGCGACGACGCGCTGGAAAGCGCCGCGCGCGCGCTGCTGGACGGGGACTTCGCCGCCGTCGGCTCGGCGCGAGCGCCCTTGCTGTGGGCGGCGCTGTCGGTTTACTTCAGCCAGCTGGCCTCGCAATTGCAAGTTGCCGCGGTGGCCGAACCCGACGACGCCCGCCACCTGTGCCCGGTGTGCGCGATGCCGCCAGTGGCCAGCGTGGTGCGTCTGGGCAACGAGTCCGGCCTGCGCTACCTGCACTGCAGTCTGTGCGAAAGCGAATGGCATCTGGTGCGCGCCAAGTGCAGCAATTGCGAAGCCACGCGCGACATCGGCTACTGGTCGCTGGAGCAAGGCGACAGCCAGCAGGCCGCGGTGCGAGGCGAAAGCTGCGGCGACTGCGGCAGCTATCTGAAGATCCTGGCGCTGGACAAGGACCTGAACGCCGAGCCGGCAGCCGATGACCTGGCCTCGCTGGCGCTGGATCAGCAGCTGGAGCAGCGCGGCTTTGCCCGCAGCGGGGTGAATCCGCTGCTGTTCCCCGGCTGAGAAGCGCTTCTGTTTCCACCCTGCCAGCCTCCTTCACGGAGGCTTTTTTATTGCCTAGGCAAGCGGCTTGGCCGCTCCGGCCGTTTGCATAAGAAAAAACCAACAACTACAAAAAAGGTATGACTTTTTTCTATTCCGGTTAATCGACATGGCTCTGCTCCCGCCTCTGACGCCAAGAAACCGCCTGCTGCTGGGGCTGGCCATCAATGGCGGCGTCTTGTGCTGGCTGTTTTGGGGGCATGCCCTGCTCTGGGCCGGGCTGGCGCTCAGCTCCGTCGCACTGGCGCTGGCGCTGAGCTGGCCCTCTCCGGTCGACGCCGCGGAGGAGACGCCAAACCCGGATGCCTACTGGCAGGGCTTCGCCAGCCATGTTTGCGCCTTGCTCCCACTGTGGGCCGGCCACATCTCCTTGGGCAAGGAACAAATGGACGACGCCGCCAACCGGCTGACCCTGCGCTTCGACGGCATCTTGCGCCAAGTCGGCGGCGCGGTGCCCAAACCCGGCGAGCACACCGACCAAGCGGCGCTGGCGCAGGCGGAAAGCCGGCTCAAGCACATGCTGCAGCTCTTGCAAAACGCCACCCGACAACAAACCGACCTCGCCATCCATCTGCACACTTTGGGCCAATCGGCCAATACCCTGCAAAACCTGGTGCGCAGCCTGATCAGCGGCCGCCAGTTGGACGGCGAGCAAAGCATCGAGCAACTGGGCAGCGACACGCTGGAACAGCTGTCCCGTTTGCAAAACCAGATCGACAAGGCGATGGGCAGCCTGGCGCAGATGGCGCACGAGCCGCTGCGGCCGCACACGCTGCTAAACCCCGCCGACCCCGCCGCGCAAGATAAAGAAGCCGTTCTGGACGAAGAGGCCGCTCAGTCTCAATCCTTGCAGCAGGCGCTGGAAGACATCCTGGTGCAACTGCAATTCCAGGATAGGGTCGATCAAATCCTCAGCGGAGTGCAAAACGACATGCGCAGGCTGGAAAGCGTCTTCAGCCAGGCGCTGATCGATACCAAACAGCGGCCGACGCCGCCGGACACGGCAGCCTGGCTAGAGGCCTTGAAAAACAGCTATACCACCCATGAGCAGCGCGTCCTGCACAGCAGCGACAAGACTGAATCGGGCAATAACCAAAACAACATTACCTTTTTTTGATCCGGGGAACGCTTCCGATGGCCAAAACCATACTCATCGTCGATGATTCGGCCAGCCTGCGACAGGTGGTGCGCATGACGCTTGCCGGCGCGGGCTATGAGGTGCTGGAGGCCGGCAACGGCCAGGAGGCGCTGGATGTGCTGGACGGACGCAAAGTCCATCTGATCGTCTCCGACGTGAACATGCCGCTGATGGACGGCATCGCCTTGCTGCGCAATATCAAGGTCCATCCCAATTACAAATTCACTCCGGTCATCATGCTGACCACGGAATCCTCCGAGGAAAAGAAGCAGGAGGGCAAGGCCGCCGGCGCCAAAGCCTGGGTGGTCAAACCATTTCAGCCGCCGGTGCTGTTAACCGCCGTTTCCAAATTGATCCTGCCCTGAACGGGAGCCCGACATGCCGCGCACCCGCAAAAAATCAGACGCCCAAGACGGCGCGCCCGCCACACCGTCCGCCGACGTTTTCCAACTGACGCTCAGCGGAGAACAAACCATTTACCAGGCGGCGGAACTGCATCAGCAGCTTCACGCCGCCCTGGCCGGCCACGCCGCCATCGAGCTGGATATGTCCTGTGTCGGAGAACTGGACTGCGCCATCGCCCAGGTGCTGCTGTGGCTGCGCCGGGAAAGCCTGCGCAAGGGCGTCGCGTTGCGCTTCATCGCCCCCAGCCCGGCCTCTCAGGACTTCATACGACTCGTCGGCCTGCAAGGCGAGCTCTCATTGGAAGAGGCCGCGCATGGATCTTGAACTGGCGCTGCAAACCTTCTTCGAAGAGTCCAACGATCTGCTGGGGGAGATGGAAAGCATCCTGCTGGACGCGGAGGCCGACTCCACCACCACGGAACAGCTGAACGCGCTGTTCCGCTCCATGCACACCATCAAGGGTTCCGCCGGGCTGTTTGGTCTGGACATCGTCGTCGGCTTCACCCATGAGGTGGAAAACGTGCTGGACCTGCTGCGCGACGGCGCCCTGCGGCTGGACGATATGCTGACCGGCCTGCTGCTGCGCTGCCACGACCACGTCAAGGAGATGCTCACCGCGCTGGCGGCCAAGGACAGCCTGGAGCGCTTCGCCGACACCGAACTGCTGGACGAGCTGATCGCCTACAACCGCGCGGCCGGCGGCGCCGCGGCTCAGGATGCGGCGGAAACAACCTCGCCCCCGGAAACACCGCCCGCAGCGGCCCCATCCGAACCTCCGGCCGCGCCCGACGCGCAAAAGCCGGAGCAGTGGCTGCTGTCGCTGCGCTTTGGCCCGGACATGTTGCGCAACGGCATGGACCCGTCTTCCTTCATCCGCTATCTCGCCACCATCGGCGAGATCGATCGGATCGAAGCCGTCACCACCCAACTGCCGGCCGGCGACGCCTTCAATCCGGAAACCAATTATCTGCGCCTGGAGGCGCTGTACCGCAGCCCGGAAGAACAGCAGACGCTGCTGGATGTCTTCGAATTCGCCCGCGAAGACAGCGAGGTCCATATCTGGCCGTGGCCGCCCACTTCGCGACAACAAGCGCAGACGCTGGCCAGCGCCGCGCCGGAGGAGGCCGAGGCGGTGCAGGCGGTATGGCTGCGCTTTGGCCTGGAACCCGAGACCGCCGAGCCGGAAGCCGCGCCCGACGAGTCCTTCGCGATGGAGGTGGAAACGCCGCAGGCGGAAGTCGTGGAATTGGCGCAGGAGGAACATTCCACCGCGGACCTCGATCCTGTTCTGCTCGTCGACGTGGCCCAGGAAGCCCCGGCAGCCCGCGCCGGCGTCAAGACCTCCGGCGACGCCAAAAGCGGCAAGCAGGCTGAAAGCAAATTCATCAAGGTGGAGGCTGGCAAGCTGGACAGCCTGATCAACCTGATAGGCGAACTGGTGATCGCCGGCGCCGCCGCCAACCTGGTGGCGCGTCGTTCTCAGCAAAGCGCGCTGGTGGAGGCCACTCAAACCATCGCCAACCTGATCGAACAGATCCGCGCCGGTACGCTGTCCATGCGCATGATCCAGATCGGCGAAATCTTCAGCCGCTTCCCGCGCGTGGCGCGCGATGTCTCCCGCGAACTGGGCAAGGACATCCAGCTGCACATCTCCGGCGCGGAAACCGAGCTGGACAAATCCATGGTGGAAAAACTGGGCGACCCGCTGATGCACATCGTGCGCAACGCCATAGACCACGGCATCGAAACCACGGAGCGCCGGCTCGCCAGCGGCAAGCCGGCGGAAGGGCATGTCTGGCTCAACGCCTACCATGAGTCCGGCAGCATCGTGATCGAAGTGGCCGACGACGGCGGCGGCCTCAACCAAGAGCGCATCCTGGCCAAGGCGGTGGAACGCGGCCTGGTTCCCGCCGATTCCGCGCTGCCGGAGCAGGACGTGTTCCGGCTGATCTTCGAGGCAGGCTTCTCCACCGCGGACCAGGTCACCAACATCTCCGGCCGAGGCGTCGGCATGGACGTGGTGAGAAAAAGCATAGAGCAGCTGCGCGGCACCATAGACATCGAATCAGAACTCGGGCTCGGCACCACCTTCCGCATCCGGCTGCCGCTGACGCTGGCCATCATCGACGGCTTCCTGGTGGAAGTGGCCGCCGCCACCTTCGTGGTGCCGCTGGAAGCAGTGATCGAATGCATAGAACTACCCGCCGCCCTGGACAAAGACAGCGTTCACGACTGCCTGAATCTGCGCGGCGAGTTGCTGCCGCTGCTGCGCCTGGACAGCTTCCTGGATTTGCCGTCGGTCGCGGCCAAACGCCGCAACGTGGTGGTGGTCCACTACGGCGATCGCAAGGCTGGTCTGGTGGTGGATGCCCTGCTGGGCGAATTCCAGACCGTGATCAAGCCGCTGGGCAACCTGTTCCGCCATCTCAAGGCCATCAGCGGCTCCACCATCTTGGGCACCGGCGAAGTCGCCTTGATTCTCGACGTGCCCGCCCTGATCCACCATGCCACCCAAAAAGAGGCGGAGCGGTACGCACTGCTTCCCGCCCGGGAATGGGACGCTGGCACGACAAACACCGCGGCGAAAACGGATAGGAGCGCCCAATGAGCCAATACAAACACGGCATGTCCATCGCGCAGAAGCTCGGGCTGGGTTTCGGCCTGATCATCGCGCTGATGCTGATCTGCGTCAGCGCAGCGCTGTACGGGCTGGAAGTCAGCAATATCGCCCTGCGCGACATCACCCAGGTCAACAACACGGAAAGCCGGCTGGCGCGCCAATTGATCAGCGATAATCAGGACATCCGGATTGCCTACCGCAACGTGATGCTGGCCGAGGGGCCTGCCGACATCAACAACGCGCTGCAAGCCTATCAGGCGGCAAAAATCATCTATACGGACAGGGAAAAGAAGCTGGCCGAAGTGTTCCGGCAAGCCAGCAACAACACCCCACAAGAACTGGAGCAGATGAGCCGCATCCAGAATATGCGCCCCGCCACGCTGGCCCTGGTGGACAAGGCGGTGGATCTAGCCAATCAGGGCCGCCAGGATGAGGCCAAGAAATTGATGCAGAACGAGATCGCTCCGCAAATGATCGCCTTCAACCAGCAACTGACCGCGCTGGCGGACCTGGAAGACAAACTCAACGACCAACTGGCCAATCAGGCCGACGCCAGCTATCAGCAAGCCCACTGGGTGATGATAGCGCTGTCCTTGCTGGCCACCTTGATCAGCGCCGGCCTCGCCACGCTGATCACCCGCAACCTGCTGCGCACTCTGGGCGGCGAACCGCACTACGTGTCCGAAGTGATGCGTCAGGTGGCCGACGGCAATCTGGACGCGGAAATCCGGCTGCGGCAGGGAGACCAAAGCAGCCTGTGCGCCGCCATCGCCGTCACCATAGAACGGATGCGCAACATCATCGCCGAGGTCAAGAGCGGCTCCGAGGCGCTGTCCAGCGCCGCGCAACAGATCAACTCCACCTCCCAGGCGCTGTCCCAGGCCGCCAGCGAACAGGCCGCCGGCATTGAGGAGACATCGGCCTCCGTGGAAGAGATGTCCTCGTCCATCAGCCAGACCAACGACAACGCCCGCGTCACCGAGAGCATCGCCACCAAGGCCTCGCGCGAGGCGGCCGAGGGCGGCGAGGCGGTACGCCGCACCGTAGAGGCGATGCGTCAGATCGCCGATAAGATCGGCATCGTCGACGACATCGCCTACCAAACCAATCTGCTGGCGCTCAACGCCGCCATCGAAGCCGCGCGCGCCGGCGAGCACGGCAAGGGCTTCGCCGTGGTGGCCGCCGAAGTGCGCAAGCTGGCCGAGCGCAGCCAGATCGCCGCTCAGGAAATCAGCGGCGTGGCCGGCAGCAGCGTCAAGCTGGCCGAACAGGCCGGCCAGTTCCTGGAGGAAATCGTCCGCTCCAGCAGCCGCACCGCCGATCTGGTGCAGGAAATCGCCGCCGCCTCCAACGAACAGGCCAGCGGCGTCAGCCAGATCAACTCCGCCATCCAGCAACTGAGCCTGACCACGCAGCAGAACGCGTCCGCCAGCGAAGAACTGGCCTCCACCGCCGAGGAAATGAACGACCAGGCCGAACATCTTCACGAATTGATGGGCTACTTCAAGCTGGGCGCCGCCGAATCCTTCCACCCCGCGCCGCGCGCGCGGCGCGAGTCCGTGCTGCAGCACAAACCGCTGCACCCGCCGCTGGCGGAAGAGTCCGACTTCATCCGTTTCTAACCGGACTAGCGCCATGAAACCGCTCCATCTGCAGCGCAAACACGACAACGCCGTCTCCGCCGAAGGGCAGACCGACGCACGCCAATACCTGACCTTCCAGCTGGGCGGCGACGTCTTCGCCATCGGCATCCTGGCAATACGTGAAATCCTGGAATATTTGAAACCCACCCATGTGCCGCTGATGCCGCCCTTCATTCGCGGCGTGATGAATTTGCGCGGCTCGGTGGTGCCGGTAATAGACCTGTCGTTGCGCTTCGCCCGAGGCGAAACCGAAATCAATCGCCGCACCTGCGTCGTCATCATCGAGGTTGAAGGAGAGGACCAGCTGCAGTTGATCGGCATTCTGGTGGACGCGGTGCACGAAGTGTTGGCCATTCCCGACGCAGACATCGAGCCTCCGCCCCAGTTCGGCAGCAAGATCCGCGTCGACTTCATTGCCGGCATGGCCAAGCTGGACGGCCACTTCATCGTGCTGCTCAATGTCAACAAAGTGCTGTCGGTCGATGAAATGGCCCTGATCTCCAGCCTGGGCCAGCAGGAAACCGCAGCGGAAACCCAAACGGAAAAGGCCTGAGCGGCCATGCCGGCCCACTTCGCCTCCGCGCCCGGCCCAAGTTTTCTGTCCGTCTCCCGGCAGTTGAAACTGGGCTTCGGCGCGCTGCTGTTTCTGCTGCTGGCCTTGATTGGCGCGGGGCTGTACGGCCTGGAACAATTCCACGTTCAATTGGAGGAGATCACCCAAGTCTATGGCCGCCACGCCCGGCTCAGCGACCGCATGCAGGTCCAGATCCAGGAAATGCGCATCGACTACCGCTCGCTGATCATCGTCTCCTCCCGCCGCGACATCGACACCTGGCGCGAACGCTATTTGAGCGCGCGCAACCGCTACCTGGAGCTGGAGCAGCGCCTGGCCGACGGCATCGCCCGTCAACAAGCGCCGGGCCGGGCCAGCCTGCAACAGGCCCTGCGGCAACTGCAAAATCGCCGCATAGAGGCCTTCATCCAGTTGGACCAGGCGATGCGCCAGGCCGCCGCCAACCAAAAATACGAAGCGCGCAAAGTCCTGGGCCACGCTACGCCCAATTTCCTCGCCGCCTTGCGGAAGCTGCGGACCGAAACCCACGCCTTGCAGCAACAAGCCGCCCTGCAAGCGGAGAGCCGCGGCCGGGAATTGAAAACGCTGTTGCTGACGCTGGCCGGAGGCAGCGCGCTGGCAGGCCTGCTGCTGGCTTGGGCCATTCACCGCAACCTGTGGCGCATCCTGGGCGCGGAGCCCGACGAGCTGGCCGAACGCATGCGCGAAATGGCCGCCGGCCGGCTATGGCGCGGCGGCAAGCTGCCCGCGGGAACGCGCCGCAGCGTGCACTCCACCTTGGAATACAGCAGCCGCCACCTGAGCGACATCATCCAAGACGTGCGTCACAACGCCGACCAACTGGCCGACAGCGCCCGCGAAATCCGAGCCACCGCCGAGGCGCTGGCGCAAAACAGCTGGGCCGCCGCGCTCAGCGTGAGCGCCACCGCCCAATCCTGCGCTCAAATGCACGACGTCAGCCAAGGCAACCTGGCTCAGGCCGAACTGACCAACGCCGCCGCGCACGACGCCGCGCGCCAGGTGGCTGACGGCAAACAAGCGGTGCAGACCGCGGAAAACGCGCTGGAACAGATTGCCGAGCGCATCGCAACCGTCGAAGACATCGCCTACCAAACCAATTTGCTGGCGCTCAACGCCGCCATAGAGGCCGCCACCGCCGGCCGGCACGGCCATGGTTTCGCCGTGGTGGCCGGCGACGTGCGCAAGCTGGCCGAACGCAGCCATCACGCCGCCCGGGAAATCAGCGAACTGGCCCGGCACAGCCGCCATGAAGCGCGTCAGGCCGCGCGCGCGCTGTCCGGCATTCTGGAACGCAGCGCGGCCACCGCGGAACTGGTGGGCGGCATCAGCGCCGCCAGCCGGGAAGAGGCGCGCGGCATATCCCAAGTCCGCGACGCGATGGAGCACCTGGGCGAGGTGTCCCAGCGCAACACCTCCAACAGCGAAGCGCTGGCGGCCACCGCCGCCGAAGTGCACAAACAGGCGGCGCGTCTGCAACAGCAAATCGCTTACTTTCTGATTCAGGAGACAAGCGCGGAGACGGAGAGCGCGTCGAATCCACCCTGAAACGGCGCGGCAACTGATCTACATTAAAACGAATGAACCGGTCGCTTGGCCACCTTCGGCACAAAGGCCCTGGTAATGACAAAACAAGACGTCGATATTTTCCTTCATCCCGGCGATTGGTACTTCGGCGACAAGCACCACAAGGTCCGCACGCTGCTAGGTTCCTGCGTCTCGATCACGCTGTGGCATCCCAAAGCCAAAATCGGAGGGATGTGCCACTACCTGCTGGCTCGGCGCACCGACCGCAGGGCATCGACATTGTCGGGCCGCTACGGCGACGAAGCCATGCTGTTGATGCTGCACGAGGTGCTGAACTCCGGACTGCCCTTGCAGGAATTCCACGCCAAGCTGGTGGGTGGAGCCGCGGTGCTGGCCGGCATCGAACGCGATCAGCCGCACGACGTGCCGTCGCGCAATATCGACATGGCCTACCAGTTGGTGAAACAACTCGGGCTATCCGTGCATGCGGAGGATTTGGGCGGCAACAGCCCGCGGTTGGTAATGTTCGATCTGGCCACGGGCGATGTGTGGGTAAAACAAACGCAAGACGCGGACATGAGCAAGATCTCCGCACACCATAAGGCAAGGACTCGGGCATGACTATCAAAGTGCTGATCGTGGACGACTCTGCAGTGGTTCGCCAAGTGCTGAGCCAGGTTTTCAGCCAGGCAACCGGCATGACGGTGATGGATGTGGCCACCGACCCCATCGCCGCGATGGAAAAAATGAAACAGCAATGGCCGGACGTCATCGTGCTGGACATCGAGATGCCGCGCATGGACGGCATTACCTTTCTCAAGCAGTTGATGGCCAGCCGGCCGACGCCTGTGGTGATCTGCTCGTCGCTGACGCAAAAAGGCACCGACATCAGCATGCAGGCGATGGCCGCCGGCGCGGTGGAGGTAATCGCCAAACCCATGGCCGGGGTCAAGGGCTTTCTCGAAGAGAGCGCCAGCCAACTGGTGCATGCGGTGCGCAGCGCCGCCGCCGCCCGAATGAACCGAGTGCGGGTGATGCCCTCCGCCGGCGGCGGAGCGCCCTCTGGCGGCCCGGCGCCAACACCCAACCCGCTGGAAACCCGGCCCAAGCTGTCCGCTGACGCCATCCTGTCCGCGCCCACCGGCGGCAATATGTTCGCCACCACGGAACGCATCATTGCCGTGGGCACCTCCACTGGCGGCACCCAGGCCTTGGAAACCGTCCTCACCGCTTTGCCGCGCACCTGCCCCGGCCTCGCCATCGTCCAGCACATGCCGGAAAAATTCACCCGCTCTTTCGCCGAGCGGCTGGACAGCCTGTCCCAGATCGAAGTCAAGGAAGCCAGCAACGGCGACCGCATCCTGCCGGGCCGCGCGCTGATCGCACCCGGCGGCAAGCACATGATGATCAAACGCAGCGGCGCCTTCTATCTGGTGGAAGTGGTGGATGGACCGCTGGTCAGCCGCCACAAGCCGTCGGTGGACGTGCTGTTCCGCTCCGCCGCCAAGTTCGCCGGCAAAAACGCGCTGGGCATCATCATGACCGGCATGGGAGACGACGGCGCCAAGGGCTTGAAGGAAATGCACGACTGCGGCGCCAAGACCATCGCCCAAGACGAGGAAAGCTGTGTCGTGTTCGGCATGCCCAAGGAAGCGATCCGCCTGGGCGCGGCCGACGAAGTGATGTCGCTGGACACCATCGCCAAGGCGATTTGCCGCTGAACGAGGAAACACCATGCAACTGGATATCCAGGACGTCCTGATCATTGACGACAGCACCTTGCAGCGCCAGCACGGCTGCGAGATCTGCCAAGGCCTGGGCGCGCAGCAGATCCGCCAGGCCGCCAACGGCGAGGAAGGTCTGGAGCGGATGCGCGAGCAACTGCCCAGCCTGATCCTGCTGGATTTGGAAATGCCCAAACTGGACGGCGTGCAAGTGATGCAACACATGGCCAAAGAGGGGCTGACCGCGCCGCTGGTGGTCACTTCCAGCAAAGACTATCTGTTGATCTCCACCGTGGAGCTGATGGGGCGGGAGCTTGGACTGCCGGTGCTGGGCGGCTTAAAGAAGCCGCTGCGCCAGCCCGAGCTGCTGGACCTGCTCAAACGGGTCTGGACGCCCAAGGGCAGCGACGAACACCATGCCGAACTGTTCAGCGAGGTGGAGGTGCGCGAGGCCCTGGACAAGGGCGAGATCATTCCCTACTACCAGCCCAAGGTCACCCTCAACGGCGGCTTGCTCAAAGGCGCGGAAATGCTGGCGCGCTGGCAGCACCCGGAGCTCGGCATCGTCTCGCCCGCCCGCTTCATCCCGGTGGTGGAAGCCAGCGGCTGGGCCACCGAACTGACGCTCAGCATGCTGGACCAAGGCCTGAAGCAATGGCAGGAATGGGCGCGTCGCGGGCTGCGGCTGCCGCTATCGGTCAATCTGTCGGCGCTGTCGCTGAAGGGCGACGATCTGACACAGCAAATCGAGCAGCGGCTGCTTAGCACCCATGTGCCGCCTCGCTTCATCATCTTCGAAGTGACCGAGACCGCGATCGCCGACAACCTGGCCGAGGCCATCGGCATCGCCGCCCGGCTGCGGCTGGGCGGCCTGGGCCTGTCCATCGACGACTTCGGCACCGGCTTCGCCACCTTGCAGCAACTGACCCGTTTCCCGTTCACCGAACTGAAAATCGATCAATCGCTGGTCACCTCGGTGTCCACCAAGCCGCACCTGGAAGCCGTGCTCAACAGCGTGATCGAACTGGCCCAGCGCATGCAACTGACTACCGTGGCCGAGGGCATAGAAACCACCACCGACCTGGACTTCATGGGCAACCGCGGCTGCTTGATGGGCCAGGGCTATTTCATCGCCAAGCCGATGGACGCGCCCCACTTTGAAAGCTGGGTCAAGGAAAGAATGCAGCAGCATAAGGAGGCCAGCACCGGCTGACCCCGGACTTTGAACCGGCGCTTAGAGCCTGTTCAAAGTCTGCTCTGCGCTTCGTGGAGCCTTGCACGGCGAGTACAAACTCAAAATGCTCATGTACCCCTCGTACACTCCGCTTTTTCGCTCGTTTTCGCCTTGTCTCGCTCTGGTTCGCAAGATCGTAAAATCGCGCTTACACCGACCACAACGGCGGCTCGTCCAACAGCGCAATCTGCTCGCGCAAGGTCAGAATCTGCTCCTCCCAATAACGCTGGCTGTTGAACCAGGGGAAGGCGGCCGGAAAGGCCGGATCGTGCCAACGCCGAGCCAGCCAGGCGCTGTAATGGATCAGACGCAGGGTGCGCAAGGCCTCCAGCAGATGCAGTTCGCGCAGGTCGAATTCGCAGAAGTCCTCGTAGCCGGCCAGCACCTTGGCCAACTGCGCCGATTGCTCCTCGCGGCTGCCGGACAGCAACATCCACAAATCCTGTACCGCCGGCCCCATGCGGCTGTCGTCAAAATCGACGAAATGCGGGCCGTCGTCGGTCCACAGCATATTCCCGACATGGCAATCGCCGTGCAGCCGCAGCGCGCTTACCGCGCCTGCTCGCTGGTAAGCGCGGTCGACGCCGGCCAAGGCTTGCTCCAGCACGCCGCGAAACACCTCGCGCAATTCCGGCGGCAAGTCCGCGTGCCGCAACAGGTATTCCGCCGGCTCGCGGCCAAAACTGTCCGGGTCCAGCGCCGGCCGCCGCGCGTAGCCCTCCACTCGGCCCAAGGCGTGAATGCGCCCAAGGAAACGGCCGATCCACTCCAAGGTTCGCGCGTCGCCCAGCTCAGGCACCCGGCCTCCGCGGCGAGGAAACAAGGCGAAGCGGAAACCGCCGTGATGGTGCAGCGTCGCGCCGTTGAAAGCCAACGGCGGCACCACCGGGATCTCGCGTTCCGCCAGCTCCAGCGAAAACGCGTGCTCCTCCAGTATCTGCTCGTCGCTCCAGCGCTCCGGCCGGTAAAACTTGGCCACCAGCGGCGCGGCGTCGTCGATGCCGATCTGATAAACCCGGTTCTCATAGCTGTTCAGCGCCAGCAAGCTGCCGGAGCTGAAAAGGCCTAGGCTGTCCACTGCGTCGAGAATGGCGTCCGGCGTGAGACCGGCGAAGGGTGGCGTTTGATGTGTCTGCATCCAGGCATTATACGCAGCCGGCAGCTCTCAAGCGTAAGCGGGTAAAATGAAGGAATCTGACGTCGCGCCGGAAGCCCCCATGGATCTGAAAAACCTCTATACCCGCCTGCCCTCCGTAGACCGCCTGCTGAGCCACGACCGTCTGTCCCGCCTGCTGG
This sequence comes from Chromobacterium sp. W521, assembly GCF_052805975.1. Lineage (NCBI taxonomy): Bacteria > Pseudomonadati > Pseudomonadota > Betaproteobacteria > Neisseriales > Chromobacteriaceae > Chromobacterium > Chromobacterium sp. W521. The sequence continues at coordinate 224,300 of NZ_JBRBAF010000005.1, forward strand.
GCCGCCACGGCAACGCCGCGCTGGCCGAAGCCGTGCGCCAGACGCTGGAGCAGGCGCGCCGGACCATACGCGAACAGCACGCGCTGCCGCCCTGGGCCGCCAGCGACGACAGCCTGGCCGCCGCGGTAGGCGACCGCGTCGCCGAGCGTCAGCGCATGCGCATGCGCCCGGTGTTCAACCTGTCCGGCACCGTCTTGCACACCAATTTGGGCCGCGCGCCGATGGCCGAGGCCGCGGTGGACGCGGTGACCGCGGCGATGCGCGAAGCCGCCACGCTGGAATTCGACCTGCAAGGCGCCGGCCGCGGCCACCGCGACCAGGCGGTCAGCGAACTATTGCGCGAACTCACCGGCGCTGAAGCCGCCTGCGTGGTCAACAATAACGCGGCGGCGGTGCTCATCATGCTGTCCACCGTGGCCGCCGGCCGCGAGGTCATTCTGTCCCGCGGCGAGATGGTGGAGATCGGCGGCGCCTTCCGCATGCCGGACGTGATGCGCCAGGCCGGCTGCCGGCTGGTGGAAGTAGGCGCTACCAACCGCACTCACCTGAAGGACTATCGCAACGCGATCACGGCGGAAACCGGCCTCCTGCTCAAGGTCCACACCAGCAATTACGCGATTCAGGGCTTCGCCAGCAGCGTGGCGGAGGCGGAACTGGCCGAACTGGCGCGCGAACGCGGCCTGCCGGTGGCCACCGACCTGGGCTCCGGCGCGCTGATCGACCTGGCCGCCCACGGCCTGCCTCACGAGCCGATGCCGCAGCAGATGATCGCCGCCGGCGTAGACTTGGTCAGCTTCTCCGGCGACAAGCTGCTGGGCGGGCCGCAGGCCGGCCTGATCATCGGCAAGCGCGAATGGATAGACAAGATTCAGCAACACCCGCTCAAACGCGCGCTGCGCTGCGACAAAATGACGCTCGCGGCGTTGGAAGCCACGCTGCGGCTATATCTGGAACCGGACCGGCTGCCCGAAACCCTGCCGACGCTACGCCTGCTGACCCGCCCGCAAACAACGATGCGCGCCAGCGCCGAGCGCCTGCGCGCCCCGCTGGCCGCCGCTCTGGGAACGGACTATCTGGTAGAGGACGCCGCCTGCCTGTCCCAGATCGGCAGCGGCTCGCTACCGGTGGACCGCTTGCCCAGCTGGGCGCTGGCGGTTTCGCCCGCCGACGGCCGAGGCGGCACGCTGGAACGGCTGGCCGAAGCGCTGCGCGCGCTGCCGCGGCCGGTGATCGGCCGCTTGGCCGACGGCCGGTTATGGCTGGACCTGCGCTGCCTGGAGGATGAAACCGGCTTTATCGACAACCTGGGCTCATTGGCGCGTCCATAGCCACACCAAAACGCCGGCGGCCATGGCCCAGCATGCCGCCGCGCCCAGCAAGGCCGCGCCCAAGCGCCAACGGTCGACCAGCCAATACAAAGCCAACAAATAAATAAAATAAGGCAGCAGCGAAGCCATGCCGAACAGCAAGGTGGTTTTCAGCTCGGCCACGCCGCGCTCGCTGCCCACAATATAATGCGCGATCAGCGCGAAGGTGGGAAACAGCGGCACCAGGCCGGCGATATAGTAATTTCTGGACCTGGCCAACACGCTGATCAACAAGACCGCCAGCGCGCCCAAGGCGCTTTTCAACAATAAAGCCATTTCCTTACCCGCCCGCGGAAAACCACGATTGTGTCACAAGCCGTCCAGCCAACGGCTGAGGTTCATTCTTGTTCTCATTCTCATTAATAAAAACAATCAATTTTTTAAAATTAATAGCCAATATGCGATAATAGCGATATCCCACCCACTGCCGGACTGCACTGCCATGGCCCACACTCATCACGCCATCGACGGCGACAGCGTAGAAAAACGCCGCGCCGGCCGCATCAGCACGCTCGTCAGCGTCGCGGTCAACCTGATTCTCTCCACCACCCAGATCGTGGTGGGCGCCCTTGCGCACTCCTCCGCCTTGATCGCCGACGGCCTGCACTCGCTGTCCGACCTGATCGCCGACTTCGTCGTCTTGCTGGCCGGCAAACACAGCCACAAAGCGCCGGACAACGATCACCACTACGGCCACCACCGCTACGAGAACGCCGCCTCGCTGGTTCTGGGCCTGCTGTTGCTGGGTGTCGGCCTGGGCATGCTGTACAGCGCCGCCGCTAAATTCCACGACCCCGCCTCCATCCCCACCGTCCATGTCGTCGCCTTGTGGGTGGCGCTGCTGGCCCTGGTGGTCAAAGAGGCGCTATTCCGCTACATGCTGGCGGTGGCTAAACGCGTGCGCTCCAGCATGCTGGTGGCCAATGCCTGGCACGCGCGCTCCGACGCGGCCTCCTCGCTCGTGGTGGCGCTGGGCATTATCGGCAACCTGATGGGCTACCCGCTGCTGGACCCGGTGGCCGCGCTGCTGGTGGGGCTGCTGGTCGCCCGCATGGGCTGGCGCTTCGGCTGGGATGCGATGCATGACCTGATGGACCGCGCCGCCGACGACGAGGCCGTCGCCGCCATCCGCCAAACCCTGCTGGCCACCCCCGGCATCCACGGCGTTCATGACCTGCGCACTCGCAAGATGGGCGATCTGATCCAAGTGGATGTGCATCTGGAAGTAGACGGCTCAATCAGCGTGGAGCAGGCCCACGCCATCTCAGAAGCCGCGCGCCACCATGTGCTGGAACGGCACCCGGTGCTGGACGTGCTGATCCATATCGATCCCGTCGAGCACTACCTTCCGGACGCCGCGCCCACTAGCTGAGCGCGGCCCCATGGCCAAGCCCGCCGTTTCTGGCGATACTTGGCCTTTTACCCCTTCAGCTTCGCCCGCCATGATTATCGCCACCGCCGGACACGTAGACCACGGCAAAACCGCCCTGCTGCACGCCCTGACCGGCACCGACGCCGACCGTCTGCCAGAAGAAAAAAAACGCGGCATGACCATAGATCTGGGCTATGCCTATTTGCCCACGCCGGACGGCGGCGCGATCGGTTTCATCGACGTGCCCGGCCATGAACGCTTCCTCGGCAACATGCTGGCCGGCGTAGGCGGCGTGCGCCACGCGCTGCTGGTCATCGCCGCCGACGACGGCGTAATGCCGCAAACCCGCGAACACCTCGCCATTCTGCAATTGCTGCAGCTGGACAGCCTGACCGTGGCCGTCAGCAAAAGCGATCTGGTCGGCCCGGAAGCACTGGAACGCGTCATGAGCGAAGCGCGACAGACGCTGACGGAGCACGGCCTGCAAGCGACAGCGCTGCTCCCGGTTTCCGCGCGCACCGGCGTCGGCGTCGATGATTTACGGCGGCAACTGCTGCAACAGCGCGGCGACGCGACGGGAACGGAACGGCGCTTCCGTCTGGCGATAGACCGCGCCTTCACCATAGGCGGCGCCGGCCTTGTGGTAACCGGCACGGCTTGGGGCGGCCGCGTCAGCATGGGCGACACGCTATGGCTGAGCGGCAAGGACGTTCCAGTCCGCGTACGCGGCCTGCACGTGCAAAACCAGCCGGCGCGGCAAGGCCAGGCGGGGCAGCGCATCGCGCTCAACCTGGCAGGCGACATCGAAAAACAACAGATTCAGCGCGGCGACTGGCTGCTGGCGCAAGCGGCCCCGGCACCGAGCACCCGCGTCAGCGTCCGCTTGCGCCTGGCTCCGGGGCTTCACGCCGCGCTGCGCCATTGGCAGGCCGTACATATCCATCACGCGGCCAGCCACTGCACCGGCCGGGTGGCGCTACTGGAACGCTCGCAGCTCCATTCCGGCGACGAGGGGTTGGCGGAACTGAGCCTGGACCGTCCGCTCCACCTGGCCGACGGCGACCGGATAATCCTGCGAGACGCCGGCGCGCAGCACACGCTGGCCTGCGCCACGGTGTTGGAGCGGCAACCGCCCACCCGCGGCAAGCGACACGACGAACGGCTGGCCTATCTGCGCGCCCTGGCCGCGGCGGGAATGGAGGATGTCGAGAATCTGCGGCTCCGCCTCAGCCGGCAAGCGGTTTCCCTGCCCGATCTGGCCTGGGACCGGCAATTAAACGAAACCGGCCTGGCGGAACTGCTGCGCGCCGCGCCGCTACGCATCGCCGGCCAACATGCTTATGCGCCGGAACACTGGGCAAGTTTGCTAGAACAACTGCTGCAACGGCTGGCGGCGCTGCATCTTCAGCAACCGGATCAACTGGGCGCCAGCCGCGGCCGCGCGCGCCGGCTGGCGCTGCCGCAGGAAAGCGAGGCGGCCGTCAACTTGATGATTGATCAGTTGCTGGCGGAAGGGAGGCTGGCCAACACCCGCGGCTGGCTGCACCTGCCCGAGCACGTGCTGGCTTTCAGCTCAGAAGAGACCGCGCAGTGGCGGCGATTGGAACCGGCTTTCGCCGAGGAGAACCAAGCGCACTGGGTACGGGATCTGGCAACGGCTGCCGGCTTGGAAGAAGAACAGGCGCGCGCCTTGCTGCGCAAAGCCGCACGACTAAGTCATGTCCACGCCGTGGTGCGGGACCGCTATTGCTCCAGCGCGACCATACGCGGCATGGCGGCCATCGTTCGGAACCTGAACCAAGACGTCGGCTACGCCGACGCCGCCAACTTCCGCGATCAGTTGGGCTGCGGCCGCAAACTGGCGATTCAGATCCTGGAATACTTCGACCGCTGCGGTTTTACCCGTCGCTTGGGCGACAAACACCTTCTGCGCGAAGCCCGGCTGTTCGACTAGCCGGCATGCCCGGGGCCTGGCGGCGACTCCAAGGCCCGGCCCAGCACCGCGCGCAGCCGGCTGATGTCAAACGGCTTCTCCAGACGCGCGGCGAACCAAGCGGCGCGCGGGTCGGCGTACTCTTCCGGATACGCCGTCATCGCGATGATTTTCACGCCACGGTGGCGCACGCTGCGCTTCAGCGCTTCCGCCACTGAATAACCGCTCTCATTACCCAGCTGCATGTCCAACAACACCACGTTGAAGCTCGCCTGCTGCAGCTTTTGACAAGCTTCCGCCACAGAGCTGGCGGTGGACACCGCGTAACCGTTCATCTGCAGACAATCTGAAAATGGCTCTCGGATATTCTTGTCGTCGTCCACCACCAACACCGAGCGCTCCGGCCCCGGCAGTTGGTCGGGCACCACAATCGGCAAACGGACGATGAATTCGGAGCCGACGCCTACCACGCTCTTCAGCTCCAGCTCGCCGCCCAGCAGCGACACCAGCTCCTTGACCACCGCCAAACCCAGCCCGCTGCTGCCCACTCGACGCGCATGCCCCTGGAAAAACGGCTGGAAAATGCGAGATTGAAACTCCTCAGGCACGCCGATGCCGGTATCTATCACCCGGATATCCAAAATATTGCGGCCATCGGCGGCGTCCACACCGGCCTCAACAGTAACCGTCCCGTGATCCGTGTAACGAATGGCGTTGGTCAGCAGATTCCCGACTATCTGCCGCAAACGGTCTCCGTCCAACCTCACCTTCGGCGGCAACTCGCCCAGCCGCACATGCAGTCCCAACCCCTTGCCATCCAGCTGAGCGCGATGCACGTCGATCACCTCGTTCAGCGCCGCCGCCACATCCACATCGCTGATATGCAAGCGGAACTGCATGTTTTTGATCGCGGAGATATCCATGATGTCCCGCACCTGGGTCATCAGATGCGCCATGCAGGTTTTCAAGCGCCCCACCGCCTTGGCCGCCTTTCCTGCCGGATCAATGTCGGGCTCGATCAGCTCCACGCATACCTGCATGGTCTGCAGCGGCGAGCGGATCTCGTGGCTCAGCGTGGCGAGGAAGGTGGTGCGGTCCAGTTCCGCGTTCACCGTGGCCTTATGCGCCTCACGCTCTTGTTCCAATAGTTGCTGACGGGCGGCGGCATCGCGGCGCGCGCCCTGATAGCGGTACAAGAGCACGAAAATCACCATGCAAATGCCGCCCAGCGCGAACCACAGCGAAGCGACCAACTGCTGGTTGTGCCGCAAATCCTTATTGCGCGCGTCGCGGGACGACACCTCGGCCACGCGCGCCTGAACCGCGAACTCCGCCAGCGAAGGCCTGATGCTGTCGATGCGGTCTATATTCTGCTGCGCGGTCCTTAGGCTGGGATGCAGAATATTCTCGTCTTCGAAGAAATCCTGCAGCAGGCTGGCGGTGCCCTTGAAGCCGTCCACGCGGCTCAGCATCTCCTGCATCTTGGATGGAGTGACGAAATCGAGGAAACGGCTGTTGGCCACCGCCAAGCGAAATTGCACTTGCGACTCGGGGACTTCCCCCGCCTTCAACCTCAACAGGTCCGCGCGGGCTTTCTCAAGCTCAAGCTGCATCTGCGCCACCGACCAGTACAAATCTTCGCTGCGCCCCTCAAAGCTGCGCGCCGGCACATAACGCTCGATCGCCATGTAAACGCCGATGGCGAGCAACAAAAAGCCAAGCAAGGCCAGCGCCGGAATCCCCTTCCAGCCGGACAGCATCGATTTGTTCATCGCTCGTCCCGAGCCCTCCTGACCGGCCGGCATCAAAACACCACCAGGCGATTGATCTGCCATACCAGCTTGGCGTCCATCACCGGCCCTTTCTTATCCTCCGGCATTTGGTCCAGTGGATACATCAGCCAAAGCGGCCCGCGGTTGGTGATGTCCAAAGGCTTGTTGTTGACCGAGCGCGCCAGCACGACGTCGAAGTCGTAGAATTCACGGCGGTCTATCCAGTACACGTAGTCGTTCAGCGCGCGCAGTTTCACTTTCTGGCCGCTGGCGCCCACCTTGGCCAGGATGTCCCGCATCAGCGGTCCGCTGAACACCGATTGCGGCGTCCAGCTGGTCTTGGTCACCACCGAATGCTGCTTGAAGTTCTGCAAATCCTGCTCGCGGAACTCGTACACATTCTTTTCTTTATTAGTGAACTGGCTGATCTTGCCCGACACCGTCAACACCACTGGCCCCGGTTCGGCATGCAGCGCGGCCATGCAACACGCCAGCGCCATTCCGCCCAAGACCGCCTTCCAGCTCTTCCCCATGCCACGCTCCCAACCCTGCTCATCCCGTGCCCGTCGTCCGACGTCTTCCGGCGCCGGGCTCATGACATTTGAACTTTGATTTCACAAGCAAAACAATTAAATCTAATTAGAACAAAAATGCCATTAAAATATTTCTGGCCAATATATCAAGCTGCCCGACAAAAAACCATCCGCCCCTATCCGGACCAGTACCATGGGACAGTAGCCGTCGCTCGCGGCGCTCAATGCGAAAGCGGCCCTGAAGGGCCGCTTTCGCTTCGCTCCGCCGGCCTCGCCGGCGATAGGTTCATTTGCCGCGGCGCAGCCCCGGACGTCCCGCGACATGGCAAAGCTGGGTAAACAAAGACAGAAGGTGCTTCATGCTGATTTCCTTTATTCTCAGTAGACGGAATGACCCGCGCGCTCTTGCGGCGCATTGCAGCGGGCCATCCATTCTAATGGCATGAGGCTCTGTCTAGAAATTCATTTTATTTATAAGGCATAAAATTGGCTTATCGCGATTCCGCGATATAATGCCCGCTGGCGTCGGCTTGACGCCAGCGGGCCAATAGTCCGTTCGCACTCTGGAAGAGACTCGTCCCCGGTGGGGCGGCTGGTCTTCAAAATCAGATGGGGCCGCCAGCGGTCCCGGGCAGGTTCGACTCCTGTTCTCTTCCGCCAGTTCCCAGCCGTTGAAAACCACGACAAGCCAAGGAAAGCCAAGCAGGCAAAGGCCTTTCAGGCTGTATCCATCCAGTCGCCGCCGGCCTTGAACGGCTTGCCGCGGCTTCGAAATTCGCACAACTATCGCACAAGTTTTCCAGCGCCCTATCATTCCTTATATATGGCGTTTTGTGCATCAAATTCGGTCAGCCCCTTGTCCTCTGCTGAAAGTCTACGCTCTTGCCGCGATTGCATGCATAGCGCGCATGAAAGCGCATGAGTGCCGGCCCCCCGCCAGCCGCGGCAAACCCCGCACCTAGAGCGCTTGCGGGGCGTTCATGCAGGTGCATGATTTCCCACACATGAAGCGCGGGGGCGAGGCGGGGCTTCGATGGCGCGCGCTGGGGGCTAGTGGGCCTCCTTCTCGGCCCGAAATAGCACAGACCGTCATAGGCGAATGAAAAAAACCCCGCATCGCGGGGCTGGTAGGACGATGGTCTGGCCTCAACCTGGGGAGGTGGCCAGCGCGTACTCTCCGAACTGGATCACCTCCTCGTCCAGCCAGTCGTTGACCTCCTGCAGCCGCAGTTGCAGCGGCTTGATCTCGTTTTCGTAGAACACGCCGGCCGCCTTGGGCGCGTCACCAAAGCCGCCGACATTGCCAGGAATCACGCCCAGCAGCTGCGGCGGCACCCGGTGCGCGGCCAGCACGTCGTCGCGCGTCACGTTCTTGATATTGAGAAATTCATCCTTCGCCGTCACTTCGCTGATGGGGAGCAGCTGCAGCCCATCTTTCTTGCCGTTCGGCGCGTACATGAACAGGTTCTTGAAGTTGCCTGGCCCTTTGCTGTCCTTCAACGCTTTGCGCAGATTGTCGATGTCCTGCTCGTTATTGGCGGCGTCGGTCATATAGAGAATGAAACCGGCGTGCGAGCCGTTCAGATAATACTTGCGGCGGAACAGCGTAGCGGACTCATTTAGCCAAGCCGATTGCAACGCGGCCAGGTATTCCGGCAGGCCGTACACCTCCTGATTGATGTCGGCGTCCATCAGGTGAAGAACCTGGCCGGCGAGCGGCTGCTCCTGATCGAAACCCGGCACCCACCAGAAGCCGGCCAGGTCTTTAGCCCGGCGCACATACTTGGCGCGCGCCGGCTTCAGCTCCATGATGCCGCCCAGCCGGTTGGTGATGGCCTGCAAATAGGCGTTGCCGAAGACCAGATAATCCATCAGCCAGGCGCTAAACGCCGACCGGCTCAGCAGCCGATGCGGCTTGAAGGTGCTGACCAACACATTGCGCTTCACTGTCAGCGCGCTGGCGTGGTGGACGTTGGCGCGCAGGCTGCGCGCCAGGCCGTCCCAGCTGACAGGCGGCTCGTACCAGCGGCCATTGTCCACGCATTGCAGGTAGTCCATCAGTTCGCGCCGGTCCAACACCGGCACCGGCTCGCCAAAGGAAAACGCCAGCGGCGTGCTGGCGGGCACCAGCGGCGTCGACGGCTGCTGGGTAAGGTTGCGGCTACGCGCTTTGGCCATTAGAAAATCTCCATGAAACTGGTATTAGTGGAAGTCGCGCCCTCAAGCGGCTCGTGCGCCAGGGCGTGCATGGTGGCCCACGCCAGATCGGCGTGGCTGGTTTCTTCGGAGCGGCCGGCGGCGAAGGTAACGCCGCGCCCGCTGGGAGTAGAGGTTTTCTTGATCGACAGGAAGGCGGCGGCGATGTCGTTATGGCTGGCGTCAAACTCCAAGCGGCCGCTGTTGATGACGTCCAGCGCTTTCAGCACCAGCCGGGTTTTCACTTCCACGCTGTAGCTGATCGCCACCGCGTCCGGCCGGAATTGCTTCACCAGCTGATAAACGCCGGTGCCCAGGCCGGAGGTGTCGATGCCGATGTATTCGACGTTGTAGCGCAGGGTTTGTTGGCGGATGAAGTCCGCCTGCTTGGCAAAGTCCATACCCTTGAATTGCGCTCGCTCCAAGATGCGGAACTTGCCGCCCGGCACCGCCGGCGGCGCCAGCACCACCAGCGCCGCGCTGTCGCCGGTATGGCTGGGGTCATAACCGAGCCAGACGGGGCGATGGCCAAACGGCCGCACGGCAAAGGGCTTGAAGTCGTCCCACTCGGCCCAGGCGTCCACCATCGCCCGCTGCAGCGCCGCGAAGGAAAACACGCTGGCGCCGTCGTCGATGAACTGGCACATGAACAGCTGCAGGAACTCTTCCGGGCTGTACTCCAGCCGCAACTGGTCGATGTCGAACAGATCGCAGCCGCCGGCCAGCGCGTCGATGATGGTGACGATCTGGCGCCAGCGGCCATCCGGACCGCGCACACCGCCGGCCAGCGCCTGGGCCGACACGTCCAGCTTGATGTGTTCCGCCTTGGGCCGACCACGGTTGAAATGCTCGCCGGTCCACACCTTGTAACCTTCATGCGACATGGCGGACGGCGTGGAGAAATACGTCTGGCGGTACATCTTCTGGCTGGCCATGCCGCTGGCCAGCTTGCGCAGCTCCAGAAAGCGCGGAATCCAGAAGTATTCATCCACATACAAATCGCCATGGCGGCCCTGGGCCGTGCGGCTGTTGGTGCCCAGGAAGGACAGCTCCGCGCCGTTGGGCAGCTTGATCACTTCGCCCTTCAGCTCGACGCCGGTGACGTCCTTCACGAAGTCACAGATATAGGAACGGAACTGGAACGCCTGGGCCTTGGAGGCGGACAGGAAAATCTGATTGCGCCCGGTTTCCAGCGCGGTAATCAGCGCTTCATGCGCAAAGTAGTAAGTGGCGCCGATCTGCCGGCTTTTGAGGATGTCGCGGATGCGCTCTTGCCGGCCTGCTCTGTACCAGTGTTTTTGATACTCGAACATGCCATCAAGGAAGGCCGCCACCAGCTGCGCCTTATGCTCGTCGGTAATCGGGTTCCGTTCCGGCTGGCGTTTAGGTTTGGCGTTGCGGTTGGCGAGGTTCGGGTTCAGATCCGACGCTTTGCCGGTCTGGCTGTACTTGCCCACGCGCGCCAGTCGTTCCACCTGGCGGCCCAGCAAGTCGATTTCCTTGAAGTCCTTCCCTTCCTTGTCCTCTTTCAGAATCAGCTGCTGCATCCGCGTTTCGATAGTGGACGCGATACGGTCGGCCGGGTCGGAGCCGTCCCAGGCATCGCGCCGCTTCCAACTGTGCACCGTCGCCGCTTTCACGCCCACATGCTCGGCAATGCGCGCCACGCGCCAGCCCTGCCAATACAAGGCGCGGGCCAGACGGCGCGGGTCTAGGTCCAGCTCGGCGATAAGGGTTTGAGTATCCATGCCGGCAGTCTGCCGGCTTGTCCGGCGCACTTCTTTGCCTGCCGGTTGTGCCTGCGCGCCACACAACAGCCACCGCTCGACCCCACCCCGCGCGGCCCGGAATATGGGCGCATCGCCACGACAGACACCCGACCGAGGACCGCAAACCATGGCAAGCCAAGACAAACCGAAGCCCACCGGCAAGAAGTCGAAATTCTTCCGTATCGCCACCGAAGGCGATACCACTGACGGCCGCGAGATCAGCCGCCAAGACATCGAGCAGATGGCTCGAAATTACAACCCGGAACGCTACGGCGCCCGCGTCAACATCGAACACGTCCGCGGCATCATGCCGGATGGCCCGTTCGGCATGTATGGCGATGTCGTTGCACTCAAAACCCAAGAAAACGCTGAAGGCAAGTTGCAACTGATGGCGCAGATTGACCCAACACCGGGCCTAGTGGATCTGGTCAACGTGAAGCGTCAAAAGGTTTACACCTCTATCGAAATCCAGCCCAACTTTGCCAATTCGGGCGAGGCGTACTTGGTAGGTTTGGCCGCAACGGATAGCCCCGCCAGCCTGGGCACTGACATGCTGAAGTTCTGCGCAGGCGCTCAAATCAACCCGCTCGCCCATCGCAAACAATCGCCGGAAAACCTGTTCACCGCCGCCATCGAATGCAGTCTGGAATTTGAGGACGACAGCGCCAGCGCGCTGGCCGGCTTCAGCGACAAGATCAAGGGTGTCCTGGGCAAATTCTCCAGACGCCAAAGCGCTGACACCGCCGAGCTGTCCGCTGCCGTGCAAACCATCGCCGAAAGCCAGGCCCAGATGCTGGAGCAGTTCAGCAGCGTGGCCTCTGCAGACCAATTGGCCGAGCTGCGCGAGCAATTCGCTGCCCAGCAAACCGCCCACAACGAGCTGGTGGCCAAACTGAGCAGCCAATCCACCACGCCGGCGCGCACCACCGCCACCGGCGGCACAGCCGAAATCGTCACCGACTGCTGATCCCTACCCTATTCTCCGGAGCCACACCGCATGAAAACCGAAACCCGCAATGTGTTCACCCAACTGCTGGACCAGATCGCCCGCTTGAATGGCGTCACTGCCGATGCGGTGAAAAACGCCTTCAGCGTGCAGCCGTCCATCCAGCAAAAGCTGGAAACCCGCATTCAAGAGTCGAGCGAATTCCTGTCCCGTATCAACGTCGTCGGCGTCGATGAGCTGGAAGGCGAAAAGCTGGGCCTGGGCGTGTTCGGCACCATCGCCGGCCGCACCAAGGTGACGCCAACCAACCCGCGCCGCCCGCGCAATCTGGCGGACCTGAACAGCCACAAGTATCGCTGCGAGTTCACCGAATTCGACACCGCCATCCCTTACGTCCAGTTGGACGCCTGGGCCAAGTTCCCCGACTTCCAGACCAAGCTGCGCGACGTCATCGTCAAGCAGCAGGGGCTGGACCGCATGATGATCGGCTTCAACGGCATCAGCGTGGCAGAACAGACCGACCGCGTGAAATACCCGCTGCTGCAGGACGTCAACAAGGGCTGGCTGCAGCACTACCGCGAGAAAGCGCCGGAACGCGTGATGGCGGAAGTGAAGAAGGGATCGGGCAAAGTGCTGATCGGCCACGGCGGTGACTACGCCAACCTCGACGCGCTGGTGATGGACGCCGTGGCCGGCATGATCGACCCGACCTTGGCCGGCAACCCGGAGCTGGTGGTCATCCTGGGCCGCGACCTGCTGCATGACAAATACTTCCCCATCGTCAACCAGGACAACAAGCCCAGCGAGCAGTTGGCGGCCGATGTCGTCACCAGCCAGAAGCGCGTCGGCAATCTGCCGGCCGTCACCGTGCCGTTCTTCCCGGCCGGCGCGATGCTGATCACCCCGCTGTCCAATCTGTCCATTTACTACCAGAACGGCAGCCGCCGCCGCCATCTGCGCGAAGAACCGGATTTCAACCAAGTGGCCAACTACGAAAGCAATAACGAAGCCTATGTGGTGGAGCGCTACGAGGCCGGCTGCCTGGTGGAAAACATCGAGCTGGTGAAAGCGGCATGAGCCACGCCCGCGCCCACTACCAGCGGGCCAGCGCGGCCAAGGCTTCGGCCTTGGCCGCGGAAGACGGCCCGATTAACTGCACCGCCTACGAGCTGATGCTGGCCAAACTGGCCGAGGACAAGCGTCGCTTGAAGCAAATCCAGTCCATGGAAGGCAAGGCCGCCGTCAAGCGCGAAGTGCTGCCCGACTACGCCCCCTGGGTGGAAGGCGCGCTGGAAGGCGGCCGCGGCCAGCCCGACGACGTGCTGATGACGGTCATGACGTGGCGCATCGATGCCGGCGACTACGCCGGCGCGCTGGACATCGCCGAATACGCGCTGGTCCACGGCCTGCCGCTGCCGGACCAGTTCAGCCGCACCACCTCCACCGTCGTCGCCGAGGAAATCGCTGACGCCGCCAAGCGCGCCCGCGACGGCCAGCAGCCCTTCGATCTGCAAACGTTGACCTACACCGCCGAGCTGACCGACAAGCACGATATGCCGGACCAAGTGCGCGCCAAGCTGCTCAAGGAAGCCGGCCTGATCCTGGCCGAGCATGCGCCGGCCGCCGCTCTGGAACATCTCCGCCGCGCCCAGCAGCTGGACAACCGGGTCGGCGTCAAAAAGGACATCGAGCGCATCGAGCGCGCCATCAAGAACAGCGCCCCGCCGCCCGCCGGCGGCCAGGCGTAGCCGAGCGACCCCGCGCGACTGACGGCAGGGGGTGGACGCCAGGCACCCGCCCACGGCCGAAGCCCCCTCCACCGTCACCCATCAGGACAACTGCCATGCAGATCAACACCGTCAACGCCACGCCCAGCAGCACACCCGCGCCGGACGATGGCCAGCCCATCACGTCCAGCCGCTTCTGGCCGGACGTCGAGCCCAGCCATTTCCGCGCCGCCATGCGCTACGACGGCACCGTCACCGCCGCCCGTCTGCGCGGCGCACTGATCGAGGCCATCGCCGCAGTCAACGGCGAGCTGGCCGGCTGGCGCGTAGCCAAGATCGCCGGCGGCGCGCTGGCGCTGGCCGACCTCGACGCAGAGCAGATCGACGGCGAATCGGTGCTGGTGCAGCGTTGGCGGCGCGCGGTCTACGCCACCGCAGCGGCGGACCTGGCCGAGCGCTACCGCTCGTTTGACGCCACCGGCGCAGCACGCCAGCGGGCGGACGATTTGGACGACACCGCTGAACAACTGCGCGCCGATGCTCGCGCCGCCCTCCGTGCCCTGATGGGCGTCGGCCGCTGCACGGTGGAGCTGATCTGATGCGAGCCATCCGCGCCATGCAGGGCGACAGCGTGGACGCCATCGCCTGGCGCGTCTACGGCAAAACCCGCGGCGTGGTGGAACTGCTGCTGCAACACAACCCAGGGCTGGCCGACCGTGGCCCGGTCCTGCCCAGCGGTGTGCTGGTGCAACTGCCGGACCTGCCGGCAGACCCGGCGCCCGCGCAAATCCTCATCAACCTATGGGACTAACACCATGGCAGAACCTGTAAGCAGTACCGCCACCACCGTCACACTGGCCGTCGTCGCCGGCCTGGCTATGTTGCCCGGCATCGACGCCGCCGTTGTGCTGGGCGCCTTCGCCGGCGCGGCCGTATTCGTGCTCAGCTCAGACAGCCTGAGCCTGATCAAACGGGCTGGATTCTTCATCGTCAGCTTTCTGGCCGGCCTGGTCGCCGCCGCCGGCGTAGCCAGTCTGTTGGCGCGCTGGCTGCCCATCGACGCCAGTCCCGGCGTGGGCGCGTTGCTCGCCGCCGCCCTCGCCGTCAAGGTGCTGCTGTGGCTGATCCGGCTGGCCGACGATCCGGCCGCCGCCGTGCGCGGCATGAAAGGGGGCGGCAAGTGAGCTGCGCCCACATCCTGGTCGCCGCCCTGCTCGCCCTGGTGCTGCTGGCCTTTCAGCGCGGCAGCAGCGCGCACCGCCCCTGGGCCAGTCTGCTGGCCTACCTGCTGATCGTCGTCGCCGGCGCGGTGGCGGTGCTGCGCCTGTTCGGCCATGCCTCCTTGGCGGATCTACCGCAGCTGTTCATCAACCTGGCCTTGCTGCTGGCGCTGATCGCCCAGCGCGGAAACGTGGTGGATCTGTTCCGCAATGGCAGCCCGCGCCAATCGCGGCTGGCCATGCTGCTGAGGAAAGCCACATGGATCTGATGAAGAAAGGCTCGCACGGCCTGGACGTGCAAGCGCTGCAACAGCGGCTCGCCGCCTTCGGCGCCAAGCTGACTGTCGATGGCTGGTATGGCGACGCCACCGAAGCCGCCGTGGCCGCCTTCCAGCGCCGCGACGGTCTGGTGGTGGACGGCATCGCCGGCGCCAAAACCATAGCGGCGCTGGCGGGCCAAGCTGGCCCTCGTCGTCAGCTGGGCGAAGCCGATCTGCAAGCCGCTGCCGAGCGCCTGGGCGTCGGCGTGTCCGTGGTCAAGGCCGTCAATGCGGTGGAGTCGCGCGGCTCCGGCTTCCTGGCAGATGGCCGCCCCGTCATCCTGCTGGAGCGTCATATCGCCTATCAGCGCGCCGGCAAGCAAGCCGGCCCCCTGGCCGCGCAATACCCGGCCCTCTGCAACAAGGCTCGCGGCGGCTATGCCGGCGGCGCGGCCGAGTGGGCGCGCTTCGCCAGCTTGGCCCTCATTGGCGGCGAACAGCTGGCCATCGAGTCATGCAGCTGGGGCGCGTTCCAGATCATGGGCTATCACTGGCAGCGCTTGGACTATGTCGGTGCGTCCGAATGGCGCTTGGCGATGGAGTCCGGCGAGCCGGCCCAGCTCGACGCCTTTGTGCGCTTCGTCCTGGCCGAGCCGGCGCTGCTCAAAGCGCTGCAAGCCAAGAAATGGGCGGCCGTGGCCCGGCTCTACAACGGCCCGGCCTACCGTGAAAACCTTTACGACGCCAAGCTGCAGGCCGCCTATGAGCGGGCGGAAAGGCTGGCCGCATGATCGCCGCCCTGCTCCCGTTTGTGCGGCGTGTGCTGTTCAATCTGCTGCTCGCTGCCGCCCTGCTGGCCGGCTACACCCTATGGCAGCAAAACAGCCAGCTCCAGCGCCAGGCCACCCGCCTGGCTACCGCCCAGCGCGATAACGCCACGCTGGCCGAGCGCAACCGCGCCCAGGGCGAACAACTGGCCGCCCAGGATATCGACATCAAGCTGCAGATCGCCGCCAACCGCGAGCTGGCCGGCCAGCTGTCTGCCCTATCCCGTCAACACGCCGCCGCCGCGGCGAAACTGGAGGCCGCCATTCATGCCACGCCTGACGCTATCGCCTGGGGTCGCGCTGCTATCCCTGACCCTGTTGCCCGCCTGCTCAACACCGCCGGCCAGCGACCCGCCGCCGCGGCTGATCCAGCCTTGCCCGGCGGTGACAGCCTGCTCGCTGCCGGCGCTGACGCCAAAGACCAACGCTCAGCTGGCCGACAGCTGGCAGCAACACCGGGCGGCGCTTGAGTCTTGCGCCGCGCAGATCAACAGCATCATCCATTGCCAACAGAACACACCATGACTGACTTCTATGACCGCGCCCAGGCGCTGGAGCAACGCCAGCGCGAGGAAGCCCTCGCCCGCCAGTTCACCCACCTCGCCCACGGCGCCAGCCTGAGCCATTGCGAAGACTGCGCCGAACCGATCCCAGAAGCGCGCCAGCGCATCGTCGCCGGCTGCACCCGCTGCGTGCAGTGCCAGGAAGATCATGAACAAGCCCGCTGACCTGCGCCGCGCCATCGAGGCCGCCTTGCCGGAGCTGCGCGACAACCCCGACCGCCTGATCATGTTGGTGGAGGATGGCGGCATCGTCACCGCGCCGGGCCGGCTGCATTTCGGCTACCGCTACACGCTGAAGCTGGTCATTACCGATTTCACCGGCCATCTGGATCAGCTCGTCATTCCATTGCGCGCCTGGATCGAGCAGAACGAACCGCCGCTGGTGCAAAACCCGGAGCGTCTGGAAAAGGGTTTCCGCTTTGAAGTGGAGTGGATCAGCGCCACCGCCGTGGATGTGCAAATCATCCTGCGGCTGTCCGAGGGCGTGCGCGTGGACGTGGGCCAGGACGGCAACGTCACCGCCACCCACTACGGCGAACCGGCCAAACCGTTCACTGGCGTCGAATGCTGGACCATCACCGTGAAGGGCGAAACCGTCGATGACAATCGTCCGGCTTGAATCTGAACTGTCCGGCTTGCTGCACAAGGTGGCGCCGGCCGCTCGCCGCGCCCTGGCCCGCGACATTGGCCGCGCGCTGCGGCAAAGCCAGCAACAGCGCATCGCTGCCCAGCAAAACCCGGACGGCAGCGACTTTGCCCCCCGTCAGCCACAATACCGCCAGCAAAAGGGCCGCATCCGCCGCCAGATGTTCGCCAAGCTGCGCACAGCACGCTGGCTCAAGATCGAGGCTAACGCTGGCGGTGTCGAGGTCGGTTTTATACGCCAGGTGGAGCGCATCGCCCGCGTACACCAATACGGCCTGCGCGACCGCATCAGCCGCCACACCCACCGCGAGGCGCAATACCCGGCGCGCGAGCTGCTGGGCTTGAACGAGATCAATTTAAATTTAACACGCTCATTAGTAATAGCCCATTTAGCCAAACAGATAAATTGAAAACAAGTACATTACGTACGTAAACATACATTAAAGCAATTCAAACAAAACAGAATTCAAAACACAAAAATAAATTTAAAATCAGCTCTTGCAAAAGTTAGAACCTGTACCAAATAACAGGAAACAATTAGCTAGCTCATCCTAGAATACTAGCTGGCCAAATCAGCCCCCAAGGCCAAACACAATTAACCCACAGGAGATTCAAATGAGCAGCTTTGCATTAGCACTGAATGAAATGCGCAACCACTACAAAAACAACATTAAGAATGAAAAAATTTCTCGCTACATTCCAAGCAAAGAACATATCACATTCCATCAGAATCAAGAAACAAAAGGCCTATCCAACAACGACCAAGAAGTTGTTGCCGGATTGCAACTCTACAGCCAAAATCTAGCCCAAAAGGAAAGCTCAGATATTGAGGGAGGCATTACGGACTCCACTCAAACATACAAAGACAGCGTCATAACCGACGCCTCAGCACAAACGCGTTTCAAAGACGAGCTTAATCGAAAGAGAGAAGAGGCCAAACGGCAGGCAATTGACAATGTGGATCGCGTATACGATGAAGCTCTGCGAATAGGCGAAGCTCATCCTGAAGCACAAGCCGCCATCATGGGTGTATTAGATCTGGCAGGCATATTCTTTCAAAATCTATTTGAAAAAATAGCATCATTTGTTTCAAGCATTGTTCAGTCAGTTGTCGAGTGGGTTGCAAATGCTTGGAGCAGTATAAAATCCACTTTCAACTCTATCGGATCGTGGATATCAAGCTGGTTCTAAATTAAATCCCAGCGCCCCACGCGCTGGGATTCTATCAATCCAAACAACTCTCAAAACAATCAACCCATTACTGATTAATGTACTAGGCAATTACTGGTGCAAGATTTAGCCGCCAATGTAATAGCAGTTGTGCCAACCCTCCACACAACATCCACCGCGCGACACCCCGCGCCGGCCTGTGCAAACTGGCCGGCATGGATAATTTCGCTGACCTCTCCCGCCGCATCGAGTCGCTGATCCGCCTCGGCACCATTGCCGAGGTGGACCACGCCGCGCGGCGCGTGCGCGTCCAGACCGGCGCGCTGACCAGCAACTGGTTGCCCTGGGGCGCGCGCCGCGCCGGGCAAACCCGCGACTGGAACCCGCCCACTCCAGGCGAACAGATAGTGCTGCTCTGCCCCAGCGGCGATCCGGCCGGCGGCATCGCTCTGCTGGCCATCTATTCCGATGCTTTTGACGCCCCCTCCAGCAGCCCGGACAAGCATCTGACCGTCTACCCGGACGGCGCCCGCGTCCTCTACAACCACGCCACCAGCGCGTTGTCCGTCACCGGCATTCAAACTGCCGTCGTGCAAGCGGGCGAGCACGTCACCGTGGATTGCCCGGAGTCCTTGTTTACCGGCAACGTCACCATCCAAGGCAAGCTGACCGTGCTGGGCGATGTATTCGCCAAGGCCCGCGCCACCGTGTCCGGCCTGTTCAGCTATCTGGCCGGTATGTCCGGTTCCGGCGGCGCCGGCGGGGCCACCCATATCAGCGGCAGCATCAACCATAGTGGCGGCAAACTGGCGTCTAATGGCGTGGTGCTGGATGGCCACACCCACCCGGACGCCCACGGCGGCAACACGGGAGGGCCGAACCAATGAACGCCATCGGCCTGAACCCCACCACCGGCCGCAGCCTGAGCGGTGATGATCACCTGCGCCGCAGTATCGCCTGCATCCTCACCACGCCGCGCGGCTCGCGCCTGGCGCGTCGGACATTCGGTTCGCTGCTGCCGGAGCTGATCGACCAGCCGCTCAACGGCAAAACCCGCATGCAGGCCATGGCTGCCAGCGTGATGGCCCTGGCCGAATGGGAGCCGCGCATCGAGCTGTCGCGCGTATTGCTGTCCGTCGGCACCGGCGACCAGGCCGGCCACCTCACTATCAACATCGAAGCCAAGCGCCGCGACAGCGGCCAGCCCCTGGCCTACTCCATTCCCGTGCGAGGCTGACCATGGCAATCGACCTCACCCGCCTGCCCGCGCCGGCCGTCATCGAGCCGCTGGACTACGAAACGCTGCTGGCGCAATACAAGGCCAAGCTATTGCAGTTGGCGCCGGCCGAGCTGCGCGACAGCATCGCCAGCGCGCTGCAGCTGGAGAGCGAATCGCTCACCCTATTCCTGGAGCTGGCCGCCTATCTGGACCTGCTCCAACGCCAACGCATCAACGAGGCGGCCAAAGCATCGCTATTGGCCTACGCCGCTGGCACCGACCTGGACAACCGCGCCGCCGATTATGACGTGCAGCGGCTGCTGATCCAGCCGGCCAACCCAGACGCCAACCCGCCGACCGAAGCGATATGGGAGTCGGACGCGCGCCTGCGCTACCGCTGCCAGATGGCACTGGAAGGACTCGCCGCCGCGGGGCCGCGCGGCGCGTACCGTTTCCACGCGCTCAGCGCATCGGCCGAGGTGGCTGACGTTGGCATCGACACCCCCATTCCTGGGCGCGTGCGCGTCTGGCTGCTAGGACAAACGGGCACCGCCAGCCAGGGGCTATGCGACACCGTTGCCGCAACGCTCAACGTAGAGCACGTTCGGCCGCTGTGCGATACCGTGGAAGTGCGCGCCGCGCAGCCCCTGGCCTTCCAGATCGACGCCAGGCTCATCTATCAGCCGGACGGCGAGTCGATCAGCGGCGGCGCGGACGGCGCACGCCAGCGCCTAGCGGCCATGCTGGCCCAGCGGCGCGAGATTGGCGGCAGCGTGCCGCGTTCGGCTATCGACGCCGCGCTGCATGTGCCAGGCATAGACCGGGTCATCCTGGCCAGCCCGGCGGGGGATGTGCAATGCGGTGTTGGCCAGTTTCCCGACTGCATCGCCGTCAAGGTGGCGTCATGAGCCGCCAGTTGCTGCCACCCAACGCCACGCCGCTGGAGACGGCGCTGGCCGATACGCTGCAAACCGGCATCAACCCGTCGCCGCTGCGCGGCATCTCCGACAGCGCGCGCTGCCCGGATGCGTTATTGCCATGGCTAGCTTGGGAACGCAGCGTCGAAAACCTCAGCGCCGCCGCCACCGTGCCACAAGTGCGTGCACTGATCCGCTCATCCATCGACGTGCATCGCCACAAGGGCACGATGGCCGCCGTGCGCCAGGTGTTCCGCGATACCGGGCTTGGCGAAGTGCGGATTGATGAAGGCAATAACCAATACTTGGCGGATGGCGCAATGACAGCGGATGGCTTTTGCACCGCAGGCGACCCGGATGGCTGGGCCGAATACCGGGTCCGCATCGACAAGCTGCTGGACGTGAATCAGGCCGAGGCGGCTCGCCGCATCCTCTACGACATCGCCCCCGCCCGCTGCGTGCTGTGGGGGCTGGACTTTACAGGCGCCACGCTCATCGCCAATGGCTACGCCCAGGCAACTGGCAAATACACCGCAGGAGTGATAAACGCATGACCGCGCTACCTACCCCAAAAGATCCTGGCTTCCCGACAGTTACTCAATACGAGGTAACGGAGCGGCTGCTCGGCGGCCCAGGCGGCCCACTCAACCGCGCGCCGGCCGAACTGCTGGAACGCACCGAGTTTCTGAAAAAACAGATCGACGACATCGTGTCCGGCGCGCTGACAGCCGAATACGCCGGCCGCCTCAAAACCCCGCGCAACATCGCCATCACCGGCGATGGCAGCTGGAGCGTCACCTTTGACGGCAATGGCAACGTCAGCGGCCCGCTGACGCTGGCCAATAGCGGAGTCACACCCGGCACCTGGCCTATGACAACCGTGGACGCCAAAGGCCGCGTCACGGCCGGCCGCGCGCTGGCCTCAGCCGATATCCCGGCACTGGAATGGAGCAAAATCACCTCAGGCAAGCCCACTACACTGGCGGGCTATGGCATCGGGGATGCATTGCCCAGAAACGCCCCAACGGTCAGCGGGGATATCTCATTTGATGGAAATGCAGGCAGCCTGGTTAGAAATTTCAGCGGCAGTTTGGCATTGCATGCCGGGCGCTATAGCTTTGTAGAGTCCGCGCTGGATTCCCATCTTTGCCAGAATGCATACTGGGATGGCGTCAACTGGATGCGTTATGACACATCAAAGCCGTCAGCCATGCTTGTTGTGCATGATGGTCAAGCTTGTGTTGCCGAGGCAAGCTCGGGCAATAACCCTGTGAGCTGGCCCGCATATAGCCAAATTTGGCATGCTGGAAACTTTAACCCAGACGCCAAGGCGGACAAGTCCAGCACCTTGGCCGGATATGGCATTTCGGATGCCGCCAGCAAATGGGATTTGCAAAATGCGATTGGCGGCGTACTTGGCAATGCTCCGGCAGGAATGGAGACGCTGCAAAAAATAGCCGCATCCATTGGCAACGACCCTCAATTCATCACATCCATGGACAGAAAGATTGCAAAAAAGCCTGACCAGGCGAGCAGTCTGGCAGGATATGGCATTACTGATGCCTACACCAAGCAAGAGGTGGATGGCCAGTTTTTGACAAAGAATGTGCCTGCAATTAATGGGGATATCCATTTCGACGGCAGTACTAGTAAAGTTAGAAATTTCGGCGGCAGCTTGGCCTTGCATGCTGAGCGCTTCAGTTTCTTAAACTCTCCAAATGACGCCCATGTCTGCCAGAATGCGTATTGGGATGGCGCAAACTGGATGCGTTATGATGTCAATAGTCCATCAGCCATGATTGTCATAAGCAATGGCCGCGCATTTATGGCATCGGGGGCGCCTGGCCCAAATCCGCTATCATGGTCTGCATATCAAGAGCTGTGGTCAAATGGGAATAGTGGCTTCATGGCGGGGGTGAATGGCTATCAAAAACTGCCATCCGGATTAATCATCCAATGGGGCTATGTCGCCGAGTCTCAACACGTAACGGATTACCGATATTTCCCGATAGCCTTTCCGAATGCTTGTTGCTCGCTGGTCCAGAGTTTCGAAGCCAGTACCATTGGTGGATTTGAGGCGAACTTTGGAATGGTATATAAGGTGGTGGATAGAACAAAATTCTTGTGGTCGGGAGGCGGCAATCTCTCCACAGGTGGGTATTGCAGCTTCATTGCAACGGGGCATTAATTAAAATGGAAAATCGATTTTATTTGCAGTTTGACAAGACTGGAAAATTGGCCACCCGCTATGATGTGCTAGTACATGGTAACGATATCCCTGACGATGCGATACCTGTAGAAGAGGACGTGTTTGGTAAAACGCTTTCAGCGTCTGAGTTTGACTGGGTTATTTTGGATGGGGAGGTGAAAAAGGTTTCACCACCCGCCCTCACCCCAAGCCAAAAAAAAGAACAAGATTTGCAAAGGGCTGAATTCAAGCTGAAGCAAGAGCGCGCGATTGCAGACTCAGCCATTATGCCGTTGCAGGATGCATTCGATCTGAAAATGGCAACCGACGCCGAGTCGAAAAATCTCGCGGCCTGGCGGCGCTACCGGGTGGAGCTGTCACGCGTACCGCAACAACCCGGCTTCCCCAGCAAGATCGACTGGCCCACGCCACCGGAAACTAAATGACACAAGCCCCGCACTCGCGGGGCTTGCTCGTTGCCGGCAGGCCGCTATCAAGCGGCGTGCTGGATCTGCTCCGCCTCATACCTCAGCGCCGCGGCGGCGCTGACGGCAAAGAAGTGGATCGACGGGTCTTCATGATGGCTGGCCAGGGTTTCCCCCAGGTGTGCCAAACACACGCAGAGGTTTTCCAGTGTCTCGCGTGGGTCATCCCCAATCAGGGGATTCAAGGTGTTGGCAACAGAACGATTGTGCATTTCTAACCTCATTTATTATTCAATTAGGCAATTAAATGCCAAGACGCTATTTTTACGAAATAGTTACAGGTTTGATATTGTCGTTTAAGCCAATACGTTGCATAACCTCCGGTAAAAAAATGTGCGCCACCAGCACGCGCACATCCTGCCGCTTGCCTACCTCAGATTTAAACCCAAGTTTTATAAAGGAATTTTCCACATGCGCGCGGATAGTGCGCTCGGTAATCCCCAGCGCCTGCGCCGCCTCACGATAACTGCGCCCAGCGGCGATAAGTAAAACTACGTACACCTCTGCATCACTTAACTGTCCTAATCGCTGGGCCTGCACCTGTTGCCGCAATGCGGCGTCCGCCAGCACCTGCCGCAAATCGTCTGCCAGCCGGATCCGCAAATGTGCTGGCGCTTTCTCTTTCGCGATTTCCGCGATGACATCCAACAACGTGAGCATATCCCGCGTGTCCGCTCTCTCCAGAGCGCGCTGGAGCAGGTCGGAGACGGGAAACGGCATAAAGTCCTAGGTAAAAGTACGGTTAAATTCAACGCTAGGTTGTGGCGCGGCCTGATACAACAAGCTCAGCTCGCGCCGGAATATCACGCGGGGCAACATGCGCAGAACCTCATCCGGAGACTGAGACATGCCCCAGGACTACCACCACGGCGTCCGCGTGCTGGAAATCAACACCGGCACGCGCCCCATTCGCACGATTTCAACCGCCATCATCGGCATGGTCTGCACCGCAGACGATGCCGACCCGGCCGCCTTCCCGCTCGATACCCCGGTCTTGCTAACCGATGTGCAAGCCGCCATCGGCAAGGCAGGCAGCAAAGGCACCCTGGCCTCCAGCCTGCAAGCCATCGCCGACAACGCCAGCCCGCTGGTGGTGGTGGTGCGCGTCAAAACCGGCAAGGACGCGGCGGAACAAAATAGCCTGATCATCGGCACCACCACGGCCAGCGGCCAAAATACTGGCCTCAAGGCGCTGCTCAGCGCCCAACAGCGCGTCGGCGTGCGCCCGCGCATCCTGGGCGTGCCAATGCTGGATACCCTGCCGGTGGCTACCGAGCTGGCCGCCCTCGCCGCCAAGCTGCGCGCCTTCGGCTACGTCAGCGTCAACGGCTGCAAGACCAAGGAAGACGCCGCCGCCTACCGGCAAAACTTTGGCCAACGCGAGTTGATGGTCATCTGGCCGGACTTCACCGCCTGGGACGGCGTGGCCAACAAGGACATGCCCGCCCCTGCCGTCGCCCGCGCGCTGGGCCTGCGCGCCATGCTGGACGAAACCCAGGGCTGGCATAAGACGCTGTCCAATGTGGTGGTGCAAGGCGTCACCGGCATCAGCCAAGATGTGTACTGGGATCTGCAAAACCCGGCCACCGACGCCGGCTTCCTCAACGAGAAATCCATCACCACCCTGATCCGCCGTGACGGCTTCCGCTTTTGGGGCAGCCGGACTTGCAGCGATGATCCGCTGTTCGCTTTCGAGTCCTACACCCGCACCGCCCAGGTGCTGGCAGACACCCTGGCGGAAGCGCATATGTGGGCGA
Organism: Chromobacterium sp. W521; assembly: GCF_052805975.1. Taxonomy (NCBI): domain Bacteria; kingdom Pseudomonadati; phylum Pseudomonadota; class Betaproteobacteria; order Neisseriales; family Chromobacteriaceae; genus Chromobacterium; species Chromobacterium sp. W521. Next base: position 249,166 of record NZ_JBRBAF010000005.1, read on the forward strand.
TGGATAAGCCGCTCACCCCCACCCTGGTCAAAGACATCGTGGACGGCGTCAACGCCAAGGGCCGCGAGCTGGTGACCCATGGCTATCTGCTGGGCTTTACCTGCTGGTACGACGCCACTGTCAACGACAAGGACACGCTCAAGGCCGGCAAGCTCGCCATCGACTACGACTACACCCCCATCCCGCCGCTGGAAAACCTGATGCTTCGCCAACGCATCACCGACCGCTATTTGCTGGACTTCGCGTCCAAGGTCAACGGCTAACAGGAGACAACCATGGCCGCACTGCCGCGCACCCTGCGCAAATTCAACCTGTTCAACGACGGCATGTCCTTCATTGCCGAATGCCTGTCGGTCAAGCTACCGGCGCTCAAGATGAAAACCGAGGACTACACCGGCGCCGGCATGATCGGCCCGGTGGCGCTGCTCAAGGGCGTGGAAAAACTGGAGATGGAACACACTTACAACGGCCCCATCCCGGAAATCATCGCCACCTTTGGCGCGGAAAAACACGACGCCGCCAAACTGCGCTGGATGGGCAGCTATGCCAACGAAGCCACCGGCGAAAGCCACGCCGTGGAAATCGTCGCCGCCGGCCGCCACAACGAGTTGGACTCCGGCGACGCTAAAGCCGGCGAGAACGGCGAATTCAAAGTCAAAACCGACCTGACCTACCTGAAATGGATCATGGACGGCAAAGAGCTGATCGAGATCGACATCGTCAACGACGTGTTCAAGGTAGCCGGCCAAGACCGCATGGCCCAGCACCGCGCCAACGTCGGCCTCTAATCCCCATAATCTAGGAACCCCAAACCATGACCGAAAACACCATCCAGCTGGACGCCCCCATCCAACGCGGCGAAACCAAGATCGAAGCCATCGAACTGCGCCGCCCCGGCGCCGGCGAGCTGCGCGGCCTCAAGCTGGCCGACGTGCTGCAGTTGGACGTGGATGCCGCCATCAAGCTGCTGCCGCGCTTGTCCATGCCGGCGCTGACGGAAGAAGAAGCCAAGCGCCTGGACCCGGCCGACCTGCTGCAATGCGCCACCGTGGTGGCCGGTTTTTTGTTGAAGAAATCGGAGCAGCCCGCCAGCCCCTCCCCGGCAGCGTAGACGACGCCATCGCCGATATCGCCACCATTTTTCATTGGCCGCCCTCGGTCTATCACGCCATGCCGCTGGCCGAGCTGGCCAGCTGGCGCGAGGCGGCCCGCCTAAGATCAGGAGCCGCCGACGATGATTAGCAAGCTGAAAATCGAAGTGCTGCTGGCGGCCGTGGACAAACTGACCCGGCCGCTCAAGCAAGCTATGGCCGGCAACCAAGGGCTGGCGCGCGCGGTGAAGGAAAGCCGCGACCAGCTCAAGCAACTCCAAGCCGCGCAAAGCAGCATTGACGCCTTCCGCAAACTCACCAAAGAAAGCAAGGACACCGGCCAGGCGCTGGCCGGCGCGCGTCAGCGTCTGGAGGCCGTCCGTCAACAAATGACGCAGGCCGGCGGCGCCAGCATCAAGCTATCCCGCGAATACGCCGCGGCCGAACGCGCCGTGGATAAACTCAGCATCGCCCACCGCAAGCGCCTGGAGGCCGCACGCGCCGCCTCGGCCGGGCTGCAAAAGGAAGGCATCGACACCCGCCAGCTTTCCGCCACCGAAACCACACTCGCCGCCCGCCTCCAAGAAACCAACCGGGCGCTGGAGGCGCGGCAAGGCAAGCTCGATGCCGTCGCCCGCCGTCAGCGGCGGCTCAACGAGGCGCAGCAGCGCTACAGCCAACATATCGCTGTGCGCGACAAGATCGCCGGCGCCGGCGCAAAGGCTGCTGCTGGCGGTGCGGCCATCGGCGCCGGCATGGCCATGCCGGTGATGGCCTACGCCCAGGCCGAAGACGCCGCCACACAGCTGAAGGGCGCGATGATGGTCAAAGATGGCAGCGTTAGCGGTGAGTTTGCCAAGATCACCGAGTTGGCCAACCGATTGGGCGACAAGCTCCCAGGCACGACAGCCGATTTCCAAAACATGATGACGATGTTGATTCGCCAAGGCATGAGCGCCAAATCGATTCTTGGCGGCACCGGCGAAGCGGCGGCCTACTTGGGCGTGCAATTGAAATTGACGCCGGAAGCTGCCGCCGAGTTTGCCGCCAAGATGCAGGACGCCACCGGTGCGGCGGAAAAGGACATGATGGGTGTCATGGACACCATACAGCGGACTTTCTACGTTGGCGTGGATCCGTCCAACATGCTCAACGGCTTTGCCAAGCTCTCCCCTGCCTTGGCCATGATCAAGCAACAAGGGTTAGATGGGGCCAAAGCCATGGCGCCGTTGCTGGCCATGGCGGACCAGAAAAACCTTGTTGGCGAATCTGCGGGCAATGCGTTCCGCAAAGTGTTCCAGCGCAGCCTGGATGCCAAGAAAATTGCCAAGGGCAACAAGCTCATCAGTGCAACAAAAGCTGGGTTCAAGCTGGATTTTTCCGATGGTAAAGGCGAGTTCGGCGGGCTAGACAAGGTGTTTAACCAGCTCGCCAATCTGAAAAGATTGAACACCCAGCAACGCAATGCCGTCATTCAGGAGATTTGGGGAGACGATGCGGAGACACTGCAAGCCTTGGATCTGATGATCAAGGACGGCATAAGCGGATACCGCGAAATGCAGCAGAAAATGGAAACCCAAGCCAGCCTGCAGCAGCGCGTCAATCAACAGCTCGGCACCCTGAAAAACCTATGGGACGCCGCCTCCGGCACCTTCACCAATGCCATGGTACGCTTTGGCGAAGCCATCAGCCCGGAGCTGAAGTCGGCCACGGAGTCGATTGGCAAGCTATCAGAAGGACTAGGCGCGTGGGCCATGGAAAACCCGGCGCTAGCCAACGCCATCATGAAAACCCTCGCCATCGTCGGCCTGCTGCTGGCCGGCCTGGGCGGATTGGCGCTGACTACGGCGGCCGTCATCACCCCGTTTGCCATGCTGGGCCTGGTCATGTCCAAGGCATCCATCGTCATCGGCTCGCTGGGCGGCATCTTCGGTCTGCTGCGTGGCGCGCTCTCCCTGCTGGGTGGTGCGCTGGGCATGGCCGCCAAAGCCATGCTGTTTCTCGGCCGCGTGTTCCTGATGAATCCCATTGGATTGGTGGTCACAGCCATCGCGGCGGCGGCCTATCTCATCTGGCGCAATTGGGGCTGGATCGGCCCTAAGTTTGCCGCGCTGTGGCATGGCATCAAGGACGTGTTCTCTACCGTCTGCGGCTGGGTCACCGGCTATCTGATGAACTGGACGCCGGTTGGCTTCATCGTTCGGCATTGGGAAGACCTGTGCAAGATCACCGCCGCGCTTTGGGACCGCTTCAAGGGCATCGTCTTTGCGGCCGGCGGCGCGCTGGTGGCGTACTTCCTCAACTGGACACCTCCGGGTTTGATCATCAAGCATTGGGACAGCATCCAGACAGGCGCACGGGCGGCTTGGGACTGGATCAGCGCCAAGGCGACCGGCGCCGGCCAAATCATCGCTGATTACTTCAAGAGCTGGACATTGTTTGGTGTCATCGTCCGCCATTGGGATCAGATCACCGGCTTTCTGGGCAGCTTGGGCGCGCGGCTGGCCGACCTGGGCCGCATGGCCATGGACGGGCTGATCGGCGGCATCATCAGCAAGCTGGAAGCCTTGCGCAACGCCATCAGTGGCGTGGGCGACAGCATGATCAACTGGCTCAAGATCAAGCTGGATATCCATAGTCCATCCCGCGTCATGGCCCAGTTGGGCGGCTTTACCATGGCCGGCCTAGAACAAGGCATCGACAAGGGCCAAGCCGGGCCGCTGGCCAGCATGCGTGAAGCGGCCAAAAAGCTCACTGCTGCCGGCGCCGGCGTGGCCATCGCCACCGCGCCCGCCATGGCCGGCCAACTGGAGCACCGCCCACCGCTGCGCGCCAGCGCACCGGCCGCTGCGGCCGCTGCGGCCGCGTCCAACATCCACATCACCGTCAACGCTGCGCCAGGCATGAACGAGCAGCAGCTCGCCGCCCTGGTGCAACGCCAAGTGGCGCAAGCGCTGGCCCAAGCCGCCAACCAGCAAGCCGCCGCGCGCCGTTCCCGCTTTGGAGACTACGACTAATGCTAGGCATGCCGATGATGGCCCTGGGCCTATTCGTGTTCACCCTGGACACCCTGCCCTATCAGGATTTCAAACAACAATACGGCTGGCGCTGGCCCAGCAATAGCCGTGTCGGCCTGCGGCCTGCTTATCAGTTCCTGGGGCCGGATGAGGAAACGATCACCCTGGCCGGCCGGCTGATGCCGGAGTTGACCGGCGGCGAAACCGCCCTCAGCCTGCTGCGCCTGATGGCGGACCAAGGCCGCGCCTGGCCGTTGATCGAGGGCACCGGCACGCTGTACGGCTATTTTGTGGTGGAGAAGATGGACATCAGCCGGCAGGAGTTTTTCAGCGACGGCGCGGCCAGATGCATAGACTTCACCCTGTCGCTCAAGCGCGTGGACGATCAGTTGCTAGACCTGCTCGGCACCGTCACCCACGCCATGCTGGAGCTGATCCAATGACCGGCGCCGGCCAGTTGTTCGAACAAACCGCCAGCCAGTTGGATAGCCTGGCCAAGCAGGCCAGCCAGACGCTAGACAATCAGGCCGCCCAAGCGTCAGAGGCACTGCGCCAGCCGCGCCGGCCCGTCTGCCGCATCCTGCTGGGCGGCAAGGACATCACCCGCAATATCACCCCGCGGCTGATCAGCCTGACGCTCACCGACAACCGCGGCTTTGAGGCGGACCAGTTGGACATCGTACTGGACGATAGTGATGGCAAGCTGGACATCCCGGAACGCGGCGTCACCGTCCAACTCGCGCTGGGCTGGGCAGATGGCCCGCTGGTGGATAAGGGCAGCTACATCGTGGACGAGGTGGAACACACCGGCGCGCCGGACACCCTCACCCTACGCGCCCGCGCGACCGACCTGCGCGCCGGCATCGCCACCAAGCGGGAAAAGAGCTGGCACAAAACCACCGTGGGCGCCATCGTGCAAGCCATCGCCAAGGCCAACGGCCTGACGGCGGCCATCCCCGACTGGCTAGCCAAGCAAAAGATCGAACACATCGACCAAACCAGCGAGAGCGACGCCAACCTGCTCACCCGCCTGGCCACGCAATACGACGCCGTCGCCACCGTCAAGCAAGGCCGGCTGATCTTCTGCAAAGCCGGCGACGCCGAAACCGTCACCGGCCAGCCCTTCCCCGCCTGCCTGATCCGGCGCGGTAGCGGCGACAGCCACCGTTTCAACATAGCCGACCGCGACGCCTACACCGCCGTCAAAGCCTACTGGCATGACGTGCGCGGCGCGAAGAAAGGCGAAGTCATCGTCAACAAAGACACCAAGTTTGAACGCCGCGCCACTATCACCAAGCTAGGCCGCAAGAGCAAGCGGACTAAACTCACCTCCATTCAGCAAAAGGGCATTGAACCCAGCAGCGAAAACATCAAAGTCCTGCGCCACGTCTACGTCAGCGAAGCCACCGCGCTGCAAGGCGCCAAGGCCGCTTGGCAAAAGCTGCAACGCAGCGTAGCGGAATTTTCCATCACCCTGGCCGAGGGCCGGCCGGAGCTGTTCCCGGAACTGCCCGCCCAGGTGCAGGGCTTCAAGCCGGCCATCAACGCCACGGAATGGGTGATCAACAAAATCACCCACACGCTGAACGACGGCGGCTATACCAGCCAGCTGGAGCTGGAGATGAAGCTGGATGAAGTTAAATAACGATTTACTTTTATTTCAAATTTAAGGTTACATGACTCGCGTAGTATGTCCCTTTGTACACCTCCGCGACAATAAAGATATTCTGTTTTTCGTTATCTATGGAATAGCTGCCCCAATTTGACTTTGTCGTGACATAATTAGAGTACCCCTCAAGCATATTGTACATTTGATTAGTATACGTTTTATGCTGAAACCATTTTGAATTCTCCAAGTGTTTCCTAAACTCATCTTTCAATTCAGAAAATATCGTATTATGGCTGCAGTACTTAACGGAATTTCGCAAGAGATGCTTATGTATTGCTACGGCATAACACATCGCACCTTGTAGTATGTGATTTTCCGCAAAATTGTCGGTATACTGAACTTTAGGCATTTATTATTCCTCAAGAGATTTGAATGAATATCTGGTTACAGTATTCACTCAGAAAACTATGAACACCCCATCCAGATAAATCAAATGACATTTCCTGTCATTTTGAATAGCTACACATCCTCTTCCCCATCCCATCCGGGACAAAGCCGCGCCCGGGCAAACCGCGCTGAGTAAAGGGCGATCCCGCCTTAGCTATCTCGCAGCCTGTGCTTTCTCAGAATCCTCGCTATCCTTCAGCAGAATTCTGCACAAAACAACCGCTAGGCCTTGACCACATCAATTATTTCGATAAATATAGAAATATGGAAACGAAAAATGCTGTCACCCTATTAGCCGCTTTGGCACAGGACACACGCCTGGCGATCTACCGACTACTGGTCCAGCAAGGCCCCGAAGGCCTGGCGGTAGGCCAGATCGGTGAGCGGCTCGCCGTGGCCAACGCTACCTTGTCCTTCCACCTGAAGGAGTTGTCTCACTCCGGCCTAGTCCAGGCCCGCCAAGAGGGGCGCTTCATCTACTACTCGGCCAACTACGAGCAGATGAATGCCCTGCTGGGCTTTTTGACTGAAAACTGCTGCCGCGGCGAGGCTTGCGCGCCGGCGAGCAGCATCTCGCCCTGCGATGGCGCTTGCTCATAACGAATCACTATCGGGAGTTCGATCATGAAACGCTTTCACGTCCACGTCGCGGTAGCCAATCTGGAAGACAGCATTCGCTTCTACTCGGCGCTGTTCAATGCACAACCCACGGTCCAAAAAACCGACTACGCCAAGTGGATGCTGGAGGATCCACGGCTCAACTTCGCGATCTCCAACCGCGGCACCGCCACAGGAGTCGATCACCTCGGCATTCAAGTGGACAGCGAGGAAGAGCTAGTACGGCTACAACACCAGTTGCAGGCGGCCGACATCAGCATGGTGACGCAGACAGGTACCGCCTGCTGTTACGCCGAATCAAACAAACACTGGGTCACCGACCCCGCAGGCATCGCCTGGGAGAGTTACCAGACGCTGGCGTCGATCCCGACGTTCAACGGTGGCGAGCCCCCTGCAAGTGAACCGGCCAGCACCTGCTGTACGCCGAAGATCGCCGTCAAGATCACACCCAAGAACACCTGTGCGCCGGACAGCGGTTGCTGCTGAAGACTACCGAGAAAGAGAGCCCGCCATGAACCAAGCCGCGATCAATGTGCTTTTTCTGTGCACCGGCAACTCCTGTCGCTCCATCCTGGCCGAAGCAGTCTTCAACCACCTGGCGCCGGCGGGTTGGCATGCAATGAGCGCCGGCAGCCAACCGACTGGACAAGTCCACCCGCGCTCGCTGGCGCTGCTGGCGCGAGAAGGGATCGCCACCGATGGCTACCACAGCAAGTCCTGGGATCATCTGCCAGCGACGCCTGACATCGTGATCACGGTGTGTGCCAGCGCCGCCGGAGAGACCTGCCCCGCCTATCTGGGGCCGGTGCTGCGCAGCCACTGGGGCGTGGAAGATCCCGCCCATGCAACGGGTAGTGATCAGGAGATCGACACGGCCTTCCTCACGGCCTATCGCATCCTGCGCGCGCGGATCGAGGCTTTCCTGGCCTTGCCGCTGGACACGCTGCACCAGGATCGGCCCCGCCTGAAAGCTGAGCTTGATCGCATCGGCACACTGCACCTCTGAGCAGCACTGCCTTCGCGGCAGCATGCATGATCGCCCCCATCCCACGGAGAATGGCATGTCCACCCAATCTGAAGCCGCCCATCCCTGCGCCGCTGGCGCCTCGCTTAGCCTATTCGAGCGCTACCTGACCGCCTGGGTCGCCCTCTGCATTGTGGCCGGCATCGGCTTGGGGCAGGCTTTCCCCAGCCTGTTCCACACGATCGGAGGTTTGGAAATCGCCCAGGTCAACCTGCCAGTCGGCCTGCTGATCTGGGTGATGATCATCCCAATGCTGTTGAAAATCGATTTCGGCGCGCTGCATCAGGTCAGGGCGCACATCAAGGGCATCGGCGTTACCCTCTTCATCAACTGGCTGGTCAAGCCCTTCTCGATGGCCTTTCTGGCTTGGCTATTCATTCGGGTATGGTTTGCGCCACTTTTGCCGGCAGCACAGCTGGACAGCTACATCGCAGGTTTAATCCTGCTGGCGGCCGCACCGTGCACCGCCATGGTGTTCGTCTGGAGTCGGCTGACCGGCGGGGATCCGTATTTCACACTGTCCCAGGTGGCGTTGAACGACTTGATCATGGTGTTTGCCTTCGCGCCGCTGGTCGGCCTACTGTTGGGTGTCTCCAGCATCACCGTACCTTGGGCCACGCTACTGACCTCGGTCGGACTGTATATCGTGGTGCCGGTGCTCATCGCGCAGATCATTCGTAAGATGCTGCTGAACAAAGGACAGGCAATATTTGACGCTGCCATGCACCGGATCCAGCCGTGGTCCATCTCGGCGCTACTACTGACTCTGGTACTGTTATTCGCCTTCCAGGGCAACGCCATCTTGCAACAGCCGCTGGTTATTGCGCTGCTGGCCGTGCCCATCTTGATCCAGGTGTTCTTCAATTCGGCTCTGGCCTATTGGCTCAACCGCCAGGTAGGCGAAACACACTCGGTGGCCTGCCCATCTGCGCTGATCGGCGCGTCTAACTTCTTTGAACTGGCCGTCGCAGCCTCGATCAGCCTATTCGGTTTCCAGTCTGGTGCCGCGCTGGCTACGGTTGTAGGGGTGCTAATCGAGGTACCCGTGATGCTGCTAGTGGTACACATCGTTAATGCCAGCAAAGGCTGGTACGAGAAAGGCTCGCAGCCCTAGTAGGTCTAACTGATATACCATCATCTGGCAGCAATCAGCAGCCCATGGCGCTCACGGTCCAGCATCATATCTGGCTGGCGGTGTGCCAGATCGGTGTGTTGAGAGAGTTGGCGGAGTAAGCAAAATGTAAATAGTGAATTGTAAAAACTAACGGATTCCGTTAGTATTGAGTAATGGAAAAACGCACCGCCCACTATTCTTTGGACGAAATTAAAGCTGCGGTGCAGGTTCGCGGCGTGCCCTGTTTCACCAGAACCGCGCGAACCGGTTTTGTGGAGTTGGGCTTGAGCGAAGCGGAAGCCCTGGCCGTGGTACAGTTGATTGGCCGGCGGGACTTCAACAAGTCGATGACAACCCATCTAGACCACACGGTATGGCAGGACGTGTACAAGCCCATGACCCCATGTGGCCGGGCTTACGTCAAATTCACGCTGCGCACGGATGGCGCCATCGTCATTTCGTTCAAGGCGTGCGCGGAATAAAGGAGAACATCATGGCGCATCATTGCCTGAATTGCGAAGCGGCCGAGATGGTTCTTGAAACCAAGGATGTCACGGTCTCCTACAAGCATTTATCCGCGGTGGTACCGGCGGTGACAGGCTGGCATTGTCCGCATTGCGGCGAAATCGAGTTCACCGACGAGGCCAGTTCGCGCCGCCACATGGACGCGCTGCAGGAACTGGCCCAGCGTCAGCGGGCGGAAACACGCTTCTTTGTGAAGGCCACCCGGCAAAAGCTCAAGCTGACCCAGGCTGCTGCGGCCAAGATCTTTGGCGGCGGCGTCAATGCATTCAGCGAGTATGAGCGCGGTGTCACTCAACCGCCAGTGGCAACCATCAAGCTGTTGAAAGTGCTGGACAAGCACCCGGACTTGCTCCGGGAAGTCGTTGAGGCCTGATCAAAAGCCCCGCTTGATGCGGGGCTTTTTGATTCAGTGGGCGCGTTGGAACCATATCCCTAACCGCGCCACAGTAGCAGGCATCCTATTAGCAGCACCCCGGCCAGCCAGCTGAGCTACGTCACCACCCGGCTGTAACAAACGTGGACACCATGGAGCGATATGTGTCAGGCATGCCTGCACGGGAGATGATTAAAAAATATAGGGCAGCAAATTTATATTATTGACATTAGCCCTAAACTTCTCCAATTCAGATTGAGCATCTTTTATTTTATCAATCCCTTTTTGAATTTCCATTACTGAGGTAGAAACCTTATTCAGTTCAGAGGTCGAGCTAGCTAGGGGATCCAAGTCTTGCAATGCTTTTAAGGCTTTTTGCGCTTTCAGAAAAATATCAGTTTCATTCAAGGAGAAGCACTTTACATTTACCAGATCCCCCATATGCTCATTTACTTCACGTGACGGGTACTCCCTCACCTTCTTTGCTTCCTTAAATTCTTCATCCGATAGCCTTCTGGTACGATACACTGAGTAATCAGCACGATTTGCAATCTCCTTTAGTTTCTCAACCACATCCTCTCCTCGTTCGATTGATTTCTTAAAATCAGCACGAGAAATCAAAAAAGCTTTGGATTCACTCTTAATACGCTCCACTAAATCATAGTAATATTCAAAGTCATCTTGCAATTTTTGCGCAAACCTCAGTGCACCCAAGTGTCGAATTTTGTTTTCTGCCATCCGCGCATGAATAACAAAATTATCGGGATCAAATTTACGACCACAGACGTTACCAATATTGGACACTTTTCCAGATTTCAATCTAATAAGATAGCCTTTGCCATGTGGCTGTCTACAACCTAACTTTTGGCATGGCGTCTTTTCCTTATCCTTTAGCCGATAGTGACCCGAAATTGAAGAGAACTCATCCACCTCTGGATCAATTCTCTCGGTGTAACCTGGAACTTGGCGAATCTCTTCCATGTTGTCGTAAAAATCAAAATCATCAATATTGCCACGTAACTGCTCTGTTGGTACTTTCATATAGTTTCCCATTACTACAGATACATGAACAGCTATCCTTTACCAGCTTTTTGGGCTTCACTAGTGAAGCTTGGTTGCTCGCTTAAATCGAACTAAGAATACGGACTTTCTGTTCAGCAAACTCAGCATCGGTGATCAGCCCCTTGTCTTTCATCGCGCTTAGCTTCTCAAGCCGAGCCACTGGATCGTCTCCTGAGGAAACGACTTGTGGTTGGTGGTACTTCCGCGCATTAATCGCATCCCGCACCTTATTGGTAAACGGCACCACGGTCTTTTTCCAAACATTGTCTATCTTGCGCTCGGATGCGCCATTCTGGATCAGGATCTTGCCAAACAGCAGGCCAGTACTTCCAGAGACCGAATTAACCTTGTCCAACTCTATCGCAGTTTGCTTCAGACCAAAAATCATCCCTTTATCAAGAAACAGAATGCGGTGATCGGTCAGCACAATCAGCCAAGTGTTGCTGTCCATGAGGCCAGAGGTGAACGCCAGTACCTGCTCCCCATTGGCCAGCACCTCCGGCAAGTGGTTCAGTTCTTTCTTGGTAAAAAACTGATCGTCACCGATCTCTTTGGCGATACGGTCGTATTCCGCCTTGAGCGCTTCTTTGGGGGCGGTTTTGAAATCAAAGGCCATCGTGTTTCATTCCTTGAACGTATTGGTGATGGGTCAGCAGACAAGATGCCATCGAACATGCCCCGCCAGCAGACAGGCTGGACGACAGAAAGTGGCAGCCGTTTACCTTATCGTGGACGACCACAGAGCCTCCTTGAGCGCATTCTGAAGTCTCGCGCCATTGGCGCACATTAATGACTATGAGTTAAGCCATCATTGTACAAAATGTTATTCACATAGAGCTAATTTGTTTCAAGATGTAAAATGGAAGCCCGTTAAGAACTTCAAGATGCCTTCGCGATGAAAAATTTGCTCATATTGATTGCGGCCATAGTGGTGGCCGTGGTGGTCTGGAAGCTGTTAACCAAGTGGCTGAGCGGCAAGCAATCTCATGGCGCTGTGGTCGTCACGCTGGGCGGGATCGGCTCTGCGCTCTCCTTCTTGCTGACCGTGGGCATTCTTGCGCCGGAACCGGACGCGAAGCCAGAAGCCAAGGTGGAGGCTCAGGCCACAAACAAGGCCGAGCCGTTGGCAACAGCGTCCGCAGCCAAGCCAGAGGTCAAGCCAGCCGCTCAGCCCACACCGCCGCCTGAAAAGATTGCCCAGCAAAAAACGCTTGGCCTTTCCACCGCCAAACTGGTAGGCGACATCGAGATTGCCAAGCGCGAAGACTCGCCGCTGCGGGATGGTACGCGCCGGGAAATCTTGACCATCAACAAGATCATGACCTTGGAAGCCATTGGCGAGCCACACAACCTCAGCCGCTACACTCTGGTCTTTGGCGTGCCCAATGACGACAATGCATCGCTAATGCTCAACGCCGTCACTGCCGCGGCGATGTTCGCCAACACCTATCCCGAGTGGAATGGCAAAAAGGACAATGCGGTCAATTGGTTCACCAGCGCGATGCGCAAGCTGACCAAGAATGTGCAGAAAAACCGGGATGAGCCGACGCCGGTCAAGCTTGAGCGAGACGGCAAGACGGTGGAGCTCAGCGCCGTCCCCGCCCTGGGCATGATCTTTCTGTCGGTAGAGCCGAAAGAGTAAAGCCCTGGACATGCAAAACGCCCGGCACTTGGCCGGGCGTTGTTATGCTTTGATGATCATCATGCCGCTTGAGCGCGAGCACTAAAAAGCAGCATCATGTAGAACTGCCTATAAAAATATGTATTTAAAAAACTACGTGTTTTTTAAATTGCTTAGGCATACTTTGTGCTCAGGATCCCACCATAAAAGCTTTACCGTACCATTTAACCGAATTCCAAAAACTCTTTTAGGCCCCGTGAGCCGAAAAGAAAAAAGTTCATCAATATCATTCTGCTGTATTTCCTCAAGCCTTTTTTGAGCATCTCTAGAGAGACGATCAACTGAAATAGAATGGTGCTTAGCCCCTTCAATTTCAGTCCATCGCATAGAGTCGAACTCATGCAGCTTACTTAATATTTCTAGCTCTTCCGTACTTCCTTTTGGCCATGGGAAAGGCCCACCCAAATCAACAGATGAAAATCTCCAGCAGGGTGACTCAAGTTGAACTTGGGCTGGAACAACAACTTTTTTTGCGCTTTCGTCTCTATTTACAGCTTGATTCGGTATTCTTTTCTGTTTTTTCGCCATAACTAGCCCCCCTACAAGGAACCATAAAACTCACCCATGGCTGACCATGATATTTCTTTATTACTTCTCTCACTTGGGGGAATGCCTTTCCTAGCATTTCTCCAAGGAGCTTCGCTATGAGTTTGTTCGCTCAACCATCTAGCAGATTTATCCGCATAGTTTTCTAGCACGATATCTAAAGTATCGCGCTCATATTTATTCAATGCCTCCGAGCGGCCTCGATCACCAATAGTATCCGCCGTGACAAAAAAACAACCTCGATGAACATCATAAAGCTCTGGGCAAACTGGACCATTTGCCCATGCTTCAATCTTAGAATCAAATAGCGGAGAATCGTCCCACACTAGAGACCAAGCCTGAGCATAGTAAACTAGCTTTTGTAGTTTCATGGCACTCATTTCACCATGTTTTTCAAGAATATACTTTGCAACATCAAGCACACTAGCCATTACAATCTCCTACAACATCTTAAAAACGCAAAAACACGATACAGGGACATATAGAAAAACACCAGAAACTATATGTCAGTGCCCGTTTTTGATTTTGTAGCGAAATACATATAATTTTACTCCAACACCTCAACAATTTTATGCATCATCCCCAGCACCAGGTGCTGGCCGCGCGAGTCCAGTTGCTGGAACTGTTTCAATAAGGTATGAGCATCTTGTGTCAGCTTAGACTCATTTCGTTGTCCCACGATGATAAAAAGCACGTCAAACCCTGACCCATAAAGCCTTCCGAGGGCTTCAGCATTCCGAAAGCTCGTGCCTTTTTCATAAGCCATGTACATGGTGTACCCAACTCCAGCCGCTTTCGCGCTTTCCATTTGGGTGAAGTCAACACGCATCCGCTCTTGGCGGAGCCGTTCGCTGATAGTCACAGCAGTGTCTCTTAAAGTAGCTAACAGCCACCCAAATCAGATAGGTGGCCTAGCTATGGGCCTTGTTGTAGGCCTGGATCATGTCACAAATGAAGTGCTTGCCACGTTCGTCTAGTTGGGCAAAGGAAGCCAAAACGGCGTTCTGTTCGGGGGAGAGGTCAGAGGCGTTCCGCTGTCCGGTGACGATGTAAAGCACATCAAACCCCGCTGTAGCCCAGCTTGCCAATGACTGAGCGTCAGGATATCTGTCGCCCCTCTCATACCCTTGATATGTGGAATAGGCGATGCCACCGACCTTGGCAGCCTCTTGCTGATTCCATCCAAAACGGGCTCTTTCCGCCCGCAATCTATCCCCAAGGCTCAATTTTTTAATCCATACCTGTTGCGCAGATTAATTTTTTAATCCATCATGTGCTTGCGAATCACTTTCTTGAGCATAGTAACTCACATGCAAAACGCCGAACAGACAGCCCGCCCGCGCCGCGCTTACGGTCCGCGCGGCACTTCCAAGGTCAAGCCGGTGCAGATGCGCCTGCTGCAAGCCGAGCGCAGCGAGTTTGATCAAGCCATCGCAGATACCGGGTATTCCGAAAGCAAACTGGCCCGCGACATTTACCTGCTGGGCCTGGCCGCCTGGAAAGCCAGCCGCGCCGGCAATGCTTGAACTGTAGCCAAGCCACCGCGGCCTGGAAACCACAAGACCTCTAGATTTTTGGTGATACCCGATGGACAACTTCAGAAATTGCTACCAACAGATGTGCAAGGGCATGCCCGGCGGATGGCCGGCGATGGCCGCCGCGCTGGGGATCACCAAGGATGCGCTGGAGAACCGCGTTTACGAGCGCCGGGGCCAGGTGATCAGCCTGCATGAGGCGATGCAGATGCAGGCTTTCCACGGCTCCACGCTATTTGCCGAGGCGGTGGCGATGGACAGCGGCGGCGTGTTTGTGCGCATGCCGGACGCCGAGCGGGTGGACAACGAGGAAATCCAGACCCTGTACATGGAGCTGGTGGAAGACGTGGCGCGGCTGGCGCGCGAGTGGCGCGAGGCCACCCGCGACGGCGAGGTGGACAGCCGCGAGCGCCGCCGCCTGGAGCGCATCCAGCACGATATCTGCGCCAAGACGGTGCAGATGAACGAGCTGACCTTTCAGTTGTTTTGCCGGAGCTGAGGCATGGCGTACCCATGCAAATACTGCGGCTTTGTCTCCTATGCGCGCACCAGCCGGATGCTGACGGAAACGGTGAGGGAAACCTACTACCAGTGCAGCGATTACGAGCACTGCGGCAAGCCGTTCAAAACCTACAGCGAGTCCTGCGCCATCGAGCATAAGCGCACGCGCCTGGGCTTGAGAACGCCGATTGACGATAGGCAGCTGGAGCTGCCCGGCCTCGCCTGACGAGCTGATTTAACCCCGTTCCCCCTTGCAAAAAAATCGCACCCACGCGGCGCGAGGGGGCTTTTTACGCCCAAAAACTGGAGAACCCCATGAAAAAGCTGCGTTACGTCCGCTTCCAAAACGGCACCGGCGGCTACACCGCGCCGCTGCGCCAGCCGGCTGGCAACGGCCAGGCCATCGCCGCCGCCCTGGTGCTGGCGCTGCTGGTGGTGCTCCAGTTCACCCTGCCCGTCTGAGGAAATTGCCATGTCTTACGTTGACTTTCAGGCCGCGTGCCAGCGGCTGGATGCCCAGGTGGACGAACGCCGCGCGGTTCAGCATTTGCAGTCCGTTAGCGCCTTGCAGTCCAAGGTGCTGACGAAGGCGCAGTTGGAGGCCATCGCCGATATGCAAGACGGGATCAAGGTGATAGCCGGGGTGCGCGAGCAGATAGTCCGCATGGCCGCGATGCACCGCCTGCCGCTGAAAGGGCTGGGGCTGGGCATGACGGGGATGGGGCAGCTTTGGTACGAGTTGGAAACCCTGCTGGCGGAGAGCGAGCACGCCGCGGCGCGGCTGGCCGCCGGTGCTGTAGATGTGGAAGCGCCGGCAGCGCTGCCGCATAGCCAGGACGCAGCCGCATGACACCCAAGATGCCGGAACTGAGCCACCTGCCGGACAGCTGGGCGCTGGCCAAGATTGGCCACTTTCCGCGCCACTTGCAGCGGGCGGTGCGTGGCAACTGGCTGCGCCGGCGCAACCGCAACCTCACCAGCCGCAAGGGCGTGCTGGACGATGGCCGCGAGGCGGAAGCAAACGATTACCTGCGCGAGCTGGTGGGCCGTTTCCCGGCCAAGGCGCTGGAGCTGGGCGCCAACGAAAGCCAGCTGGTGGAATACGCCAAGGCCAAGGCAAGCCAGGCGGAGGCGCTGCACCGCGACGGCGCCAGCATGGAAGATCTGGAGCGCTTCTGCAGCGAGCACGGCATCGCGCTGCCCAACGCGGACACCGACGGCGGCATCAAGCTGCGGCTGGCTTGCAGCCTGTGGTGGCGCCGGAACCTGCGCCGTGTAAACGCGCGCAAGGCAGAGGCGCTGTCCATCGCGCTGGGCCTGGTGCACAAGCGCCACGCGCTGTACGCCAGCCACGACGCGGTGACCCGCCGGCGCGAGCAGAAGCGCCGCAACCGTGCGCTGCTGGAGGCGCTGACTGCCATCAATGAGCTGGGCGAGGAGTTCAGCCTGGCGGACGTGGCCGACGCCGGCATGAGCAATCCGCGCATCCGCCGCGCCGAGCTGATGTGTCGTATCGCCGGTTTCGAACATATCGCCATCGGCCTGGAGCTGGCCGGCGAGTTCATCACCCTCACCGCCCCTAGCCGCTTCCACCCGCGTGTGGCCGCCAGCGGCCAGCGCAATCCGCATTACGACGGCGTCAGCACGCCGACGGATACGCGGGATTACCTGGGCGGGGTGTGGTCACGCATTGGCGCCAGCCTGGCGCGTGCCGACATCAAGATTTTCGGCTTCCGGGTGGCGGAGCCGCATCACGACGGCACGCCGCACTATCACGGCTTGTTCTTCATGAAGCCGGAGCATGTGCGCGAGTTTCGCCGCATCGTGGCGCGCCATGCGGTGCGTGAGGACCGCCAGGAGCTGGGCCTGCGCTACGCGCTGACGAGGGCCGACGCCATGGCCATGGCGCGTAAGCAAAAGGCCGTCGGCGCCAAGGAACCGCTGGCCAAGCTGGCGGAGGCCATCGGCTGGGAGAAGGCTTTCTGGAACGGCAAGCGTTCGCGCTGGGTGTGGAAGGCCATCAAGGCCCGTGTGGACTTCAAGCGCATTGACTGGAGCCGCGGCACCGCTGCCGGCTACATCGCCAAATACATCGCCAAGAACGTGGACGGCACCCGCCAGGACGGGTTTTCCATCGGCCAGGACCATGAGGCCATCGGCGGCCGGCCGGATGGCGACGACGGCCTGACGCTGGCCGAGGATTACGCCACCGATGCGGTGATCACCGCCCAACGCGTGGACGCCTGGGCCAGCACCTGGGGCATTCGTCAGTTCCAGCAGGTTGGCGGGCCACCGGTGGGCGTATGGCGCGAGCTGCGCCGTATTGACTACGCGGACGCCGAGGATGTGCTGATGCGCGCCGCCGCCGCGGCGGACGCCGGCAACTGGGGGCGTTTCGTCGAGGTGATGGGCGGCCATGAAGCCAGCCGCAAGAACATGCCGCTGCGGCTGGCCAAGGACAGCGCGCCGGCCACCAACCGCTACGGCGAGCCGGGACAGAAGCGGCTGTTTGGGGTGGTGGAAGTGGACGGCGGGCAGCTGGCGGTGACTCGGATGCACACCTGGGAAATCAGGCGCGGGGTTGGGGTTTCAGGGCGCGAAAGCGCCCCTTGGACTCGTGTCAATAACTCTACGGAAACGAAATTCACCCCGATTCCGGCCCAGCCGGGCGACGCCCAGCGCATTGCGGCCGAGGCGGCGGAGATGGACATCTACATGAGCACGCGGCCGGAAGACGACGCCTTTCTGCCAGAGGCCGAAAACCGCGCCCGCCAGCAGCGGGGCCGCGCCGCTCAGCGGCAGTTCCAGCAGCAGATCAGCGAGTTCATGAAGTTTGCCGACGGCTGGGTGCAGCAAGCCCAGCGCCAGGCCGAACAGAAACGCGCCGACACCGTGCTGCGCCTGACCAGCCAGCGCCTGACTAAGCGCTTCAAGCGCATGGCGCCGGCGGCCGGCCTGGAGCAAATCAACGAAATCCGCATGGCCGCCCTGCTGCAAAGCCAAGACGCGCCACGGCCAGGTGCACGCTGGCGCGCCGAGGGTGGCAGCAGCAAGCCCATCGCCAGACAGCTGAACAACGCAATCGACCGCGCGCGGAAGTTCACCGCTCGGGTCCAGTGAGGAGGAAGGGAACATGCAACAGCAAGTGTATGGGCCGGACAGGAATGTAATGGCGAACCTGCTGATCGAGGAAGCCAGAGACGTTGATGGGCTTAGCAATGCCATGGCGCGTGTCGTGTGCCTGCAGCTTATAGATGGGCGTGGATACGGCGAAACGCTGCAGCGGTTTCAAAAAGCGTATGCGGAGTCCCGCGCAAAGTGGGCTCGATGCAGGCAACTCTTGGGGATGGATGAGAAATGAACGTGCAAACCAATCTCTACACCCGCCTTGTGCAAGCCGCCACCGGCAAATTCCGCGCCGAGCTGGACGCGGTCAACGGCCAGCTTCACAACATCGACCGCGCCGAACGCATCGCCCGGCGACTGCGCGACATCGAGCTGGATGCCACGGCCGAGGCCGGTCCTGGCGCTGTTCCGTTCATCGTGTTGCGCTTGCCGATTGACCTGTTGCAGCTGCAAGGCAACGTCATCGCCCTGGTGCGCAACACCCTGGAACGCCAGCTGGTACAAAACGGCCGCGACAGCCAAGGCCGCGACTGCTTCCAGATCCTGGACGAAGAGCGCGCCAGCCTGGCCATGGTGGTGGAGCCCATCTAAACCCCGGCCGCAACCGCGGCCATAGGCGAGCGGCCAGCCCAATCAACTGGGTGCGCCGTTCTCTGATAAGCCGGCAAGGCCGCTCGCCTATGGCCGCCAGTGCAAGGAAGCAAGACATGATAGAAATCGGCGATAATGTAAAAATTCATCTGGAATGGCTACCGCAGGCGCGCTACTGCGAAATCATGGGCGATACGCCTGATGGCGTGCGTGCCAAGAGGCGCGGCGGCGTCTGGCGCGAGAATGTGGAATGGCGGATTGCCGGCGACGGCAAGGTATGGGTCAACATCAAGGCGGTTCAAGAATGGGCAGCGAGCAGCAGAGCACCAAAAGCACGCCACGCGGCGTAAACATCAGGGGGAAAAGCCTGCAGGTGGCTTTTTCCTTCCGGGGGGTCGAGTGCCGTGAGACGCTGAAACTCGACCCCACCGCGGCAAATATTCGATATGCAGAGCGCCTGCGCGCCGAAATCCTGAACGCTATCGAGCGTCAAACCTTCCGCTACTCCGACTACTTCCCCAATTCGAAACGCGCAGCCCTGTTTGGCCATGCGGTGTCTTCCGTCACCGTTGGCCAGCTGCTGGACAAGCTGATTGCGCAGACGGAAAAGACGCTGGAGTTCGGCACGTGGAATGAATACCGCAAGGCGGTTGAGTTCAAGCTGAAACCCAAGTTTGGAGCCAAGCGGATCACCAACTTGATCGGCGCTGATATCCGCGATTGGGTTGTAGAACGCAATGTCACAATCAAAACCATCAGCAACGACTTGATACCACTGCGCCATGTTGTCGAGCAAGCGCTGTCGGATGGGCTTATTGAACGGAACCCATTCGCAGGCGTCATCCTGAAAAAGCTGGTGAACAAGGAAACCGCCAGCACCGATTATGAGGTGGACCCGCTCAACCGCCGGGAGATTGCCGCAGTGGTGGCCACCGCTGAGGGGCAGCTTAGAAACCAGTTTCAGTTCGCCATCTATAGCGGGCTGCGCACTGGCGAATTGATGGCGCTGCGCTGGGAGGATATCGACTTTGTGAACGGCATTATCAAGGTCCGCCGTGCCATCAGCCGCAAGCGAGAGAAGGGAACCAAGACCAATGCCGGCAAGCGTGACGTGCTGATGCTGCCGCCGGCGCGCGCGGCGTTGCTAGAGCAAAAGCGGTTTACGCTGACAGATCGTGAGCGGTTTGCCGGCCACGGCCGCGTGTTCATCAACCCATACACAAAAGCCCCCTGGACGCTGCCAGACCAGATCAACCAGCAATGGGGAACGGTCCTCAAACGCGCTGGCGTCCGCGCTCGCAACGCCTACCAGACCCGCCATACCTATGCGTCGATGTTGTTGTCCGCCGGCGAAAATATCATGTGGGTGTCAAATCAGCTGGGGCATGTTGACACCGAAATGGTCATCAGGACATACGGCCGGTGGATACCGGACCCGGATAAGCAGGGTGGGTATCAGCCGGTCAATGACTGGCAATTGCCATCTGAAAAACTGGCGTAACCGCCAGATGGGGGCTTTCTTTGTAAAGCCAAAGTGCGTGCAAATTTAGGGGGTCAAAGCAATGACGTTTTATAAGAACTTGGATCAAGCAAAGAATGCTCCTTTTGTAAGCAGTGGAGATCATTGCTTTTGTTGTAATGAAAAAATTGAAGGCAGTGTGGTTGCCTATGATGCTTATCCAAATCCAGACAGTGAGAGGCTAGTGCGAGTAATGATGCATAGGGATTGTGCGTTTGCAATGGCGCAGCGTCTGATCTGTGATGCTTGGCCAAACCGCCATGAGGGGGAGTTATTGAAGGTAGATGCATAAGACAATTCAGAGCCTACCAGATGGTAGGCTCTGCTTCTTGGGCTAGTCACAAATGCCGTCACGTTATCGCACAGCGGTCGCACAAACGAATGTGCGAAAAAGCAAAAAGCCCGCCGCTATTGGGTTATAGAGGGATGGATAGCAGGTTCGACTCCTGTTCTCTTCCGCCGTTCGCTCCGCCAACATCCCGCCCCAGGCATAGCGGGCAATGGCATTGGATCGCATGCTGTTTCACCAGCGCGCGCAGGCGTTCCAGCCGCTTCGCCTCCGCCAGCATCACAGATGCCGCCACGGGCTTGGCCTCGGTCCTCCCCAAAGCGGATGGAAGCGTCGTTGTCGCCGCCGCTCCCGCCGCCGCGCCTGCGCCCAACATCACTCCGCCCACGCCGATATGCAGCCACTTCACCTCCATCGCCCTCTCCCTATCCCAGAACGGTTCGCACAGATGTCCGACTCTATCGCTGACAGGAAGTGCCGACGATGCGCATAAAAAAACGGCCCCATCAGGGCCGTTTCATGTCTATTCGTCCAATCAGCGAATGATTTCCACCTTATAGCGCGGCGGCAGCAGCAGAGCCGGCACCTCGCGCTTCGCCTTCCGGCTGCGACGGCCGCTCAAAGGTCTCTTAACGCCCTCGGTCGAACCGGCCAGAACCGAAGCTTCCGGCTTGGGCGGCGCCGGCAAGCGCTCACGCTCCCGTTCCCGTTCGCGCTCACTGGGGCGCGTCAGCCAGGAAGGGCGGAAACCGTCGACGATCTGCGGCGTCAACGTCTGCTTGGTCAGCTTCTCGATAGACTCGTGCTGACGGGTTTCTTCCGGGGACATTAACGAAATCGCCACGCCCTTGGCGCCGGCGCGGCCGGTACGGCCAATCCGGTGCACATAATCTTCCGGGGCGTTCGGCAGCTCGAAGTTGACCACATAGGGCAACTCCGTCACATCCAGGCCGCGAGCGGCGACATCGGTGGCCACCAATATGCGCAGTTTGCCTTCCTTGAACCCCGCCAGCGTTTCCAGACGCGCGCCCTGAGCCTTGTCGCCGTGAATGGCTTCGGCTTGCAGGCCATCGCGCTGCAATTCACGCGCCAGACGGTCGGCGCTGAGCTTGGTCTTGCAAAACACGATGACCTGGCTCATCTCGCGAGATTTGATCAGATGCGTCAACAGATGGCGCTTTTTGAAGGCGTCCACCGAGTAAACAATCTGCTCGACCTGATCGTTGGTGGCGTTTTGACGCGCGACCTCCACCGTTTGCGGCGACTTCATGAAGTCAGCGGCCAGCCGTTTGATCTCCGGCGCAAAAGTGGCGGAGAACAATAGAGTCTGACGCTCTTTGGGCAGCATGCCCATGATCTTGCGGATGTCCTGAATGAAACCCATATCCAGCATGCGGTCGCCTTCGTCCAGCACCAGCACTTCCACCTTGTTCAATTGAACGGTTTTTTGCTGGATGTGGTCTAGCAGGCGTCCCGGCGTGGCGATCAGGATTTCCACGCCGCGGCGCAGTTCCTGAGTTTGCGGGTCCATATTGACGCCGCCGAACACCGTGGTGGCGCGCAGAGGCAGGTATTTGGTGTAGCTCTTGACGTTGACGCCGATCTGATCCGCCAATTCGCGGGTAGGAGACAACACCAAGGCGCGCAGCGGATGCATCGCCGGGGACACGCTGGTATTGGCGTATTTCTTCAGGCGCTCCAGAATGGGCAGCATGAAGGCCGCGGTCTTGCCGGTGCCGGTTTGGGCGGCGGCCAGCAAATCGCGGCTGGACAAAACCAGAGGAATCGCCTTTTCCTGAATCGGGGTGGGCTGGGAATAGCCCTGTTCTTCAATGGCGCGCAGAATCTCGGGCGACAGCCCGAGTTCGGAAAACAGCATGGACAACACTCCTGCAAAACTCGCGGGGCCTGTTGCGCGCACGCGCCAACATGCCCCCGTATTCAAATGACACAAACAGACAAGACAACGCCGCCCTAACGGCGGCGTTGGGTCGTCAGCCCATGTGGCTTGCGACGCTGAGCAGCAGGATTACGGCCAACCATAGCAAGGCGGAACGCCAGACCAGACCAACCGCGCTTTTCAGGTAGTTGGGGTCGGCTTCGTCGCCCAAGCCCAGTTCGGGCCGGAAGCGTATGGAGTAATCCTGTCTGAGCGGATCGCCCAATTTCACACCGATCGCACCCGCGGCCGAAGCCAGAAGAATGCCATTAGCGTAGTTCCCCCATGTTTTGGCCTGGGAGCGCCAGCAATACACCGCATCTTCGAAATCGCCCATGATGGCGAAGCTGGCGGCGGTCAAACGCACCGGAATCCAGTCCAGCCAGGCAGCGGCGCTAGCCGAGAAACGACCGAACGGGTCTTCGTCCGCGTCGCGGTTGCCCCACTTCTGATTCAGCATAGAACAGAGTCGATACAACAGCGCGCCGGCCGGGCCCGGCAACAACACAAACCAGAACATGGTGCCGAACACATGGCGGTAGCTGTCCACCACCCCCTGCTCAATCGCCAGCCGGGAAATTTCCTCGACAGACAATTCAGCGGTGCCCTGGCCAGTCCAATTCGCCAGCGCGGTGCGCGCGTCCAGATCCCGCCCTTCGGCCAAGGCCTGGGAGATTTCGGAGAACGCACTGGAGAAATGGCGGAAACCCATGGTCAGATACAAGATCAGGACATTCCACAACATCGCCAGGATCGGGCTCAAGGCGTGCAGCGCGTAGTAGATCAGCAAGCTGAGCAAGACCGCCGGCACGATCGCCAAGGACCACGCCAACACGCCATGACGGTTGGAGCCGGCATTCAGATTGCGTTCCAAATGATTGGCGTAGCGAGTGAACAGCAGCCAGACGCGATTGCGATTGCCTAACGGCCGCAACTGCTCCAGTGCCAGAGCGATAATCAAGGAAATCAGGGTCATTGGTTCCGGATAGTGGTTTTCTCAGGCCCGGAGAGGAAGATACCATAAAGGCCAGGGCATTCCCACTACTCCTTGAGAATAGACTCTAAAACCGGCCGCGACGCGGTGAAAAAGCCAAGAGCGCCGCAAAGGCGCTCTCTTCGTATATTGAGCTTGCCGGGGGCGTTTTCACTCCCCTTTTCCAGCCATCCCGCCCACGCGCGGCGGACTTTGAACAAACCTCAGGCGGAGCCGAGAAAGCGCCGCCCGGTCGCCAGTTCCGGCAGCTGCCCGGCCTTGTCGTAGCCCATGGTGGAGGCTGCGGCGTCGCGCAAGGTGTTCAGCGCGCCCTCCACCAACGACAAGCGCTGGTCGATGAAGCTGCCGTTGAGCTGATTGATGCTCTGCGCCCGCTGAATCGCCTCTTCCAGCCCGGTCCAGGCCAGGCTGGCTTCCGGCTTGTCCGCCAGCCAGATGTAAACCGTCTCGCTGTCCTGCACGCCGATCCGACGCATCAGTTCGCCGCGCTGAGCGGCGCTGACGGCCAGTTGGTCCAGCACTGCGCTCTTGCCCTCGGCCAGAGCGTCCAGCTGAACGTCAAAACCCTGCACCAATACCTTTTGTTCTTGCTCCAGCAACGCAATCAGCCGGGCAACGAGATCGCTCTCGGCCCGGCACAGCTGGCAGAATTCTTCAACAACGTTCATGCCTGACTCTCAACTGCGCGCGCTTAACGCGCCAACAATTCCTTGGTGGAGGCGATCAAGCCATCGGCGATCTTCTCCGGATTGACACTGAATGTGCCCGCGGCAATGGCCGACTTGATCGCGGCCACCTTGCCGGCATCAAAGCCGGAATCGCCGCTGACCTTGCTTTCCACCGCGCTCAGACGGCTGGCCAAAGGATTAATCGTCACGCTGTCGGATCCACTGGCGGCAGGGTTGGCGTTGGCGGCCGCATCTCGCGGCGCGGCCTTGTTCTGGGTGCTGTAGCTTGCTGACAGCTTACCCGAGTTATCTACTTTCATGGCATGGCCTTCCCAAAGGGAACCTGGATTACCTCTATTATCGGACGGAAAAACAATATCTTGAAGACTTTCTCCTAATTATCCGTCCCCGCGCGCCGCGGCCGCCACATCGGCTTGCCGGCGAGCCGTCTCAATATATCACCATCACGCTGCCGTCCGCCTGCACTTGCCCGCGTATCACCCGGCCGGAAGCCATGCGCACCGACACTTGCTCGCCTTCGGCGGCATTGCCTATCGCCAGCCCGTCGGCCGCCGCGGCGAAACCTTCCCCCGACGCCACCACCTTCACCCGCTGGTTGCTGTTCACCAGATAGGGCGCACGCACCATGAAGCTGCGCAACCAGGCGCCGGCCGGCGCGCCGGAGCGCATGGTCTTGCCTATGGCTTGCTGCAGGTCGTCCAACACATTCCGCGCTAGGCTGGGATTGGCCACGTCGACTAAGCGCACGTCGGCGGCGCTCAGCACCTCGCCGGCCGCCACGGCCCGGCTCAGGGCCACGCCCATTTTCTTTTCATTGATCCGCACGGGAATCCGCAGCGCCCAACCCAGCTCCGGGCACGACACCGCGACGAAGGTGGCGCCGGTGGTCACGCCTGGCGTCGCCCAATCCGCCTTGGGCTGCGCGCAGGCCGGCACCGCCAGCTTACGGTCCAACTGCCCCAAGGTCCAAGTGGCGGGACGCATCGACAATTCGTGCTTGAGGAAGTCTCCGGCCAAAGCCTCCAAGCGTCCCAGGTCCTGCATGCCCGCGGCCGATGCCGCCACGGCCCAGACGCAGCACATCATCCAAAGTAGTAAACGTCGCATACCCACATTCTAGCGCAAGCAAGGCCAGGGCTGCAGCCTGCGCCCTCCTATTGACAATGCCATGGAGAAATTAAAATAATCGTTCGAATAGAGCTTAGACTCTTAAACCTAAATCAAATAAAACCAAAAATTTATCCGGAAGGGGACATTCCAAATGCGCAAGCGCCTGAACACGCTGGCCGTGGCCACTCTGCTGGCCCTGCCGACCGCCGCCAACGCCTATAGTCATTTCTATTTCTTCGGCGACAGTCTGACCGACACCGGCGCTTTCGGCGGACTGGGCGGCCTGCCGTCAACCTCCCGCTGGACTCTGGGCTACGGAACGGGTTGGGCCGAAGTCCTGGCCAATCACTACGGCCAAAGCGTATCGCCCAACAACGGCCTAAACACCCACATTGCCAATACCGCAGGCAATAATTATGCTCAGGGCGACGCTCGCGCGCAGCCCGCCAGCCCGCCCAATACAAATCCAGAGACGCCCAGCCAGAGCCCTGCCGCCGACGCGATCCCGGTCACCGACTTGCCGGGCCAGATCAACGCTTATCTGGGCCAGAAAGGCCAAAAGGCCGACCCCAACGCCGCCTACGCCATCTGGATCGGCGGCAACGACGTCATCGCCGCCGGCAGCCAGAGCAACCCAACCGCCTATCTAGGCGCCTCCGCAGGCTACACCGCGCAGGCGGTGGCAGCGCTCAAGGCTGCCGGGGCAAACACCATCATCCTGCCCAATCTGCCCGACATCTCCGCGGCTCCGCTATCCGTGCTCGCCGCCATTCAGACAGCGCTGCCCGGCGCCGGCAACGCCGGCAAGGTCCTTACCGCCTGGGGCGCCGCCTGGGAGGTGCTGAGCGCCGGCCAGACCAGCAATTCGCCGGCCCTCATCAACCAGGCGCTAAGCAAGGCTGAAACCACCGCCGGCCTGAGCGAAGGCACGCTGACCAGCGCTTACGCCGCGGTACAACCCAACCTTCAAAAAGGCGCTAGCGGTTACAACCAGCTGGTGGATATGGCGCTTAGCGCAGGCAATCTGCAGCATGGCGTCGTCAGGGCCAATATATCGGGCCTGTTTTCTGAGCTTCTGGCCAATCCGCGAGCCTATGGTTTCAGCAATACCTCCGGCGCGGCTTGCCCGCAGTCCGCTCTATACTGCCTGGCCTCCGTTATTCCGGGGCAAAACTATCTGTTCACCGATGCCTTGCATCCCACACCGGCAGCCTATCAATTGATAGGCGACTACATCTACGGCCTGCTGCAAGCGCCCTATTTCGCCGGGGCGCTGCCGGAATCCGCGCTGAACAACGCCCGCCAACTGGGCGGAACGCTGGACAGCCGCTATCAGGCCATCCGCGCGCAGAAGCGCGAGGTTGGCGCGGTCAGCGCCTTCGTCAGCGGCGCCTTCAACGACGACAAGATCGGCTATGACAGCCTGTCCGCCAAGCCGCAAGGCCGTCTGTACACCGTGGGCCTGGACTTCCAGGCCAGCCCAGCGCTTAGCCTGGGGCTGGCGATGTCGCGCCAGAACGGCAAAACCGACATCAACGGCATTGCCACACCAGGCAGCGTAGATGACCGCAGCACCTTGATGAGCGCGTTGTTCAGCTACAAGCAGGAACGGTTCTGGCTGGACGGCGACGCCCACATCGGCGCCGGCGATATCGACACCCGCCGCCAAGTATCGCTGGGCGCCGCTCAAATCGCGCTGAACGGCACGGCTCGTCAGAGTCAATACGGCGTGCGCGTCGGCGGCGGTTACCTTATCCCGCTGGGCGCTTACCGCACCGGCCCCATCGCTGGACTGGACTACGCCCACGTCAAGGTGAACGGCTTCACAGAGCAAGGCGGCAACAGCAGCAGCATGGCCTTCAACGCGCAAAACGGCACCTCACTGGTGGCGCGCGTCGGCTGGCAGTTGGAGGCCGATATCGGCCGTTTCAGCCCTTACGCCAAACTCAGCTACGCGCACGAGTTCAAGCGCGACGACCGCATAGTCACCGCCGGCCTGGCCACCACGCTGGGCGATTACAGCGTCAAGTTGGGCAAGCCCAAGGCGGATTGGCTGGAATGGACCGCCGGCCTCAGCGCCCAGTTGAGCAAGAGCGTGTCGATGTTCGGTCAGCTCAGCGCCGCCAGCGGCCGCAGCGGCAGCAGCCAGACCGCCGGCAATGTCGGCGTGGCGCTGACGTTCTAAGAGCCTGTTCAAAGTCTCGCGAGCAAGGGCGAGACAAGGCGAAAACGAGCGAAAAAGCGGAATGTACGAGTGGTACATGAGCATTTTGAGCTCGTTTTCAACGCCGTATCGCTGAAGCGCAGCAGACTTTGAACAGGTTCTAAGAGCCTGTTCAAAGTCTCGCAAGCTAGAGCAAGACTTTGAATAAGCCCTAACGCCGCGGCAGACGCAAAAAAACGGCCCCCATGGGGCCGTTTTCGCGTCCGAGGCGCTTCAGCTCAAACTGCGTTCGATGAAGGCTTTGACCTCGTCGGCGTCCGCCGGAAACACCGACACTTTCTGCGGCAGATCCTCCAGGCCGTCGAAACCGTCCGGCCGCGGCGGATCGCGGTCCAGCGCTTCGCGGATGGTGGCGGCGAACTTGGCGGGCAAAGCGGTTTCCAGGCAAACCACGGTTTCGCCGGGGAGGCGCAACTCGCGCGCCACCTTGATCCCGTCGGCGGTATGGGTGTCCACCACCACGCCGTCTTCGCGGTCCAGCTGGCGGATAGTGGCCAGGCGGTCGGCATGGCTGCTCTTGCCGGAAACGAAGCCGAAGACCTCTGCGGCGGCGGCGGTCCGTTCCTCGGACAAGGTGAAGCCGATTCCGGCGTCCACCTGGCGCCACAGCGCTTTCAGCGCTTCCGGGTCCCGTCCCAGCAGATCGAACACGAAGCGCTCGAAGTTGGAGGCCTTGGAAATATCCATCGACGGACTGGAGGTAACGTAGGTGTTGGCCGTGCCGCGCGGGCGGTAGGCGCCGGTGCGAAAGAACTCGTCCAGCACGTCGTTCTCGTTGGTGGCCACCAGCAGCCGTTCGATCGGCAAGCCCATCTGACGCGCGATATGGCCGGCGCAGACATTGCCGAAGTTGCCGGACGGCACACAGAAGCTGACCTTTTCCTCATTGCTCGCCGTGGCGTTGAAATAGCCCTTGAAGTAATACACCACCTGGGCCACCACTCGCGCCCAGTTGATCGAGTTGACGGTGCCTATCTTGTGACGCGCTTTGAAGGCATGGTCGTTCTGCACCGCCTTCACAATGTCCTGGCAGTCGTCGAACATGCCCTGGATCGCGATATTGTGGATATTGGCGTCGTGCAGGCTATACATTTGCGCGCGCTGGAACGGGCTCATCAGTCCGTCCGGGCTCAACATGAATACTTGGATGCCGGCCTTGCCCCGCATCGCGTACTCGGCGGCGCTGCCGGTGTCGCCCGAGGTGGCGCCCAGGATGTTCAGACGCTCGCCCTTCCTGGCCAGCACGTATTCGAACAGATTGCCCAGCAACTGCATCGCCATGTCCTTGAAGGCCAGCGTCGGGCCGTTGGACAGTTCCAGGATGGCCAGGCCGTCGTGCAGCCGCTTGAGCGGCGTGATCGCCTCGCTGCCGAAGGCCGCGCGGGTATAGGTACGCTCGACGATGGATTTGAGATCGTCTTCCGGGATGTCGGTGGCGAACAGACGGATGACTTCAAAGGCCAATTCGGCATAGGACAGGCCGCGCCAGGCGTCCAGCCGCTCGCGATCAATCCGCGGATAGCTCTCCGGCAACACCAGGCCGCCATCGGGCGCCAGGCCCATCAGCAGGATGTCGCTGAACGATTGCGGGGCCATGCCCCCGCGGGTGCTGATATAACGCATCAGGGAGTTTCCAGATATTGGGCGCAGGCGGCGGAGGCGTCCTTCATCCGCTGTTTGCCGCGCGGGTCGTCTTTCTTGATCTGGCCGGTCAGCACGCCCATCACCTCTTCCGAGGAAAAGCGGCCGGCCAGATGCTGGCTGGCGCACTGGCAATATTTTTGCACTTGTTCCGACGAGTGCTGGCCAACGCCGTCCGAAGCCGGAGTGCGTTTGACGCAGCCACGCATCAAAAAGCCCTGCAACAGGCTGTGCTGGCCGGGGGACAAGGGCGTCGCCCCGGCGCTTGCCAGGATCAGACCGGCGCCGAGGCCGGTCAGCCAGCGTTTAATCATTCAGTTCTTCCATGCGCAGGCGCACCACTTTGCCGGTGATGCTTTCCAACGCCTCGATGCCGGAGATGGCGCGGTCAATCGCCTGTTCCTGCACGCGATGGGTCAGGATCACCACTTCGGCGGTGCCGTCGGACACCGAGCCTTTCTGGATGACCGCCTCGATCGAGATGCCGTTTTCCGCCAGCAGACGGGTGATGTTGGCCAGCACGCCGGCGCGGTCAGCGGCGCCGATGCGCAGATAGTAGGAACTGACCACGTCGGAAATCGGCAGGATGGGCAGGTCCTGCAACTGGTCCGGCTGGAAGGCCAGATGCGGCACGCGGTGCTCCGGGTCCGCCGTCAGCAAGCGAGTCACGTCGACGATGTCGGCCACCACCGCGGAGGCGGTGGGCAGCGCGCCGGCGCCGGCGCCGTAGTACAAGGTGGGCCCCACCGCGTCGCCCTTGGCCAGCACAGCGTTCATCACGCCGTTGACGTTAGCGATCAACTGGCGCACCGGAATCAGCGTCGGGTGCACGCGCAACTCCACGCCGGCGGGGGTGCGGCGGGTCAGGCCCAACAGCTTGACGCGGTAGCCCAATTCCTCGGCGTATTTGATGTCGCGCCCTTCCAGCTTGCTGATGCCTTCCAGATAACAGCGGTCGAACTGCATCGGAATGCCGAAGGCCAGCGCCGCCATGATGGTGAGCTTGTGGCCGGCGTCATGGCCTTCGATGTCGAAGGTGGGGTCGGCTTCCGCGTAGCCCAGCTGCTGCGCCTCGGCCAGCACTTCGGCGAAGCTCGCGCCCTTCTCGCGCATCTCGGTCAGGATAAAGTTGGAAGTGCCGTTGATGATGCCGGCAATCCACTCGATGCGGTTGGCGGACAAGCCTTCGCGCAGCGCCTTGATGATGGGGATGCCCCCGGCCACCGCGGCCTCGAAGGCCACCATCACGCCTTGTTCCTGCGCGCGGGCGAAAATCTCGGTGCCGTGCAGCGCCAGCAGCTTCTTGTTGGCGGTGACCACGTGCTTGCCGTTGGCGATGGCCTTGAGCACCAGCTCCTTGGCCACGGTGTCGCCGCCGATCAATTCCACCACGATGTCGACGTCGGGGTTGTTCACCACCTGCATCGCGTCGGCCACCACGTCCACGTCCGGACCCAGCAAGGATTGCGCGCGGGCCTGGTTGCGGTTGGCCGCCTGCAGCAGGCGGATCTGACGCCCGGCGCGGCGGCTGATTTCCTCGGCGTTGCGTTTGAGAACGGTGGCGGTACCGCCACCTACAGTCCCCACGCCCAATAGGCCGATATTGATCGGTTTCATTATCTGCTCCCTGTCTCTAGTATTTTGTCCCTGCCCGCGACGGCCAGCCCTGATCAAGAGCCGTGCCGCCAAGCCATTGCCGGCGCAGCGGGCGCGTGTCCCAAGTTTTCCTTGTCAGCGGACCGTATCCGCTGACAAGGAAAGCCTGATGGCAAGACGGGAGCCGCAGCCCCCGTCCCTCCGCTCAAGCCTCAAGCAACCGCGGTTTCAGGCTTCGCCGCCGTGGCGCTTGCGATAGTTTTCCAGGAAACGCGCAATGCGGCCGATGGCCTCGACCAAATCGTCCGAGTTGGGAAGGAATACCACGCGGAAGTGATCGGGCGCAATCCAGTTAAACCCTGAGCCCTGAACCAGCAACACCTTCTCCTCCTGCAACAGCTCCAGGATGAACTGCTGATCGTCGCCTATCGGGTAGACCTTGGGGTCCAGCTTGGGGAACAGGTAGAGTGCGCCCTGCGGCTTGACGCAACTGACGCCGGGGATGTCGGTCAGCAGCTTGTGCGCCAGATCGCGCTGGCGCGCGAGGCGGCCGCCCGGCGCCACCAGGTCGTCTATGCTCTGGTAGCCGCCCAGCGCCGTCTGGATTGCGAACTGCGCCGGCACGTTGGCGCACAAACGCATCGAGGCCAACATGTTCAGGCCTTCGATATAGTCCTTCGCGTGTTTCTTTTCCCCGGACAGAATCATCCAGCCCGCGCGGTAGCCGCAAGCGCGGTAGTTTTTGGACAGACCGTTGAAAGTGACCACGAACAGGTCCGGCGCCAGGGAGGCGATGGAGGTGTGCTTGACCTCGTCGTACAGCACCTTGTCGTAGATTTCATCGGCGTAGATGATCAACTGATGCTGACGAGCCACCTCTACGATCTGCTTGAGCAGCGCCGGCGGGTAAACCGCGCCGGTGGGATTGTTGGGGTTGATTACCACGATGGCGCGGGTGGAGGGCGTGATCTTGGCGCGGATGTCGTCGATGCTGGGGAACCAGCCCTGCTCTTCGTCACACAGATAATGCACCGCCTTGCCGCCTGCCAGGCTGACGCCTGCGGTCCAGAGCGGGTAGTCCGGCGCCGGCACCAGCACTTCGTCGCCGTTGTCCAGCAGCGCCTGCATCGCCATAACAATCAGTTCGGACACGCCGTTGCCGACGATGATGTCGTCCATGCCCACATTAGGCAGCTGTTTTTGCTGGGCGTAATGCATGATCGCCTTGCGCGCGGCGAACAGGCCCTTGGAGTCGGAATAGCCGGAGGCGGACGGCAGGTTGACGATCACGTCCTCGATGATTTCGTCCGGCGCGAAGAAACCGAACGGCGCGGGGTTGCCGATGTTCAGCTTGATGATGCGATGGCCTTCGTCTTCCATCTTCTTGGCGTGCTCAAGCACCGGACCGCGGATGTCGTAACAGACGTTGGCGAGTTTTTGCGATTTATGGACTGGCTGCATGACGACAATGTTTTCCGTGGCTTGCCGCCCGCCGGAGACGGCGGTCTTGCCCTGGCGGCGCGGTTTGTGTTCTTTCATCTGATCTCTTTGGATGTCCCCGCTGAAGCGATGACCACGTTGACGTTGTGGCGGCAATCAGCGGCGGGGTCGAGTTATAATCCTATCCCAATCTCTGATGCACTGCAGCAGGTTCTTCGCCCCCGAAAAGGGTCGTCCGCCGCAGCGCTCGCAATCGGGAATCCACTCACATGAAAATGCAGCAATCGCTTGGACAGGGCCGCAACTTGTTCACCGGCTATGGCGAAGGCCATGTTCTGATCAACGCCCAGCGTCACGAAGGCAATCTGATCGTGACCGCGGACAGCGTGGCGCCTTGGCCGGTAACCGCTTTCGAGGATTTGCAAGAAAGCCATTTCAGCGCGCTGCTGGCGCTGCAGCCGGAAGTGGTGCTGTTCGGCACCGGCAAAAGCCTGCGCTTTTGCCACCCGCGCCTGTCCGCCGCGCTGGCCAACGCCGGCATTGGCGTGGAAATCATGGACACCCAGGCCGCCTGCCGCACCTTCAACATCCTTCTGGCGGAAGACCGCCGCGTCGTCGCCGCGCTGCTGGCGATTTGACTCAACCGGCGACCGGCCGCTCCGCCTGCGGACACATCCACACCAGCCAGGCCGCCAATATGGCCGGCGTCGCGGCCAGCATGAACAGGCTGGCCAGGCCCCAGTCCTGACGCAGCAACTCGCCGCCCAGCCATGGCCCCAACACCGACCCCACCCTGCCGACGCCCAGGCTCCAGCCCACGCCGGTGGCGCGCAAGGAGGTGGGATAGGCGTTGGCCGCCAGGGCGTTGATCGCCGGCTGGCCGCCCACCACGCAAAAACCGGCGGCGAACAACAGGCCAAACAAGCCGGCCTGCTGCGCGCCCAATTGCCCCAGCATGGCAACGGTCGCCGCCGCCAGCGCGAAGCTTGGCAGCATCACCCGCAAAAAACCCAGCCGGTCTATCCAGATCCCCAACAGCAAGGTGCCAGCCACGCCGCCCAGTTGCAGCGCGGCGCCGGCGAGAATGGCGCTTTGCGTGTCCAACCCGGCGTCCCGCGCCAGGGCCGGCATCCAGTTGGACAGGAAATAGAGCAGAAGCAGATTCAAAAAGCTGAGCGTCCACAGGGTCAGCGTCAGCCGTGCGCGGCCGGCCCGGAACAAATGCGGCAACGACGCGGCGGCGACGGGCTCCCGCAGCGTCAGGCAAGACGCCGTCGTCCCACTCATCGCCGGGTCCAGACGCCGCAACCAGAACAGCACCTGTTCGCGCCGTTGCCGCGACAACAGAAACTGCAACGACTCCGGCAACTGCCGCCACATCCACAGCGCCAACAGCAGCGGCGCGGCCCCGCCAACCGCAAACACCGCGCGCCAACCGTGGGCAGGAACCAGCCAAGCCGCCAGCAAGCCGCCCAATAGCGCGCCGACGGTGAAGCCGCAGGAAACCAGCATCATCATGCTGACCCTGCGCCGGAGCGGGCTGTACTCGCCGGCCAGCGCCATCGCGTTCGGCATGATGCCGCCGAGCCCCAGCCCGGTCAGGAAGCGCAGCCACAGCAGGTGCTCCAGTGTGGCGGCGAAGGCGGTGGCCAGCATGGCCAGGCCAAACCACAAAGTGCACAACAGCAGCAAGGTACGGCGGCCGAAGCGGTCCGCCAGCGGACTGAACAGTAAAGCGCCCAGTAGCAAACCAAGCAAGCCGGCGCTGAACACCGGCCCCAAGGACGGTTTGGCCATGCCCCAATCCGCCAGCAGCGCCGGCGCGACATAGGCCATGGCCTGAACATCGAATCCATCCAGAATCATCAGCAAGCCGCAAAGCAGCAGCAGCCGACGCTGAAACCCGCCCAGCGGCCGCTGATCCAGCCAGGTGTCGATCTCCAAACTTGAAGCTTGCACCATCTCCGCGCTCCATTATGCCAACGGCAAACAAGATGTCCGCAAAGCGCCGCCCGGTCAAGCCGCGCCAAAAAAAAAAAGCCCATCTTGAGGATGGGCTTGTCGTCGGTCTGAAGCGGGTCAGTGCAGCTTCAAAGACGGCCTCGCGGCGCGACGCAACTTGTCTCCGACATAGAGCAGGCCCGCCAGCACCCAGCCGTGCACAGCCGCTTGGTGCATGCGGTACAGAGAGCTGTAGATCAGCTTGGCGCCGCGGCCCTCCACATAGTAGTCGCGCTTGGGGCCGACCACCGCCGCCAAGCTGCCCACCGCGCTGTGCTTGCCCAGCGACACCAGCATACCCTGTGGTTTGAAGACGAAGGGCTTGCCCTGGCGGCCGGCCACGCGCCGGCTCAGTTCATCCGCCAGCCAGCGCGCCTGCTGGTGCGCCACCTGGGCGGTGGCCGGCAGATTGCGGCCGCTGTCGCCGTCCGGCGCTTCGGCACAATCGCCCAGCGCATAGACGCAGGCGGCGCCCTGGCAGCGCAGCCACTTGTCCACCTGCAATTGGTTGATGCGGTTGGTCTGCAAGCCCCCCAAACCGGCCAGCCAACCCGGCGCCTTGACCCCGGCGGCCCAAACCGTGATGTCGGCCGCCACCTTGTCGCCGCCCTGCAGTTCCACGCCGTCGGCGTGCACGGCCGCCACCCGGCTGCCGGTCAGCACCTTGATGTTGCGCGCGGCCAATTGCTCCTGAGCATAAGCGGACAAAGACGGCGGCGCGGCAGCCAGGATGCGGTCCGCACCTTCGATCACGCTGATTTCCACACGCTCCGGCTGCAGGCGCGCGCCGTAATGATGCAGTTCACACAAGGTGTGGTTCAGTTCCGCCGCCAGTTCCACTCCCGTGGCGCCGCCGCCGACGATGGCGATCCCCAGCTTGGCCAGCGGTTGCAGGCCGCTGCTGCAGCGGAAGGCCAGTTCCAGCACCCGGTGGCGCAGCTTCTCCGCATCGTCCGGGGTGTTCAGAAACATCGCGTGCTCGCCAACGCCGGGCGTGCCGAAGTCGTTCGCCTCCGCGCCCACCGCCAGCACTAGCCAGTCGTAGGACACTTCCCGCGGCGGGCTCAGTTGCGCTCCGCCGGCATCGCGCACTTCGGCAAGCTGGATGCTGCGCCGTTCAGTGTCCAGCGACTGCATATAGCCGAACTCGAACTCGTAGCCGTTGCGATAGCCATGGGCAAAGTAATTGACCTCGTCCTCGCCAGTGTTGAGCGCACCGGTGGCCACCTCGTGCAACAGCGGCTTCCAGATGTGGGTGGGCGAGCCGTCGACTAACACGACGCGGGCCTTGTGCTGCGCGCCCAGGGTGCGCCCCAGCCGAGTGGCAAGCTCCAGGCCGCCGGCGCCGCCGCCAACGACGACAATGCTGGGCAATGCGGAATTGCGACTTAACATGACAGATCCTTACAAGGTAGAAATCACTAAACAAACGTTCTGGCGGCAACACGCTTGTTTAGGGAGTTCTTGCTTCAGATCAAGGAAGAAGTATGCACAGGCTGGCAAGACAAGCCAAGATTACACAGCAGAAAAAACCGAAGGCATGACGGAGGGGACAGCGGCGAAGCCCGCCGCCCAATACGAAACCGGCCCGGTTTTCGCCATGGAAACCGGGCCGGGTAAGTGTTGCGGAAAATGAAGGCGTCCGCGGGGGCGGCACTGTACCACGCGTACATTCCATTTTCTCAGCCGTTTCGCCTTGTATCGCCCTAGCTCGCGAGACTTTGAACAGGCTCTAAGCAAGCCCAGCACACAATCCGTATTCTCGGCCAGCCACAAGGCTAATTCATCCGCGGCTCGCAGCCGGAACACAGCCGGCAGGATCAAGACGCGGCGCGCAGCTTAGCCCGGCGAAGCTTTCAACGAGTACTCAAAAAGGCGCCTTGGCGACAAACTCCATTTCCTCGCGCGTGATCGGGTGACGCAAAGTCAGCCGCTCCGCGTGCAGCAGCAAACGCTCGGCTTTCGCCAACACCGCCTCCGGCGCGTAGATGTCGTCGCCCAGAATGGGATGGCCCAGATGCAGCATATGCATGCGCAGCTGATGAGCGCGGCCGGTCAAGGGTTCCAGCTCCACTCGGCTGGTCTGGCGCAAGCCATCGCGCAACACCACCCGGTAATGAGTGACGGCCTGCTTGCCGTTCTCGAAATCCACCTTCTGACGCGGGCGGTTCGGCCAGTCAATGATCAGCGGCAGGTCCACAGTGCCGCTGTTCTGTTCGACGATGCCGTCCACCACCGCCACATAGCGCTTGTCCACCTTGCGATCCATGAAGGCGATGGATAACTCGCGCTGCATGTTGGCGCCGCGTCCCATCACCACCAGGCCCGATGTCGCCATATCGAGCCTATGCACGGTCAGCGCGTCCGGATAAAGCCGCTGAGCGCGGCTGATCAAGCAGTCCGCCTTGTCCTCGCCGCGGCCCGGCACCGACAGCAAGCCGGAAGGCTTGTTCAACACCAGGATCGCCTCGTCGGCGTAGATCACGTCTAGGCCTGTGTCCGGCGGCGGATTGTAATGTTCCAGATTATGGCGAATGGTCATGGGGCAATGGAAAGGAAAGCGGAAAAAGGCGGCGATTATCTGCGCTAAACGCTGCTGCGACAAGCTGTTGCCATGATTTTTCGCCAGCGCTGTCTCTTGAAATACACAGCCGGCGACAGCATTCTCAACATCATCGCCTCCGGCGGCCGCAAACGCCGCCGGTCTTCCCTGCATAGCCTGAAAAGGAACCGCCGCATGGCAGAACGCTTTTACATCGACCCCTATCAAACCCGGCTGGAAACCCGCGTGGCGCGGCACGACGACGCCGGTCTGGTGCTGGAGGACACGCTTTGCTACCCGCTTGGCGGCGGCCAGCCGGGCGATACCGCCACGCTAAGCTGGGACGGCGGCGGCTGTGCGATAAGCGATACCCGACGAGACCGCGAAACACGCGCCATCGTCCACTTGGTGCCCCCCGATGCGCCGCGGCTCGCCGCCGGCACGGCGGTCACCCTGGAACTCGACTGGGCGCGCCGCCATCGCCACATGCGCATTCACACCTGTCTGCACTTATTGTCCGTGGTGATCAAGGCGGGCGTCACCGGCGGCAATCTGAGCGCGGAATCCGGCCGCCTGGATTTCGACCTGCCCGAGGGCATGGAGTTGGACCGCGAGCACATCGAAAACGAGTTGAACCGGCTAGTGGCGGAAGACCGCGCGGTGCGCATCGAAATGAGCAGCGGCGAGGCGCTGCAGCGGCAACCGGAGTTGATAAAGACCATGTCGGTGACGCCGCCGCTGCACCTGCCTGAAATCCGCTTGATCAATATCGACGGCATCGATCTACAGCCCTGCGGCGGCACTCATGTGCGCAGCACCGGCGAGATTGGCCCGGTCGTGGTGAAAAAGATTGAAAGCAAAGGCGCGCGCAACAAGCGGGTGGTGGTGGCGCTGCGCGACTAAGAACCTGTTCACGTTCTCGCGAGCTAAGGTGAGACAAGGCAAAACGGCTGAGAAAACGGAGTGTACACACGGTACATGAGCATTTCGAAGCCGTACTCACCGTGTAACGCTCCACGACGCACAGCGGATCGTAAACAGCTTCTAAACCCCTGCCGGCGCGGCCAGCCGTTGGCTAATCACGCCCAGTTCGGCCTTCAGACTGTCGACGAAGCGCTCCAGCAAAGGAGAGACGGGGCGGTGCAACGGTCGCACAAGGTTGACCGCGAACGGAATGGACACGCTGAAGCGCCTCATGGCGAGGCCCATGCCTGCGTAATCCAGCGCGGTCAACGGATTAACCACGGCCACGCCAATGCCCTGCCGCGCCATGGCGCATACCGAGGCGGCGCTATGCGTCTCCACCACCATGCGCCGCTTGACCCCCCTCTCGGAGAACACCTGATCCAGCTGTTGCCGATAGCTATCAGTCGCCGCCAGGCTGATGAAGGCTTCGCCCTCGAAGTCTTCTGGCGCCAGCACCGTCTTGCTCAATAAACGATGCCCTTCCGGCAACACGCACAACTCGTCCGCCTGCAGCAGAGGCTCCACCCTGGTTCCCGCCGGCGCGTGCGCGCTCTCGCTCAAACCCAGGTCATGGCGTTGCGCCGCCAGCCACTCCTCCAGCAACGGCGATTCCTGCGGCGCGATGTTCAGGCTGATGCCCGGCGCTTGCGACAAAAAACGCCGACACACCGCCGGCAATAGCGATTGAGCGAAAACCGGCAAACAGACAATCGACAATTGCCCTTGTTCGAACTGGCGAATCGCCGCCGCGCTGCTGACGATGCGCTCCAGGCCCTGATAACTGCGCTGCACTTCCTCGAACAACAGCAGCCCCTGCGCGCTAGGCCGCAAGCGGCCGCGGCTGCGCTCGAACAAGGCCATGCCCAGCAATTGTTCACAGCGCGCCAGTTCGCGGCTGACCGTGGGCTGCGAAGTGCGCAGCAAAACGGCCGCCTCGGTAACACTGCCGGTGGTCATCACCGCGCGAAACACTTCGATATGGCGCAGGCTGATGTCCATTCCGCCTCCTCTTATTATTACAGCAACTTGGCAATCCATATCATAAATGAAAGAGGTAGCGATAATTTGATATTTTATTTTTGCCGGGGCACGCGCCATGATGCTTCTGTCTGCCACCCCTAGCCAACGCCACGCCATGAAATGCTTTGACGCCCGCCAACTGACAGAACTCGCCCGCCAGTACGGCAGCCCGCTCTGGGTTTACCACGCCGACACCATTCGCCGGCGCATCGCCGAACTGAAGCGCTTCGACGTGATCCGCTATGCGCAAAAAGCCAACTCCAATATCCATATCCTCAGCTTGATGCGAGAACAGGGCGTGAAAGTGGACGCGGTGTCGCTGGGCGAAATCGAGCGCGCGCTCGCCGCCGGCTACAAGGCCGACTCCGCCGAGCCCTCCGACATCGTCTTCACCGCCGACGTGCTGGACCGCGCCACGCTGGAACGCGTGGCGGCCGCGGGCATCACGGTCAACGCCGGTTCCATCGACATGCTGCGTCAGCTGGGCGCGGCCTCGCCCGGCCATAGGGTCTGGCTGCGCGTCAACCCCGGTTTTGGCCACGGCCATAGCCAGAAAACCAATACCGGCGGCGAGAACAGCAAGCACGGCATCTGGCATGAGCAAGTGTCCGACGCGCTGGACGTGATCCGTCAGTTCGGCCTTCATCTGGTGGGCCTGCACATGCACATTGGTTCGGGCGTTGATTACGGCCACCTGCAGCAGGTCTGCGGCGCCATGGTCAAGCTGGCGACTGGACTGGGGCACGACATCGAAGCGATCTCCGCCGGCGGCGGCCTGTCCATTCCTTACCGCGACGGCGACGCACGCATCGATACCGCGCATTACTTCGAACTATGGGACGAGGCGCGGCGGCGGATCGCCGCGCATCTGGGACATCCGGTACGGCTGGAAATCGAGCCGGGCCGTTTCCTGGTTGCGGAATCCGGTGCCCTGATCTCCGAGGTGAGAGCGGTCAAGACCATGGGCAGTCGACGTTTCGTGTTGGTGGACGCGGGATTCAACGATTTGATGCGACCCGCCATGTACGGCAGCCATCACGATATTTCCGTCCTGGGCCCGGACGGAACGGAAAAATCAGGCGCGCGCGCGCCCTGCGTGGTGGCCGGACCCTTGTGCGAATCGGGGGACGTTTTCACCCAACAGGAAGGCGGCGTGGTGGAAAGCCGCCCGCTGCCGGACGCGCAGGTAGGGGATCTGCTGGTATTTCACGACGCCGGCGCCTACGGCGCCACCATGTCGTCTAACTACAATAGCCGGCCGCTGCTGGCCGAAGCCTTGATCGACGGGTCCTCCAGCCGCCTGATCCGCCGCCGCCAAACCATGGCGGAATTGTTGGAGCTGGAGCGAGTCTAGGCCAGGATCAACTAAGCTTCAGGTCGTCCAGCGTCTGCTGAAAGGCCTGATAAATATCCTGATAACTGGCGTAGCCGTTGAACACCCCCACCACCTGGGGCGATTGCAAGCCGCGCGCCAGCAGTTGCCGGCCGCGGCGCGAGCGCGGGCTCAAAGCCCGCAGCCGCTGGCTGCGCTCGTCCCAATACACCAGCTTGGCTTCGTCCGCGCCTTCAAGCCGTGAAATCAATTTGTCCACCTGCTCCGCCGGTTGCAGCATCATGCGGTGGGAGAGCCTCTTGCCAAGTGCGGATGCATATTCCATGAGTCATGTCCGGTGCTTCGCAGTGGGCCGGCGTGCGATCCTTACTGCTGATTGGAAAAACCTTGCCGGCCCCAGCCTTTAGAAAGGCAGTCAGCCGGCAACACCGTAAATTTTTCTCAATAAGGGAATACGCCACAATCGGATTAATCTTAAATTTCTGGCGAAAACGCTGGTCGGCACAAATGACAAAAGGGCGCCGAAGCGCCCCCTGATGCTGCTGATCCAGGCCGTTCTCGCCTAGTTTTTCAGTACCATATTGTTGATGACGAACTTCACGCCCGGCACTTTTTCGGCAATTTGCCCTGCTTTGAACATTTGCTGGTCGTCGGTCATGCCGCCTTCAATCGTCACCTCACTCTTCTTGCTGCTCACCTTCAAACCAAGCCCCTGCAATTCGGCATCGCCGTTCAAGGCCTGCTGCACGCTGGCGGCCAGTTCCTCATCCGTCGGCGGGGTCTGTTCGGCGTAAGCCGGCAGGCCGGCGGACAGCAAGGTGGTCAACAGCAAGGCGCGGATGCAAAAACGTTTCATCAGATTCTCCAGTGATATGGCTCAAGCCCAAGCTTCAGCGCGAATGTTTTACCGCATACTAGCGAGGAAACTTTTCAATTTTGTTGCCGGTCCATGACAACGCGGCATGACGCTTCCGGCCGTTGGCGCCGCCGCAACATTCGCCGCGGGCATCATTGCCCCGTCATGTGCGTCCCAGCGTAAAATCAGACCGAATTTGCAGCGCGTCGCTGCCTTAGCCCTGTTTCAGAGAATCTACCGCATGTTTAGAAAATGGCTGTTGTTACTGCTCGTCGTCGGCCTGGCCGCCTGCTCTACTTCCAGCCCGCCGGGCAAGCCTGGCGGCGCGGCGCGTGAAAGCGACGCGCCCACCTCGCTGCCGGCCTGGAGCCAGCAAGAACTGG
This sequence comes from Chromobacterium sp. W521, assembly GCF_052805975.1. Classification (NCBI taxonomy): domain Bacteria; kingdom Pseudomonadati; phylum Pseudomonadota; class Betaproteobacteria; order Neisseriales; family Chromobacteriaceae; genus Chromobacterium; species Chromobacterium sp. W521. Next base: position 290,568 of record NZ_JBRBAF010000005.1, read on the forward strand.
GCGATACCCTCGTCGCGCTGAAGCAAAGCTGTAAAGCCATTGCCAGAAAGCCGGGCTGGTCCGAAGTGTGCAGGCAAGCCAACGGCATTGCCGCCGACAACGCTCAGGCTGTGCGCCAATTCTTTGAAAATCGCTTTGCCGCCTGGAAGGTCAACGATGGCGGCCGCGACAGCGGTTTGATCACCGGTTATTACGAGCCGCTGCTCAGCGGCAGCCGGACGCGCAGCGAACGCACTCCCTGGCCGGTGTATGGCATTCCAGCGGACTTCTACAGCGTGGACGTTCCGGCCTCCCTCCGCGGCAAATCCAGCCTGACTGCGCGCCGCAGCGGTCCCAACCGACTCACACTGAGCGCGGCCGGCGACATTGAGATCCGCCCTGCCGACTTTCCCGCCGACAGCCGCGGCACGCGGCTGAAAGGCAGGCTAGATGGCAAGCGCCTGCTGCCTTATTACACCCGCGCCGAAATCAACCAGGGCAAGGGTGTGGCCAACGCGCCCATCCTGGCCTGGGTCGAAGATTCGGTGGAGTTGTTCTTCCTGCAAGTGCAAGGTTCGGGCCGCATCCAATTGGACGACGGCAGCTTCATCCACGTCGGCTACGCCGAACAAAACGGTTACGGCTACCAATCGATCGGCAAATGGCTGGTGGACAAGGGGGAGTTGACCCTGGGCGACGCATCGATGCAGGGCATCAAGGACTGGCTGGCCCGCAACCCACAACGCCGGCAGGAGCTGTTCGCGGTCAACCCCAGCTATGTGTTCTTCAAAAGCTTGCCAGGCGACAACGGCGGGCCAATGGGCGCGCTGGGCGTGCCGCTGACCGGGGGCTACAGCATCGCGGTAGACCCGCGCTACATCCCGCTGGGCGCCCCGGTCTACCTGGTCACCACTTGGCCTCACTCCACCCAGCCGTTGACGCGGCTGGTGCACGCACAGGATACCGGCAGCGCGATCAAGGGCGCGGTGCGCGCCGATTTCTTCTGGGGTTACGGCACCGAAGCCGGCATGTACGCCGGCAGAATGAAGCAGCAAGGCAATCTGTGGGTGCTGCTGCCCAAAGGCATGAACCCGTCCCAGGCCCTGTAAACTGTTAAGCTCCCGGCGGCGCGCGCGCGCCAGCGCCGCCGCCTTCTTCCATTCCCAACAGCCGCAAACCTCGCCCTCCTCCGGCGACCCACCCTCTTTGTTCTCTCCGCCCGCGGCATGGGCGACGCTTCGTCCAAGCTGACGCGGCGAGCGTCTTGCCACCTAGCCTCTCCGCATTAGAGCCGGTTCAAAGCCTGCTGCGCGTCGTCTATGCGGCTACGAATCCGCACGAAGAACCCTCTCGCCCTTCCCCTGTGCAAGCGCGTCTGTAATGGCCCCTTGCAGTCACAGTCCCATAGAACCCTTTGCAGGCAAGGCTTTCCTGCGTCCAAAGCATTATTCCATTCAAATTATCTTTTATTGAATTTTCCTAATATTGACTTTCATCAAACGCCGAACAACACGGAATAAATAAGATTTTCGAAATTTTATATTTTTACGTTTTTATTGTTTTGTTCGATGGAGATGAAAATGACGACAATAGATAAGACGCCTCCCAAGATCAGCGTCTTTGCCTTTGTCATGATCACCGCCGCCGTGGTCGTCAGCGTCCGCACGCTGCCAATGACGGCTCAACCGGGGATGATGACGATTTTCCTGACCTTGGCGGCCGCGCTGCTGTTTCTGGTGCCCACCGCCCTGGTGTCCGCTGAACTGGCCACCGCCTGGCCGCAGGATGGCGGCCTGTTCATCTGGGTTCGCGAAGCCTTTGGCGAGCGCATGGGCTTTGTCGCAGTGTGGATGCAGTGGATACAGATGGTGTTCGGCATGACCTCCATCATCATGATCATCGCCGCCACTTTCGCCTATGTGTTCGACCCTGCCCTCGCCAGCAACAAGTTCTACATGCTGGCGATGATCGTGGGCATCTGGTGGGCCTGCACCTTGGTGAACATGCGCGGCGTGAAAACCCTGGGCTGGGTGTCCACCATCTGCGTGAGCCTGGGCGTCTTCATGCCCGGCGTGGTGCTGATCGGTTGCGGCATCGCCTATCTGGCCGGCGGCCATCCCATCATGACCGACGTGTCCTGGAGCTGGAACAACCTGGTCCCCAGCTTTAGCGACAGCGGCACGCTCGGCCTCTTCATCGGCTTCATTTTCGTGGTGATGGGCATGGAGGTGTCCGCGTCCAACGTCTCCTCCATCAAAGACGCCCGGCGCAATTATCCCATTGCCATCATTCTGGTGTCGGTGATCATGGTATTGCTGTCCGTGATCGGCTCCGCGGCGATCTTCATCGCCATCCCCAAGGAAAAAATCTCGATGACCGCCGGCTTGATGCAGGCCTTCGAGCTCTACTTCAATCAATGGGGCATGGGCTGGCTGGCTCCTGTCATGGGCCTGTGCATCGGCCTGGGTCTGGTGGGCCAGGTGAACTCCTGGGTGCTGGGCCCGGTGCGCGGCTTGCAAGCCACCGCGGACTCCGGCGCACTGCCCAAATTCCTGCAGACGACCAACCGCCACGGCGTGCCGGTCACTCTGGTGCTGATCCAGGCAGCGGCCATTACCGTCGTCGGCGTGCTGATCACCGTGATGCCGAACGTGGATAACTTCTACTTCATGCTGATGGGCCTGACCGGGCTCGTCTATCTGGTGGCCTATCTGTTCATGTTCTCCGCCGCCATCTACCTGCGTTACAAGCGTCCGGACGTGGAACGCAGTTTCCGAGTGCCCGGAGGCAACGCGGGCATGTGGGTCTGCTCCGGCCTGGGCATCGTCATCTCGCTGCTGGCCGGCTACCTGGGTTTCATCCCGCCGGGCAGCTTCCATGGCTCCTCCCATGAATACCTGCAATTCCAGCTCATCGGGCTCGCCATCATGCTGGTGATTCCCTTCCTGGTGTACGCCTATGGCCAAAAAGCCAAGCACGCCCGCTCCGCCGGCGTTGCGCCGCGCACCTCTCCCGCCAGCAAAGCGCGTCCCGCCGAAGGCAAATGAGCCGCTTACGCCCCTAAATTACAAGGTTAATCTGTTATGAACACTCCGAACGCCTCCCCGCTTAACGTCGATGCCCTGTTCATCGGCCCCAAATCCGAAAACCGCGTGTTCTTCAAGGAAATGATGGAATACGCCGTGTCCGAACACCTGCACTGGCGCGCGGACTTCCATCCGGAAGACCCGGCGCTGGTCACCCCGGTGGAGCAGCACGCCGGCGATTTTCGCCAGACCCTGTACCGAACCGAAGGCATCCTGCGTCAGCTGTCCTCCAAGCTGAAAAACACCTCGGTGCCCTGGTTCTCCCCGCGCTATCTGGGCCACATGAATGCGGACACGCTGATGGTGTCCAACCTGGCCTACGTGATGACCATGATGTACAACCCCAACAACTGCGCGCACGAAGCCTCGCCCACCACCACCGAACTGGAAGTGGAAGCCGGCCTCGACCTGTGCCGGATGTTCGGCTACGACCCCAAACGCAGCTGGGGCCACATCACATCCGGCGGCACCGTGGCCAACTACGAAGGCATGTGGGTGGCGCGTAATCTGAAGACCATTCCGCTGGCTATCGCCCAGCATGAAAAAGCCCGCGATCTGGTCGCCGGCAAGAGCGAGAAGGAGCTGTTGAACCTATCGCCCAGCGCGGTGCTGGACCTGACCGACGAATTGAAAAAGCGCGGCCTGTTTGAAGAAGTGCGCGCCTTGTCCTGCCGCGGCGTCGGCATCAAGCAAGGTTCGCTGGGCAAGATCCTGGTGCCGCAATCCAAGCACTACTCGTGGATGAAGGCGATGGACGTGCTGGGCATCGGCCAGGAACACATCGTGCCGCTGCCTGTGGACGAAAACTACCGCACCGACGTCGCCAAGATGCGCGAGATCACCTTCCGCCTGATAGAGGAAGGCCATCCTATCCTGGCCATGGTGTCCGTGGTGGGCACCACGGAAGAAGGCTCGATCGACCATGTCGACGAGGTGATCAAGCTGCGCGCCGAATGCGAACGGAAATACGGCGCCTCCTTCTACGTGCACGTGGACGCGGCCTACGGCGGCTATGTGCGCGCAATGTTCCTCGATGAGGACAACCACTTCATGGACTACAACGCGCTGCTAGCCCGCTACCGCGCCGAAGACATCATCCCGGCCGGCGTCACCTGGCCCAAGCGCGAAGTTTACGAAGGCTTCAAAGCGATGGCGGAAGCGGACTCCATCACCGTGGATCCGCACAAGGTGGGCTACATCCAGTACGCGGCCGGCGCCGTCTGTATGAAGGACAAGCGCATCGTCGACCTGATCTCCTACCACGCGGCCTATGTGTTCGAAGAAGTGGACGAAGCTGAAGGCGCCGACACCAAGGTGGTGCTGGGCTCCTCCATCATGGAAGGCTCCAAGGCCGGTGCCACCGCCGCCGCGGTATGGGCGGCCCACCGCCTGGTGCCGCTGAACATCGGCGGCTACGGCAAAGTGATTGGCCGCGGCATCGTGACCGCGGACTGGTTCGCCCAGCGCCTGGCCTCCGCCAAGCCGCTGACCGTTGGCCGCCGCCGTTTCGAAGTGCGCCCCATCATGCACCCTGACTTCCACATGGTGAACTTCACCTTCAAGGAAATCGGCAACGACAGCCTGGAAGACCACAACCGGCTGAACAAGAAGATGTACGAGATCTGCTCCTACGCTTCAGGCCGCACCTACACCAACGATTTCCTGACCTCCTCCACCTCCTTGTCCGTGGAAGAGTACGGCGACACCCCTTGGCACTACGTGGCTAGCCGCGGCTTCAGCCGGGCCGAATGGGACAAGGTGGAAAGCGTCTACATCCTGCGCGCCGCCGTGATGACCCACTTCCTGCGCAAAGCAGAGGATTTCGACGCCTACTGGGAACAGTTGCGCGAGGTCTTCGCCGCCAAGCTGGCCCAGATCGTGGACATGGAAGACAAAACCGGCGCCGACACCCTGATCGCGGCCTGATCCACCTCCGCTCCCGGCTTGGCCGGGAGCGTTTTTTTCATCACCAGACCCAATACCGACTATGAGTTTGTCCGGTTTTTACGAACGCATCCTTCTCTTCATCAAGGATGGTTGAGGATTCCACATGCAAGTCAATTTCAAGGCCATAGGGGCCACCTTGCTGATTTCCGGCACCATGCTGGGCGCCGGCATGCTGGCGCTGCCGCTGGTGTCCGCCGGCATGGGTTTCGGCTACGCCTGCCTGACCCTGTTTCTGATCTGGGCGTTGATGACCTACACCGGCTTGATGCTGCTGGAGGTCTGCCTGTCCTTTCCCGAAGGCTACGGCTTCGACGCCATCGCCCGCTCGCTGTTCAAGGCCAAGGGCAGCTATCTGATCAACGCCAGCCTGCTGCTCTTGCTCTACGCGCTCTCCTCCGCCTATATCTCCGGCGGCGGCTCCACCTATCAATCCAGCCTGCACCAGTACCTGGGCCTAAGCCTGTCTCCCGCCCAGGTCTCGCTGGTCTTCACCGTCCTGATCGGCGGCATCGTCTTCGCCAGCACCACGGCGGTGGACAAGGTCAACCGGCTGCTGTTCAGCCTGAACATCCTGATCTTTCTGGCGCTAAGCGCGGTCATCCAGCCCTACGTCGACACCGGCAATCTGTCGGAAAGCACGGATTCCGCCAAATACATGCTGGCCGCCATCCCCATGTTTCTGACCGCCTTCGGGTTTCACGGCAGCGTGCCCAGCATGGTCAAATACCTGGGCCGCGACCAGCCTCGCACGCTGCGCAACGTCTTCATCGCCGGCAGCCTGATCCCCATGGGCGTCTACCTGCTGTGGGTGTTCAACACCCTGGGCACGCTGCCGCGCTATGGCAGCCACAGCTTCCAGGCGATCTCCGCCCATAATGGATCGGTGGGCATGTTTCTGGACGACTTCCACGCGCTGGTGCCCACGCCGCAAGTGCCATCCCTGCTGTCCGCCTTCTCGTCCATCGCGCTGTTCACCTCCTATCTTTGCGTATCGCTCGGCTTGTTCGACGCCATGGCCAGCACTCTGAAACGCGGAGACAGCCTGCGGCAGCGGCTGCAAACCGCGCTGATCACTTATCTGCCGCCGCTGGGCTTCGCGCTGTTCTTCCCCGGCGGCTTCGTCGCCGCGCTGGGTGCCGCCGCCATTTTCCTGGTGGTGCTCGCCATCCTGTTCCCGGCGTTGGCCCTGATCAAGCTGCGTAGCCAGGACAACTACCAGCCCGACTACCAAGTCAGCGGCGGCGGCACCCTGCACTGGGCGATAGGCGGTTCAGGCCTCGCCATCATCCTGTTCCAGATCTTGGTGATGCAAGGACTGCTGCCCGTGTTCTGACGGCGCCTCCGCGCCGTCGTCCGGACGCGCGGCCAACACGGCCGCGCGCCGCAATCATGGAGGTAAACGAAATGAAGCAATCGACCCTGATCCGGGATCTGCAGCAACGCGGCCTGATCTCGCAGGTCACCGACGCGGACGCGCTCGACGCGCTGCTGTCCCGGGAAACGGTCACCCTGTACTGCGGTTTCGACCCCACCGCCGATAGCCTGCACCTGGGCCACCTGGTGCCGCTGCTGCTACTCAAGCGCTTCCAGATGGCCGGGCACCGCCCCATCGCCCTGGTGGGCGGCGCCACCGGCATGATAGGCGACCCCAGCTTCAAGGCCAGCGAGCGCAAGCTCAACACCTCGGAGGTGGTGGCCGGCTGGGTGGACAAAATCCGCCGTCAGGTGGAGCCCTTCCTCAGCTTCGAAGGCGACAATGCCGCCCTGATGGCCAACAACCACGAATGGTTCGCCAGCATGAGCGCGCTGGATTTCCTCCGGGATGTCGGCAAGCATTTCTCAGTCAACGCCATGATCAAGAAGGAATCCGTACAGCAGCGGATCCACCGCGACGATGTCGGCATCTCCTTCACCGAGTTCGCCTACAGCCTGCTCCAGAGCCACGACTACGTTGAGCTGAACCGCCGCTTCGGCTGCAAGCTGCAGATCGGCGGCTCCGACCAATGGGGCAACATCACCGCGGGCGTCGACCTGGTCAGACGGGTGAACCAGCAGCAGGCCTTCGGCCTGACCATGCCCTTGATCACCAATAGCGATGGCACCAAGTTCGGCAAGAGCGAAGGCAACGCGGTCTGGCTGGACCCGAACAAGTGCTCGCCCTACGCCTTCTACCAGTTCTGGCTGGGCGCGGCCGATGCCGACGTCTACCGCTTTCTGCGCTACTTCACCTTTTTGTCCAATGAAGATATCCAGGCCATCGAGGCCGAAGACCGCGCCTCCGGCGGCAAACCGCGGGCTCAGCGCACCCTGGCTGAGCAAGTCACCGAGCTGGTGCACGGGCCGGCCGCGCTCGCCGCCGCTCAGCGGATCACGCTTAGTCTGTTCGACAACGACGTGGAAGGCCTCAGCGCCGCGGACTTTGCTCAACTGGCTCAGGACGGCATGCCGCGGCTGACCCTGCCGCCGCAATCCACACCGCTGATCGACGCCTTGGCGGCCAGCGGTCTGGCCGCGTCCAAAAGCGAGGCCCGCACGCTGCTGCAAAGCGGCGCGGTCAGCGTTAACGGCGCCAGAACGGAGGCGCTGGAAGCTCGGCTGGAACAGGCCGATCGCCGCCATCAACGCTATACCTTGTTGCGGCGCGGCAAGAAACAGTACTGTCTGTTGATTTGGGAATAAACGCGAGGAACCGCGTGAAATGGCCCGGACGCTGAAGCGCCGGGCTCGCCCCGCCCCAAGCCTGACGGCGAACGGGCGGGGCTGCCGGCCTCGAATCGGCCAACGAACTAGCGGGGCAGGAAGGCTTCCGTGCTTAATCCTTCCACCACCTGCATCACGTGGGAATAGTGCTGATCCAGCAATTGCAAGGTCCGGTCCGCATCCCTGGCCAACACGGCCTGCATGATGGCCTGATGCTCGCCCTCGTCGCTGTAACGCTTGGAGGACGGCAAAGCCGGATCAAACCAGATATGCCGATAGCGCTCCAAGCGGTTGTACAAGGACTCCATCACCTCCACAATCACCGGCGAGTGGCTGCCGCTGATGATGGCCAGGTGGAACGCCATGTGGCGGTCCGCCCAGTCCTGAAGATCCACATCCGCGTCGTTCAGATCTATTCGGCTCAAACGGTGGTAGCTGGCCAACACCTCCAGTTCCCACGCCTCGTCTCCCTGCTCCAGCGAGCGGCGCACCGCCTCCTCCGCCAGCACTCGGCGCACCAGCAGAATGTCGTAAAGCTCATAGCGGGAAATCGGCGCCACCCAAAAACCGCGCTGCGGCTCCATCACCACGTATTTGCACCAGCTCAGGCGCAACAGCGCCTCCCGGATCGGAGAGCCTCCGGCGTCGTAACGCGCCTTGAGGTCATGCAACAGCAATTTCTGCGACGGGCGGTATACGCCCAACAGAATGTCCCGTCGCAACTCCTGGAATACCTTGTCGGCCAATGTGGCGTTACTGCTTGCCGCTTTTTTTTCCTTCTGTGGCATTCGGTTTTTTCCACATGAGAGCGCGCAATAGCGCGCGAAACGCTAGATAGTAACTGAAAACGACGTCGCATATTGATTTTCCCCATCGGAACAGGGGGGAAATAGCTAAAAGCTACGTCTATCCGGCACGGAAATCCGCAATCAGGGAAGCATTCAACAAAGAGACGGGCGAGGTGGCAATAACGGGGCGGCCGACCAAAACAAAAAAGCCGACCTAAGCGTCGGCTTCTGATTTGAATCGCCAAGAACCGCCGTGTTTAGCGAGGAAGTCTTGGTGGGCCCCCGGGGAGTCGAACCCCGCACCAACGGATTATGAGTCCGCTGCTCTAACCAAGCATGAGCTAGAGGCCCAGAGCTGCGCATTATACCAGCCCAAAAGCAAAACCCCAAGCGTCTAATACCGACGGCTTGGGGTTTTCGTCCAGCGCAGGCTGTTAGCCTAAACCGGCGTCACATCGAATCACTGACCGCCCGGCTCGTTGTCCAGGAAGCTGCGCAGACGTTCCGAACGGGTCGGGTGACGCAGCTTGCGCAGAGCCTTGGCTTCGATCTGGCGGATGCGCTCGCGAGTCACATCGAACTGCTTGCCCACCTCTTCCAGCGTGTGGTCGGTGTTCATGTCGATGCCGAAACGCATGCGCAACACCTTGGCCTCACGCGGGGTCAGCGTGTCCAGCACTTCCTTGGTGGCGTCCTTCAGGCTGGAATACATCGCAGCGTCGGACGGCGCCAGGTTGTTCTGGTCTTCGATGAAATCGCCAAGATGGGAATCGTCGTCGTCGCCGATCGGGGTTTCCATGGAGATGGGCTCCTTGGAAATCTTCATGATCTTGCGAATCTTCTCTTCCGGCATCTCCATCTTTTCCGCCAGCTCGGCCGGGTCCGGCTCATGGCCGGTTTCCTGCAGAATCTGACGGCTGATGCGATTCATCTTGTTGATGGTCTCGATCATATGCACCGGAATACGAATGGTGCGCGCCTGGTCCGCGATGGAGCGGGTGATCGCCTGGCGAATCCACCAGGTGGCGTAGGTCGAGAACTTGTAGCCGCGGCGGTATTCGAACTTGTCCACCGCCTTCATCAAACCGATATTGCCTTCCTGGATCAGATCGAGGAACTGCAGGCCGCGGTTGGTGTACTTCTTGGCGATGGAGATCACCAGACGCAGGTTGGCCTCGATCATCTCTTTCTTGGCGCGGCGCGCCTTGGATTCGCCCGCCGACATCTGGCGATTGATTTCCTTAAGCGCCTTGATCGGCAGCATCGCGCGATCCTGCAACTCGGACAGCTTGGTCTGCTTCTCGATGATCGCGTGTTTGAAGCGGGTCAACGCCTCCGCCCAGCCCTTGCCCGAATGGATCTCGTTTTCCACCCAATCAAGATTGGTCTCGTTGCCCGGGAACACCTTGATGAAGTGAGCACGCTCCATGCGCACGCGGCTGACACAGATATCCTGGATGTCGCGCTCGTAAGTGCGGATTTCGTTGACGCGGCTGCGCAGCGAGTCGCACAGGCTTTCCACTTGGCGGGTGGAGAAGCGCACCAGCATGAACTCAGTGGTGATCGCGTCTTGCAGCTCCAGGTATTCCTTGCTCTGCGCACCCTTGGCGGAGAGCACCTTGACCATCTTGTCAAACAACATGCGCACGCCGGCGAAGTGCTCCAGTGCATGCTGCTTCAGCTCTTCGAGGTTGATACCGGCGGCATCGGCGGCGTCGCCTTCCTCCTCCTCTTCTTCCTCTTCCTCTTCGGCCTCGGCGTCGAGCAACTCGTCCTCGTCCGCCTGCGCGGCGAACGCGGCCTCCTCCTCGGACGGCGCGTTCAGATCGATGAAGCCGTCAACCACCTCGTCCACGCGCACTTCGTCGCGGCCGACGCGTTCCACCAGCTCCAACACTTCGGCGATGGTGCCCGGACAAGCTGAAATCGCCTGGATCATGTACTTCAGGCCGTCTTCGATCCGCTTGGCGATTTCGATCTCGCCTTCGCGGGTCAGCAACTCCACCGAACCCATTTCGCGCATATACATGCGCACCGGATCCGTGGTGCGGCCAAATTCGGAATCCACCGAGGACAGCGCCGCTTCGGCTTCTTCCACGGCGTCTTCATCGGCCACCGGCGGAGTGGCGTCGGACATCAGCAGGGTGTCCGCATCCGGCGCTTCGTCGTAAACCTGGATGCCCAGACCGGAAATCATCGTGATGATGTTTTCGATCTGCTCTGCGTCGGACACATCTTCCGGCAGGTGGTCGTTGATTTCCGCGTAGGTCAGATACCCACGCTCTTTACCCAAGGCGATCAGCTGGCGCAGGCGTTTACGCTGCTCTTCCAGGCTCATCACTTCGGTTTCGTTTTCCTGCACGTCTTTTTGATTTTCGGGAGAGGCCGCCATTTCGCTTCCTGCTTGAAATAAGCCGAAAAAAACAGTTGATAATAACACAAGCAAACAACGCTGTTTGTGTAGCCCTGCGGGGCGCTTTTAAAGCCACGGCATCGCTTTCGGCAATCTGCCGGGGCGGCGACAACGTCAAGCGTTTGGCGCCAGCAAATCCCGCAGCAATTCCCCTAGCAATCTGACTTCTTCCGGAGTCAGGCCTTCGTTCCGGTCCTTTTGTTTTAGCCGCTCCACCTGAGTTTGATGCAGCATTTTCAGGAGCTTGGCAGCGCCGTCCTGAAACTGCTGTCTATCTTCCTCGCTGGGATCGGCGAACTCGTCCGGGTCCTGCATGGCCTGCTGCAGAACACTATCCACCAGCCCTTCGTATGGAGTGCCGCGCAGGCTTTCCATCAATTGCGCCGTATTCGGCGGCTGGTCGTGCCCTTGCACGCATTCGGCCAACATGGCAAAACAGGCAAGCTCGTCGGACAGTGCCATACTGTCCGGCAAACGCACATCGCCGGCCCAACCAGGGTTCAATAGCAGCCATTTGATCAGGCGCGTCACCATGGAGGACTGTGGCGGGCGATGCGATACCTCCGGCAAACGGTGCTCCCGCTTGCCTTTGCGCTCCGACTTCCGTTGGCCCGTCGTCAACATGTCGAATTCGTCGACATCCACACCAGCGAGTTCCGCCAGTCTTTTCTTGATGATGAAGCCCAGGGCCGGAGCGGCAATCTGCGCCAGAAGGGGCGCGGCCTGACGGATCAGATCGGCCTTGCCTTCCGGCGTGGTCAGGTTCACCTCGCGACACAATTCGCGGGTGAAATAAACGGACAGAGGCAAGCTCTGCTCTTCCAATACTTTTTCAAAGGCCTCGGCGCCGAACTCGCGGATATAGCTGTCCGGGTCATGTTCCTGCGGCAGGAACAGAAAATTCAGCGCCTTGCCGTCCTGCAATTGCGGCAGGCTGTTTTCCAGCGCTCGCCAGGCGGCCTTTTGGCCAGCCTTATCGCCATCGAAACAGAAGTAAACTTGGTCGGCGTGGCGCATCAACTTGCGCACGTGTTCGCCGGTGGTGGCGGTACCCAGCGTGGCCACCGCATAGCCAACTCCAAATTGAGCCAGCGCCACCACATCCATATAGCCTTCGACCACCAGCACGCGGTTTTTATCCCGTATCGCCTGGCGCGCCTCGTAGAGGCCGTACAGTTCCCGGCCTTTCTCGAACAAGGGCGTTTCCGGCGAGTTCAGGTACTTGGGCTCGCCCTTGCCCATCACCCGGCCGCCAAAGCCGATGATGGCGCCGCGCTGGTTGCGGATCGGGAACATCACCCGATCGCGGAATCGGTCGTAACGCTGGCCCTTCTCTTCGTTGACGATGACCAAGCCGGTATCGACCAGCTTGTCGTCCTGGTAATCCGGAAAAACCGTTTCCAGGTTCTGCCAGCCGTCCGGGGCGAAGCCAAGGCCGAAGCGACCGGCCACTTCGCCGCTCAAACCCCGGCCTTTCAGATAGGAAATGGCGTTGGGCGCGGACTTCAGCTGCTGTTTGTAGTAGCCTGCCGCCATTTGCATCATCTGCTCCAGCGACAGTTTGCGTTCGCGTGCGGCGCGGCTGGCCTCTGGATTGGCGTGAGCGCGGCTGTCCGGCACCTGCATGCCGATGCCTTCCGCCAGCAGCTTCACGGCGTCGACGAAGCCCAGCCCTTGGTATTCCATCACGAAGCCGATGGCCGAACCGTGAGCGCCGCAGCCAAAGCAGTGATAAAACTGCTTGGACGGACTCACCGTGAACGACGGCGACTTTTCCTTATGAAACGGGCAGCAGGCCAGATAGTTCTGGCCCCCCTTTTTCAAAGGGACGTAACGATCCACCACGTCGACGATATCGACGCGGGACAACAACTGATCAACAAAATCCTGAGGGATCAAGCAAAGTCACCGTTGGCTCGGGCCGACAAAGCGGCCCGAAGCGGGCTCAACCGGCCAGCTTGGCCTTGATGCAGGCGGACACCTGCGCCATGTCGGCACGGCCAGCCAATTGCGGCCGCAGCAGCCCCATCACCTTGCCCATGTCCTGCATGCCGGCGGCGCCGCTGTCGGCTACGGCCTTGGCCACCAGAACGTCAATCTCCTCGGCGGACAGTTGCTGGGGCATATAGGCCATCAGCACGTCCATCTCGAATTTTTCCTTGTCGGCCAGGTCCTGGCGCTGAGCCGCCTCGTACTGGCTGATCGAATCACGGCGCTGCTTGAGCATCTTGTCGATGACGGCCACAACGCCGGCGTCGTCCAGCTCCACCCGCTCGTCCACTTCCTTCTGCTTGATGGCCGCCAGCAACAGGCGGATGGCCGCCAGTTTGTCGCTTTCCCGCGCTTTCATTGCAGATTTCATGTCGTCGCTGATTCGCTGCTTGAGGCTCATTGCTTGCTTTCCGGAAGATGACCGCCACCCGTCGCGGGCGGCGAGTGCGCACTTGAGAGAGAGTCAAACCCTGATGACATTGGTTTTGAAAAGCTCAAAACCCATGCCGTCAGAGTCTGCTAACGGGGAACTACAAATGGCAAAACCGCAGGCTAGGCCTGCGGTCCTGCTTACTGACCAGACGAACTCTTAGTAGAGTTTCGGCGGCAGCATTTGGCTGCGGATGCGCTTGTAGTGGCGCTTAACAGCAGCGGCGTGCTTGCGCTTGCGCTCGGCAGTCGGTTTTTCGTAGAACTCGCGGGCGCGCAGTTCGGTCAGCAGACCGGTTTTTTCCACCGCGCGCTTGAAGCGACGCATTGCAACTTCAAACGGCTCGTTCTCTTTAACACGAATGTTCGGCATTGAATCTAGTATCCTTAGTTCCTAGCGCCCAGACGTGACTGGGGCTATAAAAAACAGCATTTTAACAACGTTACGCGGTTTGGAAAAGTCTGAAGCGTTCCGACCAAGCAATCTGTGGCGCTTTACGCATCACGGCTTGACGGAAGAAATCACCCCCTCACTAGGAGAACTAGGTACTGCACTATAAAAACGTTTCGGCATCCGGCCGGCAAGATATGCCGAGCGGCCTGCTTCTACAGCCTGTTTCATGGCGTGCGCCATCAACACCGGTTGTTGCGCGGCGGCAATCGCGGTGTTCATCAGCACGCCATCGCAGCCCAGTTCCATCGCGATTGCCGCGTCGGACGCGGTGCCGACGCCGGCGTCAACCAGCACGGGAACCTTGGACTGCTCAATAATCAACTTCAAATTCCACGGATTCAGAATCCCCATCCCGGAGCCAATCAGGCTGGCCAGCGGCATGATGGCGCAGCAGCCTATTTGCTCCAACTCGCGGGCGATAATGGGATCATCCGAGGTATACACCATGACGTCGAACCCCTCGGCCACCAATACTTCAGCCGCTTTAAGGGTTTCCTTGACGTTGGGGAACAAGGTATTCGGATCGCCCAGCACTTCCAGCTTGACAAAACGATGGTCGTCCAGAAGCTCTCTGGCCAGGCGCAAAGTGCGAATGGCATCGACGGCGGAATAACATCCCGCCGTGTTGGGGAGAAGGTTATACCGGTTTTTGGGCAAAAAGTCCAGCAAATTGGGTTCGCCGGCGTTCTGCCCCAGGTTGACTCGGCGAATGGCGACGGTGACGATTTCCGTTCCCGACGCGTCGAGCGCCTGCGCCGTCTCCTCAAAATCCCGATACTTGCCGGTCCCCACCAGCAAACGCGAATTGTAAGCCTTGCCTGCGATGATCAGTTGATCCGCCACTCCTGCACCTCTATCAGCTTTGCCGCTCAGCCTCCGCCGACGGCCACCACGATTTCGAGTTCGTCGCCGTCGGCCAGCCCGGTGGTCGGATACTGGCTGCGCGGCACGATCTCGCCATTCTTTTCCAGCGCCACGCGCTTGCCGGCAAGGTCCAGCGCCGCCACCAGCTCGGCCACGTTGGCCACGTCGGCCAGTTCGCGGCCCTCGCCGTTGATCTTGAGTTTCAGCATCTCATCTCCGTTGCACGCGCTGCACCACCGGCAGCACGCGAATAGCGCTCAGCACCCGCTCTAGGTGCTCGACGCCCTCCACCTGCAAGCGGAAGTGGATATTGAACAGACCGTCGCCATCGCGGCTGCTGTCCTGGGTGTCGGCGCTTTCGATATTGGCCGAAGCCTGCGAGATCGCGGTGGCGATATCCGCCAGCGCGCCGCGCTCGTTGCGGGACAACACGCCAACGGTAACGCCGAACATACGGTCGCGTTGCGCTTCCCAATTGACGTCGAGAAGCTTGTCGTGATCCGCCCGCCGCGCGTTCGGACACCCCTTGCGGTGGATGACCAGGCCTTGGCCCTTGGTGATCACGCCCAGAATCTCGTCGCCCGGCAGCGGGTTGCAGCAGGGCGACAGCTGCACCATGCCGCCCTCGTTGCCGCGTATGGTCACGGGGCCTACTTTCACTTCCTCGCCCAGCCGTTCGCCAGCCAGCTCCAGCAAGCGCCGCGCCACCACGATGGGCATCAGCTTGCCGGCGCCGATATCGGCCAGCACGTCTTGATGAGAAGCGAGCTTCTCGCCGAAAGCGGCCAGATACTCCACCCACAGTTCATCGCTCAGCGCCAACGGCGTCACCGCCAGCGCCCCTATCGCTTGCTTGAGCAGCTTCTCGCCCAAGCCCACCGCCTCTTCCTGCTGCAGGCTCTTCAGATAGTTGCGAATGCCGGAGCGCGCCCGCCCGCTCTGCACGAAGGTCAGCCAGGACGGATTGGGCTTGGCCTGGGTGGAGGTAATGATTTCCACGGTATCGCCGTTGCGTAGCACGGTGCGCAAAGGCACCAACGCGTGATTGACGCGCGCGGCGATGCAGCGATGGCCGATGTCGGTGTGCACCGCGTAGGCGAAGTCCACCGGCGTCGCTCCCTGAGGCATCACCATGATCTTGCCCTTGGGCGTGAATACGTAGACCTCGTCCGGGAACAGGTCGATCTTGATATGCTCGAGGAATTCGACCGGATCGTCGCTCTCCTCCTGCATGTCCATGATTTTCTGCAGCCACTGATGGGTGCGCTGCTGGGCGGTGTTAACACCATCGCCGCTCTTGTACATCCAGTGCGAGGCCACGCCGGCCTCGGCCACGCTATTCATCTCGCGGGTGCGGATCTGCATCTCCACCGGCGTGCCATAGGGGCCGAACAAGGTGGTGTGCAGGCTCTGGTAGCCATTGCCCTTGGGAATGGCGATGTAATCCTTGAATTTGCCGGGAATCGGCTTGTACAGACTGTGCAAGGCGCCCAGCGCCAGGTAACAGCCCGGGATGTCGTTGACGACGACGCGGAAGCCGTAAATGTCCAGCACCTCGGAAAACGACAGGTGTTTTTCCTGCATTTTCTTGTAGATGCTGTAGAGGTTTTTCTCCCGCCCCTTGATCGTGGCTTCGATATTGCTTTGCACCAGCTTCTGACTGACGGACTGCAAAATCTTGGTCACCACTTCGCGGCGGTTGCCGCGCGCGGCGCGCACCGCCTTGGACAGCACGCCGTAGCGATGCGGATGCAGGTGCTTGAACGCCAGGTCCTGGAGTTCGCGATAAACCTTGTTGAGGCCGATGCGATTGGCGATCGGCGCGTAGATCTCCAGGGTTTCCAGCGCGATGCGTCGCCGCTTGTCTTCGCGCATCGAGTCCAGCGTGCGCATATTGTGCAGGCGGTCCGCCAGCTTGACGATGATGACGCGGATATCGCGCGCCATCGCCAGCACCATTTTGCGGAAGCTTTCCGCTTGCGCGGTTTCCTTGGTCTGGTATTCCAGCCTCTCCAGCTTGGAAAGGCCGTCCACCAGATCGGCGATGATCTTGCCGAACTTTTCGATCAGCGTCGGCTTGGTGACGCCGGTGTCTTCCAACACATCGTGGAGCAATGCGGCGGCGAGCCCCTGCACGTCCAGCCGCCACTCGGCCAGCATGCCGGCCACCGCCAGCGGGTGGGTGATGTAAGGTTCGCCGCTCTTGCGGGTTTGCCCTTCGTGCGCCGCGCGGCTGACCTCGAAAGCCTGCCGCAACAGCTGGACGTCCTCCGGCTTGAGATAACGCGCGACAGACTCGAAAAACGCTTGCGCTTCGCTGTCGATCAGGGCGTTATAGTCGATTTCATCCTCGATGCCGGTTGCCATAACCCACCACCCACTTGCAATCAGGCTTTGCCGCGGCTCAGAACTTCCTTGCCAACATGGCCGGCGGCGATTTCACGCAGCGCGACAACGGTGGGCTTATGGCGGCCGGCTTCAACGAAGGGGCTGGCGCCGGAAGCCACTTGACGCGCGCGGTAGGCTGCGGCCAGGGTCAGGTCGAAACGGTTCTGGATGCGGTCCAGGCAATCGTCAACAGTAATACGGGCCATATGCTTTCTTTCTCAAAGTTGCCAAGGGCATTGTCGGTCGCCGTTCTTGCGGCGGCAACAACGCCCAGAGGGATCACTATATCTAAATTTTAGTCGACTCACCAACAAACGGACGGATCAGCCGGCCTGTCCCATCCGCGCCAGCATCGCCGCCAGCTTGCGGCACTGGATGGCGCTGCGCAGCCGATTGGCGCGCACGACGCTGATCAAATCGAGGCGAGCGCGTTCGAAATCGTCGTTGACCACGATGTAGTCGTACTCGGCGATCTTGTCGATCTCTGCGCGAGCGGAGGCCAGCCGGCGGCGGATCACATCCTCGCTGTCGGTGGCGCGACCGCGCAGCCGGCGCTCCAGTTCTTCGATAGACGGCGGCGCGATGAAAATGCCGATCGCCTCGGGAAAGACCTTGCGCACCTGCTCGGCGCCCTGCCAATCGATTTCCAGCAGGATGTCCTGCCCCACGTCCAGGCGGCTGCGTATCCACGGCGCGCTGGTGCCGTAATAGTTGCCGTAGACTTCCGCGTACTCGAGGAAATCGCCGCGCTCTATCATGGACTTGAACGTGGCCTGATCGACGAAATGGTAATGCTTGCCGTCCACCTCGCCCTTGCGCGGCGCGCGCGTGCTATAAGAAATGGACAGCTCCACGGATGGCTCCGCCTGGAGCAAGGCCGTGACCAGCGAGGTTTTCCCCGCGCCGGAAGGAGCGACCACGATAAAGATATTACCGGTTGGCTGGCTCATGAAAAGGCGCTTTCCTGCCAAATGAGTAATTCTCCAGAATACCATAAGCGGGCTGCTGCTGTTAATCGCCAAGTTATTTTCACGTCAAGATTTAGGTAAATCTCTTCAGGCTGAATAAAATGGCTCGTTTTTTTCCTACCTATCTCCTTTGGAGCGCGTTTCGCCATGCAATTCCTTGACAGCTTCTTCAAGCTGAAAGAACACGGCACCACGGTGAAGACCGAAGTCATCGCCGGCTTTACCACCTTCTTGACCATGGCTTACATCATCCTGGTCAACCCGCTGATCCTGTCGAGCACCGGCATGGACTTGAACGCCGTCTTCGTGGCCACCTGTCTGGCCGCCGCCCTCGGCACCTCCATCATGGGCCTGGTGGCCAATTACCCAATCGCGCTGGCGCCGGGCATGGGTCTGAACGCCTACTTCACCTTCAGCGTGGTCAAAGGCATGGGGCTCTCTTGGGAAACCGCGCTGGGCGCGGTGTTCATCTCCGGCATCGTGTTCCTGGCGGTGAGCCTGTTCCGCGTGCGCGAGGCCATCGTCAACGCCATCCCGCAATCGCTGAAATTCGCCATTTCCGCCGGCGTAGGCATGTTCCTGGCCATCATCGCTCTGAAGAACGCCGGCGTGATCGCGCCGCACCCGGAAACCTATCTGACCCTGGGCGACATCCACAAACCCACCACCCTGCTGGCCGTCCTGGGCTTCTTCCTGATCGTGGCGCTGGAATACCGCAAGGTGCCGGGCTCCATCATCATCGGCATCCTGGTGGTGACGGTGCTGTCCATCGCAATGGGCTTGTCTCCGTTCAAGGGCGTGGTGGCGCCGGTGCCCAGCATGGCGCCCACCTTCATGAAGATGGATATCGCCGGCGCGCTGCAAGCCGGCCTGATCGGCGTGATCTTCGTGTTCTTCTTCGTGGATCTGTTCGACACCACCGGCACTTTGGTGGGCGTGTCCCATCGCGCCGGCCTGCTCAAGGACGGCAAATTGCCGCGCCTGAAGCGCGCGCTGTTGGCTGATTCGGTGGCGATCACCGCCGGCGCGGTGATGGGTACTTCGTCCACCACCGCCTATGTGGAATCCGCCGCCGGCACCGCCGTGGGCGGCCGCACCGGCCTGACCGCCATGGTGGTGGCGCTGCTGTTCCTGGCCTCGCTGTGGCTGTCGCCTTTGGCCGCCACCGTGCCCGCCTACGCCACCGCGCCGGCGCTGTGCTACGTGGCGGTGCTGATGGCTCGCGGCCTGGCCGAGATCGACTGGAGCGATCTGACCGAATCCGCGCCGGCGGTGATGACCGCGCTGGCGATGCCGTTCACTTTCTCCATCGCCGACGGCATCGCCTTCGGCTTCATCAGCTATGCGGTGATCAAGATCCTGGCCGGTCGTTTCTCCGACCTGAAGCTGCCAGTGTTGGTCATCGCCGCGCTGTGGATCTTCAAGCTGGCTTTCTTCCACTGAAACGTCAATAATTGATGCGGACTCCTAGCCTGCCGCGCTGCGCGGCGGGCTTTTTCTTGTGGGCCGCGCGGCGATTCTCTTCATTTAGAAGTACAATAAGGCCATGGAAAACCTTAGCAATCTCGACTACTCCAGCTATCTGAAAGGCTGGATCCGCACTGTGCCCAACTGGCCGCAACAAGGCGTGATGTTCCGCGACATCACCCCGCTGCTGCAGAACCCCAAAACCTTCCGCATGCTGATCGACATCTATGTGCACCGCTACATGATGGAGAAGGTGGACCTGGTGGCCGGACTGGACGCGCGCGGCTTCATCATCGGCTCGGTGCTGGCTTACGAGTTGAACGTAGGCTTTGTGCCTATCCGCAAGCGCGGCAAGCTGCCTTTCACCACGGTGGAAGAGGAATACGAGCTGGAATACGGCAACGCCGCGGTGGAAATGCACACCGACGCCTGCAAGCCGGGCGACCGCGTAATCCTGATCGACGACCTGGTAGCCACCGGCGGCACCATGATGGCCGGCTACAAGCTGCTCAAGCGCATGGGCGCCGACGTGTTGGAAGCCGCCGCCATCATTGAGTTGCCCGAGCTGGGCGGCGGCAAGCTGGTGCGCGACGGCGGCCTGGAGTTGTTCACCGTCTGCGCTTACTGAGCCGGGTTCGCCCGTCATGCGAACGGAGCCCTTGGGCTCCGTTTTGTTTGGCCGCGACCTAGACCTGTTTACGATCGAATACCCGTCGTGAAACGTGGCTCGGTGAGCGCACCTTCAAAATGCTCATGTACCGTGTGTACACTCCGCTTTTGAGCCGTTTTCGCCTTGCCTCGCCCTTGCTCGCGAGATCGTAAATAGGTCCTTAATCCGCCTCCACCGCCACCTTCAAGGCCTGGCCGCGCGCACTCAGCTTCAGCGGCGCGCCGGCGGTGCTGGGCAACTTGCTATCCACCGAGGCCGCCGCGCCGCGCACTTCGTACTGCAGCGTTGCGGACTTCGGCAGCGTCAGCGCCAACTTGCCGGTGGTGGCGTCCAACGACAAGGAACCGCTGGGCTTGGCGTCGGTCAGCCTCACCTTCGCCTTCACCGCCTGGCCGTCAAAGGCCATGTCGCGGCTGCTGCCCTCGAAAGCCAGCGTCAACGCCTGCCCCTTGAACGCCAGCTTGTCGTAAGCGCCCTTGGCCTGCGCCCTGATCGCGTCGGCGGACATGGAGAGGCTGGCAGCCTTGCCCTCCAGAGTCAGATCCACCGCTTTGCTGTCCACCCGGATCGCAGAATAAGCGCCGCGGATCGAACCCTTGACCGCGGCCAGCCCCAACTCCACCTGCTTGCCCGGTTTCAGATTGCCCGCGATCTCCAGCCCGCAGCCGGCGCCCAGCAGTTTGTTGTTGAGCTTGACCGTGATCGTGACCACGCCGCCTTCGCGCCGCACTTGGGCACTGCACTGCTTCGCGTCCCAATTGCTTTTGTTCAGATCAAGCTGATACGGCCGTTTGTCGTCCGCACTCAGCTTGAGCACGGCGGCGTCTCCCTTGATCACCAGCTTTTCAATCGGCGCTTCCGCCGCGTGAACCGCTCCGCCGCACGCCATGCCCGTCAACATCAGCAACCGCATTGCCTCACGCATCATCACGTTCCCCTTTCTCAAGTTGAAACCGCCGCCGCGGCCGGCGGCGCATGTTTTCGTCACTGCATGAACAGCCAGTACATCGCGATAACGCCGCAAGCCGCCGCCATCCCGCCCACCGCATGGCGGGCTAGCCGCGCCCACAGAGCACTCGACAATCCTTGGCGCGCAAAGGCCGAAACGGTGCGCCTCCGGGAGTCCGCCAGCGCGGCGATCAGGCGGCTCTCATTGCGCTGGTCTGCCACCGCGTCGCGAATGTATTCGCGATAGTCGCTCAGAATCTTGCGCAGCTCGGATTCGGGCAAGCGCTCCATGGTCAGTTGCAATTGTTGAATGCATGCATCGTGTTTCATGTTTCTCTCCCAAATCCAGTCAAAACAACACTCGTCACACCGCTTTGCCGCTCGGACTTCTGCCCGCCACCAAGTCGATCTGGTAGCGGACGTAGCGCACCAGCCCGAGCCAAGTCAGCCGCGTCAGCCATACGCAAAACACCAGCCCCAATCCCCCAACCAGCAACAACACGAATCCGCTGACCGCCGCCGAACTCTGCAGCGACAAGCCCGGAATGCCGTCGATCTCGATATGATCTTTGCCGTCTTTCAGCGACAAACGGTTATCCTTGATCACCAGCGAGCTCTCGCCGTCGCCCAGCACCAGATCGGCAACTTGCCCGGCTTCGCCGGCGGCGGCGGAAGCTTCCGCCGAGATCATCCGCCAGCGCAGCGAGCGGCCATCCCCGTCCGGGGCCAGCACCATGCTCTCCCCGCCGTCAGATGTCAGCGTCAGCGCGCGCAATTGCCCGCGCGCCAGGCTGACGGAGCGTTCGCCCTCTCGCTTGATCGACTGGCTGGCCGCCGGATTGCTGGCGACCACTTTCAGCTCCTCGCCGTCATAGCTCACTCGCACTGGATCGCCGGTTCGCAATTGCAGGCTGGCGGTTTCGTCTTCTTCCAGCGTCAGCAACAGCCTCCCCTGTTTCAGGGTCACGCCGTGCACCGGTTCCCCTTCGGCTTGAACTTTGAACTCGATCTTGCCGTTCTCCGGCGAAAGGCTCGGCTCCAGCTCCGGCCAGCCGAACAGGCTATTGCCTCCCCAAGCCGCCACCAGCGCCACGCCGGCTATCAACAGGCTGCCGGACATCATGTAGCCTATGGACAGACATAGCAGGTAGAGCATGAACGGGAGCGCCAGGAAGAAATTCAGCACACCCAGGCCGGCGACCGAGGCCACCACCCTCATCAAATTGCCGAAGGAACGATGGTTCTCCCATTGGCGGTAATGCGCCTGCGCTTTCAGCTCCTTGGCCAGCTTCTGCGGGCTGCCCAACGCGGCAACCACGTCATCCTCGGCGCGGCCGGCTTCTTGCGCGTCGCTGAAATACTCTTGGTAGTCGGCGACGATTTCACGGATCTCCTCCGCCGGCATACCGGCCAGAGCCTGTTCCAACTGCTCCAAAAACACTTTGCGATTCATGCTTGTCGTTCTCCTGGCTGGCCGGCCGCCGGCAGGCGACTCAGCACGCTGTCCACTTCGCTGACGAACTCCTGCCACTCGCGTCGCATCAGCTCCAGTTCCCGCTTTCCCGCCTCGGTCAGCGCGTAATACTTGCGCGACGGTCCGGACGCGGATTCCACCAGATAGGTGCTGACCCAGGACTCGTTCTGTAGCCGGCGCATCAGCGGGTAGATCGTCCCTTCGCTGATTTCCATCGTGCGCGACAAGGTGCTGACCAATTCGTAGGCATAACTATCGGACTGAGCCAATACCGCCAATACGCACATGTCCAGGGTCCCCTTCTTCAACTGGGTTTTCATCTTGCCTTCCTTGAAACCGCCCGGTCCCACCCGCCCCACTACCTTGCATTACAAGATAGCTAGTTGGACCAAGGCATCAATCTGCTTGTGGTTGCACTATACAAACCACTACCTTGTACCGCAAGGTATCTTTCATTACACAATGACAAATAGCCCTTGCTGCGGCTTTCTCGCAACACGTCATATAGTCATCACTGACATCATATTGCGTTGCAAAATACATCTTGCCATCCATAATTCAACAACAATAATGACATTGAACTAACCGTGTACCAGCCCGGTATCCACCAACCGGCCACTCTCTGAATGGGGATTTCGATGGCAAAAGCAAGCAGGCCCAGCATTGCGCTGGTCTTGGGCGGCGGCGCGCCCAACGCAACTTTGATGGCCGGCGCGCTGGTCGCGCTGATGGAGGCCGACGTCGAATTCGACATCATCTCCACCTCCGGCGCCGGCGCTATTGTCGGCCTCTTGTACGCGGCGCCGCGCAAGGGCTCGCCGCTGGACAATTTACGCCGGCTGGCCGATCTAGGCGTATCCGATCCGATTTACCGGCTGCTGCCCATCAACTACAAGGTGTTCAACAAGCCCGGCCCGGCCGCCGACCTGTGGCGTAGCTGGCAAAGCCAAAATCCGCTGCTGCAATCCATTCAGCAGCAAGCCGACCAAGGCCCCTGGCAACGCCTGCTGGCCGATTGGACATCGCTGCTGCTGGCCACGCTCTGCCCCAGCGATCTGGGCCCCAACAGCCAAGGCCTGTGCGCGCACGTGCCCTTCATCGAAGAAATCGTGGATTTCGACCGCCTCAAGACCATTGCGCCGCAGTTTTACCTGAACGCGTACAACATCACCCGCGGCGAGATGCGCTGCTGGGACAAGAGCGAGATCGGCCACGAGCATTTCCTGGCCGCGCTGTCCTTTCCCTTCATCTACCCGCCTTATCCCCTGGCCGACGGCGACTACATCGAAGGCGCGGCCATAGACACGCTGAACTTCAAGCAGTTGTTCCGCGATCACCCGCACATCGACTACACCCTGGTGTTCGACGTGCTGGGCAGCGACAGACTATTACACCCGCCACGCGGCCTATACGACGCCTGGGTGCAATCCATCATCACCCCGCTGACCGAAATCGCGCGCGACGACCTGAAGCTGTTCGAGGCGCTGCACAATAAGGACGACCAAGGCCGGCCACGCACCGAGGTGCTGAAGATCCAGTTCGACAAGCTGATCGACCCGAAACGCCGCGCGGAGGAGTTGGACTGGTCGCACTCCAATCTGTCTCAACTCTATGAGATCGGCTATCAAGCCGGGCAGGACCTGCTCCGCCAACACCGCGCCAAGCTGCTGGGCTAGAGCAAGGCGAGGCAATAAAAAAGGGCTGCCTGACGGCAGCCCTTGACGCTTGGTTAAGCGCAGACGGCATCAATACCAGCTGATGCCGGCCTTCTCGGTGGAAATCACGGTGCCAGCCTCGCCCTTGACGATTTTCTCGATGTCTTCCAGCGCGCCGATCACCGCTTTCTTGCCGGTCAGCCGGGCGAATTCGCAAGCGGCCTCCACTTTCGGGCCCATCGATCCGGCGGCGAAGCCCAGCTTGTCCATTTCGTCCGGATGCGCCTGCTTGATCGCTTTGGCTTCCGGCGTGCCCCAACCGACAAACACGCTCTTCACATCGGTGGCGATCACGAAGTAGTCAGCGTCGATTTCGCGCGCCAGCAAGGCAGAGGCCAGATCCTTATCGATCACCGCTTCCACGCCCACCAGCTTGTCGCCCTCGTACATGGTGGGAATGCCGCCGCCGCCGGCCGCAATCACCACCACGCCTTTTTCGATCAGCCATTTGATCGGGCGCATTTCGAAGATGCGCTTCGGTTTCGGGCTGGGCACCACGCGGCGGAAGTATTCGCCGTCGGCCTTCACCGTCCAGCCTTTTTCCGCCGCCAGCTTGTCGGCTTCTTCCTTGCTGTAGACCGGGCCGACAAACTTGGTCGGGTTCTTGAACGCCGGGTCGTTGGCGTCCACTTCGGTCTGGGTCAGGATGGTGGCGATGGGCACTTCGAACGGCAACACATTGCCGAGTTCCTGCTCAACCATGTAGCCGATCATGCCTTCGGTCTGCGCGCCCAGCACATCCAGCGGATAGGGCGTCACTTTTTCGTCCACATGGCGGGCATAAGCATCGTTCTGCAGGCCCAGCAGGCCCACTTGCGGCCCGTTGCCGTGACACATCACCAGGTTGTGGCCCAGCCGGGTCACGCCGGCCAGTTGTTCCGCTGCCACTTTAACGTTGGCGCGTTGGTTGTCGGCGGTCATGGCCTCGCCGCGACGTTGCAGGGCATTGCCGCCCAGAGCTACGACGACTCGCATATTCAGTTCCTTTTTACTGCCGCGCCCACCGTCTGATACAGCGTGCGCGCTTGAAAACGAAACCGGCCAAGGTTCCCGGTCAGGGGAGCCTTGGCCGGCGGATCATCTGGATGATGCTAAGCGGCTATCAGTCGCCCAGCGTGGCCACCAGGATGGCCTTGATGGTGTGCATGCGGTTCTCGGCCTGCTCGAAAGCGATGCAAGCTTCGGACTCGAACACGTCCTCGGTCACTTCGATGCCGTTGGCCAGGTCCGGGTATTGCGCGGCGATTTCCTTTCCCACCTTGGTTTCGCTGTTGTGGTAGGCCGGCAGGCAGTGCATGAACTTCACCTGCGGATTTTCGGCGGCTGCCATCAGCGCGGCATTCACTTGGTAAGGCTTCAGCAGCTTGATGCGTTCGGCCCAGACTTCGGCCGGCTCGCCCATGGACACCCATACGTCGGTGTGGATGAAGTCGGTGCCCTTGACCGCGGCTTTGGCATCTTCGGTCAAAGTGATGCGCGCGCCGGTCTTGGCGGCGATTTCGCGGCACTGAGCCACCAGCTCGTCGGTCGGCCACAGGTGCTTGGGCGCGCCGATGCGCACGTCCATGCCCAGCTTGGCGCCGATCACCAGCAGGGAGTTGCCCATATTGTTGCGGGCGTCGCCCAGGTAGGTGTAGCTGATCTGGGAGATGGGCTTGTCGCTGTTTTCCCACATGGTCAGCACGTCGGCCAGCATCTGGGTCGGGTGCCATTCATCGGTCAGGCCGTTGTATACCGGCACGCCGGCGAACTTGGCCAGCTCGGTTTCCACCATGTGCTGGTCGAAGCCGCGGTATTCGATCGCGTCGTACATGCGGCCCAACACGCGGGCGGTGTCCTTCATCGATTCCTTGATGCCGATTTGCGAACCGGACGGCCCAAGGTAAGTCACGTTGGCGCCCTGGTCGTAGCAGGCCACTTCGAAAGCGCAGCGGGTGCGGGTCGAGGTTTTTTCAAAGATCAGGGCGATGTTCTTGCCCTTCAGATGCTGCTGTTCGGTGCCGGTGTACTTGGCGCGCTTCAGGTCGCGGGCCAGGTCGAGCATGTAGCGGATTTCGCGCGGGGTGAAGTCCAGCATGCGGAGGAAGTTACGGTTGCGCAGATTGAAAGCCATGATATTGCTCCTGATTAGAGTCTGGGCAAGCCGGCCGTCGTTTCCGGGGAAACCGGCGGTCAACCTGTCTTTTTGCACATGAATCTTGGATTTTCCTCCCGGCCGCGCCCGCGGCCGGGACACTACAGCTGAATTACAGTTTCACTTCGTCGCGAGTGATCGGGCAGGTCATGCAGTGACCGCCGCCGCGGCCGCGGCCCAATTCGGAAGCCGGAATCTCGATCACTTCCACCCCGTGCTCGCGCATCAGGCGGTTGGTATAGGTGTTGCGGTCGTAGGCCACCACCACGCGGCGATCCAGCGCCACCACGTTATTGCCGTCGTCCCACTGCTCGCGTTCGCGCTGGTAGGCGTCGCCGCCGGTCTGGATCACGCGGATTTCCTTGAGACCCAGCGCCTGGCGCACCACTTCCACCAGATGCACGCCTTCATGGCGTTCGAAACGGATTTCGCCTTCGCGGTCGCCCACGTACATGCTGGTGCATGTGATGTCGTCCACCACGTCCGGGAACAGGGACAGCAGATCGATGTCCAGGAAGCTGAACACCGTGTCCAGGTGCATCGCAGCGCGGGACTTCGGCATCTGGCATGCGATCACGCGAGTGGCGCCGCCTTCCTTGCCCAGCACGCGCTTGGCCACTTGCACCACTGCCTGCGGGCTGGTGCGTTCCCCCATGCCGATCAGGACCACGCCGTTGCCGATAGGCATCACGTCGCCGCCTTCCAGCGTGGCCGGGCCATGCTCCTGGTCACAATCGCCCCACCATACTTTCACCTTGCCGGCGAACATCGGGTGGAATTTGTAGATGGATTGCAGGATCAGCGTTTCCTGACGGCGCGCCGGCCAGTACATCGGGTTCAACGTGACGCCTTCATAGATCCAGCAAGACGGGTCACGCTGGAACAGGCTGTTAGGCACCGGCGGCAGTACGAATTCAGACTGGTCCAGATAGCCGCCGAACAGGCCTTTCGGATCAAACGGCAGTTCGAACTTGGCGATGCCGCCCACCAGATGCTCGGCCAGTTGCGACGAAGGCATTTCGTCCAGCCAGCTGCGCAGGTCGCGCAACATGCCGATACCTACGTTGTCGGCCTTGACCTTGCGATCCAGAATCCAGGCGCGGGAGGCCTTGTCGTCCAATACTTTGGCCAGCGCATCGTGCACTTCCACCACTTCGATGCCGCGGGAGCGCATTTGCTCAACCATGTAGGCGTGGTCTTTCTGTGCGCGCTCTACCCAGATGACGTCGTCGAACAGCAGGCCGTGGCAGTTGTCCGGGGTCAGGCGCTTATGCGCCAGGCCGGGACGGCACACCATCACA
The DNA here is from genome assembly GCF_052805975.1 of Chromobacterium sp. W521. Lineage (NCBI taxonomy): Bacteria > Pseudomonadati > Pseudomonadota > Betaproteobacteria > Neisseriales > Chromobacteriaceae > Chromobacterium > Chromobacterium sp. W521. Next base: position 318,285 of record NZ_JBRBAF010000005.1, read on the forward strand.
GTTCGCAACTTGCCACACTCGGAATGAACACCAAACTTGGTCATGACAAACTCCTTAATGATATTGGGGGAGCTGGTGGAGGCCCGAGGATCTCGCGCGCCTCCGGTAATCTTCTTACTTCTAAATCCGACTTAGAGCGTCAGCGCTCCGGTGAGCAACTCGTAGCCGGCGAACAAACCCGCCACCACGATCAGCGCAGCCAGTACCGCTTCCGGACCGGTGAACGCTTTCTCGCCGCGTTCCTTGCGAGCCCACAGGTAGAACAGCAGACCCGGGGCGTACAACACCATCGACAGGAACAGATACTTCAGGCCGGCGGCGTAGATCAGCCAGATGCCGTAGACCGAAGCGATGGTGGCGATGCCGAACTCTTTGCCGCTGGACTCGCCCTGGGCGTAGCCCTCGCCGCGCTTGGCCACCAGCAAGGCATAGCCGGCGCACAGCAGGTAGGGAATCAGAATCATCGAGGTGGCCAGCGACAGCAGCGCCAGGTAGCCCGCGGAACTGAACAGCGTGATGATCAGGAACAGTTGGATCAGACCGTTGGTCAGCCACAGCGAGGCGGCCGGAGAACCATTGGCGTTGGTGGTGCCGAATACCTTGGGCATCACGCCGTCCTTGCCTGCCAGGTAGGGCGCTTCGGAAGCCAGCAGCGTCCAAGCCAACAACGCGCCGCCCACGGAGATCACCAGACCGGCGTTCATCAAGTTGGCGCCCCAGGGACCGATGGCTTTTTCCAGCACATAGGCGGTGGACGGGTTTTTCAGCGCGGCCAGTTCAGCCTGGGTCATGACGCCCAGCGACAGCACAGACACCGCAACCAGCAAGGCGATGGTCAGCAGGAAACCAATCACAGTGGCCTTGCCCACTTCTTTCATGTTTTCCGCACGGCTGGAGAACATCGATGCGCCTTCGATGCCGATGAACACCCATACCGTCACCAACATGGTGCTCTTCACTTGGTCGACAACCGAGCCGAGTTTGGTCGAGCCCCAGAAATCCAGGTTAAAGGTATCCACTTTGAAGGCGAAGATAACCAGCAGGATGAACAACGCCAGCGGGACCAGTTTGGCTACGGTGGTGATGGTGTTGATGAAGGCCGCGCCGTGCACGCCGCGCAGCACTAGGAAGTGCAAGGCCCACAACAGGATGGATGCGCAGACGATGGCGGTGGTGGTATTGCCCTCGCCGAACACAGGGAACCAGAAGGCCAGCGCCGAGAACATCACCACAAAATAGGATACGTTGCCGATCCAGGCCGAAATCCAGTAACCCCAGGCCGAGTTGAAGCCCATGTAGTTGCCGAAACCCGCCTTGGCGTAGCCATAAACGCCGCCTTCAACTTCCGGCTTGCGGTTGGCCAGCATCTGGAAGGCAAATGCCAGAGTCAACATCCCGAAGAAGGTAATCACCCAACCGATCAAGATAGCGCCGGCTCCGGCACCCGCCGCCATGTTCTGAGGCAGCGAGAAGATGCCGCCACCGATCATGGAGCCCACCACCAGAGCGGTCAGCGCGCCAAGCTTGAGCTTGGGAGCGCCGCCGCCTTGGGTTTCAGTTTCCGTAGACATTTTCGTTCTCCGTGAGAGTACATTAACCTGCAAATCTGTTGTTATATAATTAAATTCTTATCATCTGAGACAATGGTATACCTCGGATTTAGTGATCGCCAGAACAGTCGAACATCCGTTTGACCTGCATCAAATAGCTTCCCCTGCCCTATCTCACCCACTATGGCAATAGAACAAAAGCTTTATAGAACCCACCCATAAGAATGACAAAATAATAAAATGTGCAGCGCACAAAATATTCGCTTACTTTTCTTTTAAATAATTATTAATTATTGCTGCGTGAAATATTGCGGGAGAAAATTCAGAAAGGGGATATTCCGGCAAGCAGAAATCAAGACAAGCGCCTATCGACGTGATAAGCGATAAAAGAACGCTGGATCAAGAACAAGGCGTAAAACGCAAAAAAAAGTGGATGCGGCCCACCACCGCATCCACCAACACACACATCAAGAGGATAAACACATGCTGTTTGCTCGGACGCTCACTCCGGCTTTTTCACGTTCTTGAAAATCGCCACCAGAGCGCCTAGCACCACCAGGGTAGTCACCACAATGGTCACCAAGCTTAAAATGCCGACATCGTCGGAGAGAAGCAGAGTCAGAAGTTCCATCGCCACTCCTTTTCCGGGGCCACGCCCCATATAGGTTTCTTGACCCTCATCTTAGCCAGTTGGGGCGCCCGCCCATTGACCCAAATCAAATGGCATGCCTCACAAATTTGATGCAAGACAAATAAAAAGCCCCTGGCTCTAGCCAGGGGCTCATTTCCTAAAAATCAGCAACTTATATCATTACAGTTGCTCGAAAAGCGATACAGTCCGGATCCGTTCCATCTCAAAAATTGGCGCTCGTCATCCACGTCGAACCGATGCGCTCACTTGCTGCCGCCCATATCCTTGGACAGGAAAAACGCGTCGGAAAAGAATTCATCCTCCGGCAAGCCGCGTTCGCGCGTGAAGCTGCCGTGCGCGGCCTCCACCATCAGCGGCGCGCCGCAAGCGTAAACCTGATAGCCGGACAAATTTTCGAAATCCTCCAGCACCGCCTGATGAACAAAGCCGGTACGGCCCGCCCACTCGTCTGTCGGCAGCGCGTCGGACAACACCGGTATGAAGGTGATGTTGGGGTTCTGCGCCTGCCAGGCCCCGGCCAGTTCCGCCATATAGAGGTCGGCCTTGGTCCGCGCGCCCCAATAGAACACCATCTCGCGCTGGATTCCGCTGTGGATCGCATGCTCGATAATGCCCTTGACCGGCGCGAAGCCGGTGCCGCTGGCCACGAAGAGGATGGGCTTGTCGGAATCCTCGCGCAGGAAGAAGGAGCCCAGCGGGCCCTTGAAGCGCATGATTTCGCGTTCCTTCATCTGACTGAACACGTAGTCGGAGAACGAACCGCCAGGTTGATGACGGATGTGCAACTCTAGAAAAGCGTCGTCATGCGGCGCGTTGGCGATGGAGAAGCTGCGCTTCTTTCCATCCTTCATCAGGATGTCGATGTATTGACCAGCCTTGAACTGCAGGCGCTCCGATACCGGCAACTTGAGCTTGAGCACCGCCACGTCGTGGATTTTCTCGATTTTCTCTACACGGCACGGCAAGGTCTTGATCTGGATATCGCCCGCCCCAGCCACTTCGCGAGCCTCGATGGTGATGTCGCCCTGAGGGCGGGCGCAACAGAACAGAGCCAGCCCCTGGGCGCGTTCAGCCTCGGTCAGGGCTTTTTCCTGGAAACCATCCTGGCTCACTTCTCCATCCACTACCTTGCCTTTGCAGGCGCCGCATGCCCCGTCGCGGCAGCCGTAGGGCAGGCCCACTCCCTGACGCAAAGCCGCTTCCAATACGGTTTCATGCGGCTCGACGCCAAATGTATGCCCGCTGGGGAGCACTTTCACCTGCGCTGTCATCTGTTTCCTCTACTCAATATCTGGCTAAAATGCGCATCATGCGAACCCTGATGATCATCGGCGCCGGCGATGTCGCGCGCCGCGCTTTGCCGGAACTGACCCGCCGCTGGCGAGTGCTGGCGCTATGCCGCTCAAGCGCGAGCGCCGAAGCGCTGCGCCGACAGGGCGTCACGCCCATCCGGGGCGATCTGGACAACCCCGTCACTTTGCGCCGATTGGCCGGCCTGGCCGACGATCTGCTGCTGACCGCTCCCCCCCAGGAAACCGGCCGCAAGGACTTGCGCATGCGCAAGTTGTTGTCTGCGTTGGCAAAAGGTTGCAGGATACCACAGCGCCTAGTCTATATCAGCACCAGCGGCGTGTACGGCAATGCCGATGGCGCTTTGCTGGATGAAGGCGCCCGTCCTCGCCCGCACAACGATCGCGCCTTCCGACGCTTGGACGCCGAAACCCAATTGCGAAGCTTTGCCGCAGCCCACGGCAGCCAACTGACCGTGTTGCGCGCGCCGGGCATCTACGCCGACAACCGCCTTCCGCTGAGCCGTTTCGCCTCGCAAACGCCGCTGATCCGCCCGGAAGAGGACAGCTGGAGCAATCACATCCACGCCGACGACCTTGCCGCCGCCTGCGTGGCGGCATTGCGGCAATGCCGCGGCGGCCCTCGCGTATACAACGCCAGCGACGATCAGCCGCTTCCAATCAGCGAATGGTACCGCCGGCTCGCCGCCACGCTTGACCTGGTCTTGCCGCCCTTGCTGCCGCGCGAGGAAGTCCGCGCCCAGGTCTCCGCTGGTCTATGGTCGTATATGATGGAGTCCAGGCAGTTGGACAACAGGCGTTTGCGCCGGGAATTGCTGCCGGTATTCCGCTGGCCCGACACTGCCGTCTACCTGGCGGCGCTGGCCCAAGCGCCGGAACGCATCGCCGTCGCGCTCGCCTCGGCGGCCAAGATTCGGTAACATCGCGGTTTTTTTGAGTTTTCAGCAGGCTTCTCTATGGAAAATCCGGCATTTCAACGCGCCATCCGCAGCTTCGTCCTGCGCCAAGGCCATCTGTCCCCCGGCCAGCAACGCGCGATGGACGAAGGCATGCCGCGCTGGGGCATAGAATACCGCCCCGAGCGCATCGATCTGGAGCAGGCCTTCGGCCGCGCCGCGCCCAAAATTCTGGAGATCGGCTTTGGCATGGGCGGCGCCACCGCCGAAATCGCCGCCGCCAATCCGGATCAAGACTACCTGGGCGTGGAAGTGCACTCTCCCGGCGTCGGCAATCTGTGCAAGCTGATCGCGGAAAAAGAATTGAGCAATCTGCGCATCATCCGACACGACGCGGTGGAGGTGCTGGATCACATGCTGGCCGACGGCAGCCTGGATGGAGTGCATATTTTCTTCCCCGACCCCTGGCACAAGAAACGCCACAACAAACGGCGCTTGATCCAGGCGCCGCTGGTGGAGAAGCTGATCACCAAGCTCAAGCCGGGCGGCTACCTGCACGCCGCCACAGATTGGGAAGACTACGCCTTGCAAATCATGGACGTGTTCAGCAGCCAGCCGCAGCTGGTCAATACCGCCGATGGCTACGCGCCACGCCCGGACTACCGCCCGCTGACCAAGTTCGAGGCCCGCGGCATCAAACTGGGCCACGGCGTGTGGGACGTCATTTTCCGCCGCCTCTGATCCCCTCCCACGCCCGTCGCAAGCGGCGGGCGTCAGCGCCTGTTCAAAAGCTCTCCGGCCAGAGAGAGATCGTGAACACGTTCTGAGCACGTACCCGCCGGGCTGCGCATCACGCAGCGCGGTAGTCTTTGAACAGGCTCTCAGCCGGCTCGCGGCAACAAGGCCTCGATATCCTCCAGCAACTCGTGCGGCTCCACCGCCGGCTCGTAACGCTTGACCACCCTTCCCTTCGCATCGATCAGGAATTTGGTGAAGTTCCACTTCACCGGGTGTGGATGGGTGGAGTCTGCTTGAGTCAGCCAGCGCCACAGCGGATGAGCCCGCGGCCCGTTAACCTCCACCTTCGCGAACATGGGGAAATCCACCTCGAAGCGCGTCCGGCAAAAACGCTCGATCTCGGCCTCGTCGCCCGGCTCCTGGCCGCCGAACTGATTGCAGGGGAATCCCAGCACAACCAGCCCGCGACCGCCCAAGCCTTGCTGCAAATCCTGCAAGCCGGCGTACTGCCGGGTGTAGCCGCACTCGCTGGCGGTATTCACCACCAACGTCACTTGGCCGGTGTACGCCGACAGCGGCTGTTCGCTGCCGTCTATGCGCGCGGCGGTGAAGTCGTAAAGCGTGGTCATGGCCACCTCCGTCTCGTATAATGAGCGCTCCCGAGAATCCACTCAGGCACTATCCGATGTTGTTCAATCCCAGCCGGCAGGACGCCCGGCGCTTTTTCTTCGACACCTGGCAGAAATCCAAGTCCGGGACGGACTTGTCCGATCTGGAAAAAATGGTGCTCCCCATTCTTATAGACCACCCGGAGTATCACGCCATTCTGGATCGGCCGGAACAGTATATGGAACAGGAGTGGACTCCGGAAATGGGCCAGAGCAATCCCTTCCTGCACCTGGGCCTGCATGTGGCTATTGAGGAACAGCGCTCCATCGACCAGCCCTTCGGCATCCGCTCCTTGTACGCCCAGCTGGCGCTGCGCCACGGCAGCGAACATCTGGCTCAGCACGCGATGATGGATTGTCTCGGCGAAATGATCTGGCACGCTCAGCGCCATGGCGGCGGACCGGACGTGAACCGCTACATAGGCTGTATTCGCGGCAAGTTGGGCATGGGAGCGGAGGAGCAGCCCCGCATCAACCCTAATGACATCCCAGACTGACGCCGCACGCCCGAGAAGCGCTTGCTCATGACCAACGCCCGGCTCAGCCGGGCGTTTTGCATTGCCCGGCGACAGGCAAAAAAAGAGCCGTGGGGGGAAACCCTCCACGGCGATCAAGCGGGGCAGCTCGTACTGGCAAAGCCAGAAGAGCAGCTTCATGCTATTCCCACAATAAACAAATTGCAAATAGTTTTTCAACAGTTAAAAACAAATAAAATATTGAATCATTTATATAAATATAATATTTAAAATGAATCATTAAAAAAGCCGGTCTTAGCCGGCTTGAAGCCTGAAACGAACGGGTCTCACAACAAACGGTTGCGCTCTACGCCCGCTACAAAGGCCGCGATATTGTCCACCAGCTGCGCGGCCAGACGCTCCATCGCCTGCCGGCTGGCCCAGCCCACATGAGGGGTGACAATCAAATTGGGCAAGCGGGTTTTCAACAGAGGGTTGCCATGTACCGGCGGCTCTTCGCTCAGCACGTCGAAACCCGCGCCGCCCAGTTGCCCGTATTTCAGCGCGGCCACTAGGTCCTCCTCGTTAACCAGGCCCCCGCGCGCGGTGTTGATCAACAAGGCGCCGGGCTTCATCAGCATCAGCTCCGGCTGGGCGATCAAGTCCCGGGTTTCCTCGGTCAGCGGGCAATGCAGCGAAATCACATCGGCCTGCGCCAAGGCCTCGGCAAAAGCCACATGACCGGAGCGCAACACCTTCGCGCCTTTGCGCTCGACGAACAACACTTCCATGCCAAGCGCGCCGGCCATCTCCGCCAAGCGCAGGCCAATACCGCCCGCGCCGACAATCCCCAGGGTCGCGCCGCGCAAATCGCGGATCGGCGCGCCGAAATGGCAGAACTGTCTCGATTGCTGCCACACCCCTGCGGCGACGTCGCGCTGATAAGCCGGCAGGTTCTTGGCCAGGGCCAGCATCAGGGTCAGCGCGTGTTCGGCCACGGTGTCGTCGCCATAATGACGGATATTGCAGACCGCGATGCCCAGCTCGCGACAGGCGTCCAGGTCGATATGGTTGTAGCCCGTGGCGGCCACCGCCACCAGCTTAAGCCCGGGCAATTGCTCCAGGGTTTCCCGACGCAACGGCACCTTGTTGGTGATGACGATGTCCGCCCCCGAGCAATTCATCGCCGCGTCTTCGACGCTGGTGGAGGGGAACTCGTGATATTCGGACGGGAACGGCAAAAGCGGAACCGGGACAGGCAAGCTGTCCCGGTCAAGAAACACGACGGAGTGGGTCATCGGCTATTCAGTCATCTCTCGAAAGTGATCAAATCGCGGTAAGCATGCCAGCTGGCCAGCGCCAGAACCGGCATGATGATGATCAGGCCCAGGAAATAAGTCGCAAAGCCCACCGCGCTCAGCGTCACAATGATAGCCGCCCATATGCCCATCGTCAGCAGATTCTTCAGCACCGCCTGCACGCTGGCGATCATGGCGGTGACGGTGTCCACCTCCTTATCCAGCATCAAGGGGATAGAAACCACGCTGACCGAAAATACCACCTGAGCAAACAGGAAGCCCACCGCGAAGTAAGCCACCAGGAAGGCGAGATTGTCCGGATTGAAGGCATTGACCACAATGTCATTCAAGGATGGCAAGGCGGCGGTGTCGTAGAACAGCGCGAACATCAGCAAAGACACTCGGAACCAACCGAACACCAGCACCGCCAGCAAGGCCGCGTACAAGGTGAAAGCCGGCAAGTTGACGCGCCAGGCCGCCATGCTGTGCGCCAGCTTGACTCGTCCATGACCGTCGAAAGCCTCCATCTGCTTGGCGATGTCGTACAGACCTATCGCCAGAAAGGGGCCGGCCAACAGGAAAATGGTGGCGAAGGTGATGATCAGCTCAGGAGAGTGTTCGGAGTACAAGGTCAGCAAATACCCCATCAATACGAATACCGCGCCGTAAAACAGGCAGTCGGCCGGGGCTTTTTGAAAATCGCGGAAGCCTTTTTTCAGCCATTGCAACGGCCGGGAGGTTTCCACCCTGCGCGCAACCGGGCGATCGCGCGGGATATCGTGAGTCGCGTCCATGACAAGTCCCCCTCAAGGATACGATGCGAGGCAGTCCCCGCATCCTTACCGTTATACGCCACGCGTCGCAAAACACAAGCTGGCCGTCCGGCTGCTATAATCCCGCGATTGCCACGGCCCTTGGCGCGCGCCGCGCTTCGCGCCGCCGGGCCGGGCCTCATCCCGCGCTTGCGCGAAAGGACATCTCATGAGCGAACTGATTATCGAAGAACTGGCGATCGGCGACGGCGCCGAAGCCGTCAGCGGCCAGGAAGTCACCGTGCACTACACTGGCTGGCTGACCGACGGCACCAAGTTCGATTCCAGCAAGGACCGTTTCCAGCCGTTCAGCTTCCCGCTGGGCGCCGGCTATGTGATCAAGGGCTGGGACCAAGGCGTGGCCGGCATGAAAGTGGGCGGCAAACGCAAGCTGACCATCCCGGCTGAGCTGGGCTACGGCGCGCGCGGCGCTGGCGGCGTGATTCCTCCCAACGCCACTCTGGTGTTCGAGGTGGAGCTCTTGCAAGTGGGTTGAACCCCTGCTGCGCAAGGACGTAAAAAAAGCTTCCCCAGGGAAGCTTTTTTCATTGGATGGCGCGGGCTTATTTCTTCACACACTGATGCTGACGACGGCGGCGCATCCAGACGAAGGCCACGCCCAGCAGCAAGGCGGCCACCACCGCCAGAATGCCTGCCTGCCCGCGATGCACCATGGTCATCAACCACTCGCGGTTGGCGGCGCCGTAATAGCCCAGATACACCCATACCGGCACCGAGATCAGGGCGGCGAAGCCGTCCATCAGCAAGAAACGCCAGTAGGAAATGCGGCGAGTCATGCCGGCGGTAATGAAAATGGGAGAGCGCAGTCCCGGTAGAAAACGGGCGACGAACAGTACCCAATTGCCGTACTTGTCGAACTTCTCCTGCACCGCTTCAAAACGCTCTTGAGTCAGGATGCGCGCGATGGGCCGGAACTTCAGCACCCGGTTGCCAAACACTCGCCCGGCGGTGAACATGATGCCGTCGCCTGCCAGCACCCCGGCCATGCCGACGAGAAACATCCAATGCACATTGGTGTAGCCTAGGCCGGAAATAATGCCGCCGGCCACCAAGGTGATGTCTTCGGGAATCGGCACGCCGAAACCGCATACCAGCAACACGGTGAATACGGCGACATAGCCGTAGCCAGTGAAAAAATCGAGAAGTATTTGCAGAGTGTCCATTTTGTTCCGCTTGCCGCCATGTCTCCGTTCAGGACGATCCTGGCGCGGCTGCGTTATCGGGGTACATCACCAGGGGCTTATAATAGCACACCTCCAACGCAGACTTTCTTGACATGACTCGCCCTATCCAGGTGGAAATCCACCGCGCCGCCATCCGCCACAACTACCTGCTTTCCCGCGCCCAGGCCCCCCAAGCCAAGGCGTACGCCGTGCTCAAGGCCAATGCCTACGGCCATGGACTGCTGGATGCGGTCCAAGCCTTGGCCGATGTCGCCGACGGTTTCGCCCTGCTCAATATCGAGGACGCCGTCCGCTTGCGCGAAGCGGGCATCCAACAGGACATCGTACTGCTGGAAGGCGCTTTCGACGCCGAGGAAGCCGCGGCGATGGCGCATTACCGGCTAGGCGGCGCGGTACATTCCCAACAACAGATAAGCTGGCTGGCCAAAGGTTCCGCCAAACAGCCGGTTTCCGTTTGGCTGAAGATCAATAGCGGCATGAACCGGCTGGGCTTCACCCCGGCGGAGGCCCCCGCCGCGCTCGCGCAATTGCGCGCTCAAGCCGGCTCGCGCGTCGATGCGCTGATGACCCACTTCGCCACCGCCGACGACGACTACGGCGTCGCCGAACAATGGGGGCGCTTCCAGCCCTTGATCGCGCCCAGCGCGCTGCCGGTCAGCGCCGCCAACTCCGCCGCGCTGTTCCGCCACCCGCATACCCACGGCGCCATCGTGCGCCCCGGCATCGTGCTCTACGGCTGTTCTCCCTTCGCCGACATCGACGCCGCCGGCTTGGGCCTACAGGCGGCGATGACGCTGAGCAGCCGGGTCATCGCGGTACAAAAGGTGCCAGCCGGCGACGCCGTCGGCTACGGTCGACGCCTGGTGGCCGAACGCGACATGCGCGTCGGCATCGTCGCTTGCGGCTACGCCGACGGCTATCCGCGCATCGCCGACAACGGCACGCCGGTCGCGGTGGATGGCCTGCCCAGCGGCATCGTCGGCCGGGTATCCATGGACATGCTGGCGGTGGACCTGAGCGCACTGCCTCAAACCGGCATTGGCAGCCGGGTTGAACTGTGGGGCCCTCAAGTGCCGATAGAACAAGTCGCCGCCGGCGCGGGCACTTTGGGCTACGAACTGATGTGCGCAGTGGCGCCGAGAGTTCCGCGCGTCGTCAATAACTGAGCCCGGCGCAGCCAGCCGCAGGCGGCCAACATACCCAAGACCGCGCCGCTCCAATGCGCCGATGTCAAGACCGGCTCGCCGCCACTCCAGTTGCCTGGAAACAGGCTTTGCCACACCAGCCGGGCCAGCAGGGCGGCCAGCCACAAGCCGCGCCAGCGCGGCTGCGTCAGTGCCAGCGCCGCCCACCAGCAATACACCAGGCCGGATGCGCCGACAAAAGCCTGCGGCGTCGGCCACAGCCACTGCATGACGGCGATTAGCGGCGGCGCCGCCAGCGCCAACCCCAGCAGCAGCGACGCCCGTCCCTGCCCCAAGCAGGCCAGCACAGCCAGCGCCGCGCTGTTTAAGCAGGCGTGGCGCGCGTCGGCATGCACCCAGCCGCCGCTCAGCGCCCGCCACCACTCCTCGGCGTTCCAAGGCTCGAAACGCCACGCCAGCGCCCCCGCGCCCCAAGGCGCGGCCAGCGGCAGCAGGACGACGAGGCATAAACCCAGCTGCAGCCGGCCGGCCAGGGTCTTTAGCGCTTGCGGCGCCACAGCGCCGTCGCTCCTAATGCGCCCAAGCCCAGCAGCAACGCCAGGCCGCCTTCGTCCGCTGCCGCCACCGCGTTGCCGCGACGCGCCACGTCGACGTACAAGGGATCATGGTCCGAAGAACGGTAAGCGTCCGCCGCGTAGTATTTCTGCTGCTGCTCCGCGCTCTTGAACTCGCTGCTGTACTCCAGCGCCGTCGGCTCATCGGCGTTGATGTGCCACTCCCCGGCGGCCAGCACCATGGAGCTCAGCGGCTTATCGGCCAAGGCATGGTCCAGGTTGCCGGATTCACCGTTGAATACATAGGAATAGGCATCGCGGCTCCAACGCGTCAGCAGGTTGTTGAAGCCCGCGTTTTCAAAGGCGCGGATCGGATCTTCCTTGGCGTAGGAATTCATATCGCCCAGCAATAGCATGCCGTCGTTAGGGCCGGGCTGCGGACGGGTGGCGTACCACGCCATCAGATCGCGCACCGCCTGCACCCGGGTCAGATTGCAATTGCCCTGACCGTCGCCCTTATCCACGTCGGCCTGCCCGTCCACTACCATGTCCGCGCAGCTGCTGCCCTTGGACTTCAGATGGTTGACCGCCACGGTGACCCGGGTCTTGCTCTTGGCGTCCAGCACAAAAGTCTGCAACAAGGCCGGCCGGTTCTTCTGCGGATTGCCTACCACCCTCACCTCGGCCTTGCCCTCCGCCGTCACCACGGTCGGACGGTAGATCAGGCCGGTGGTGATCGCGTCGCTGCCCACTTGCGGCAGGCCGGGGTTGGCGAATTGATATTGCTTGGGCTGGGGTTGGCCCTGATTTAGCGCATTCACCAAGTCCTGAATCGCCGAGTAGCGGTCGAAGCCATCATTCTCGATTTCCATCAGGCCCACTACATCAGCGTCCAGTTGACGAATCGCGGCCACGATCTTGGCGCGTTGGCGCTCGAAATCCTGCTGAGTCTTGGCGCCGCGCGGCGTCGGGAAACCCTTGCCTTGGCCGTCGCCATTGAAGAAGTTGAGCACATTGAAGCTGGCGAAGCGCACGCTCTCCGGCTTACGCTTTGGCGCGCCGGGGCGCGGATTACTGGCCACCACGCTCGGCGCGGCCAGCGGTTGCAGCCGATATTTGCCAAAGGCGTAGCTGACCACGCCGGTCACGCCGTCCAGACGGTCGCCGCTGCGCAAGGTCTGGCTGGCGGACAAGCCGCCGGGCGCCGGCAGCCAGGCATTGGCGTTTTGGATCTGCAGGCCGTCGTCCAAGGTCAGCTTGTCCAATTGATTGGCCTCGGTCAGCGCCTTGGCTTCGGCGCTGCCGGGCAGAAAACGCTGGGTGGCGGTCCACAGCCGCGGCTGGCTGGACAGCGTCAGCTCGCCGTAGCGGCCGTAGTCGTAATTGGCGGCGACGTAGACCGGTCCTTCCAGGCGCACGGCCATGCCGGCCAGCGCCTCCAACTGAGCGCTGGATTGCAAGGGCAGCCGCAACGTGGCGTAGCTCAAGGGCTCGCTGTAAGCGCACTGCTCCACCGCGGCGATCGTGGCCGGGGTGATCTGGGTTTCGCTGGCGGCGTCGCCCTTGCGGCTGTACTCGGACACCTTGCCAGTGACGCGCACCACATCGCCGGGTTTAAGCGTCGGCGCCGCCAGATTGCCGAGAAACACGAAGATGCCTTCCGAGGTGGTCGGGTCGGCATCCTGATCCCGCGCTTCTTCTTGCAGGTAGAAGCCGCGCAATTGCCCGGCCCCGGTGAAGGCACCGCTGACGACGCCTTCCACAGTGACGGTCTTGCCCTGCATGGGGCTTCCGACGACGCGGCCCTGCACATCATGGATTAAAGTGGCGCCGGCGACGCCGCAAGCGGCCTGGGCCAAGGCCGGAGTCGCCAACGCCACTGCCATGGCGATAGGGCTCAAGGTCCTGAATGCTGTTGCTGTTTTCATGGTCTGGGTTCATCACGAGCGTAAGGAGCGCTGATTCTAACCAGAGCGCAATGACAAAAAGATGTCATTAGATACAGTTGCACGCAAAGTCGCTATCTGTATGTTTTTTCTGAAAACAGTAAGCTCCGCATCTTTCCAAATCCAGGCAATAAAAAAACGCCAAACAAACAATGTATGGCGTTTTCATGCTGATGCCGGCACTTGCCGGCTGTGGCAATCAGGCGACGCTCTGGATCGCCGCCGCAATGGACTGCGCCCACTGATCGGCCAGAGCCTTGTCGTCGGCTTCCACCATCACCCTCACCACCGGCTCAGTGCCGGACGGACGCAACACCACGCGGCCACGGCCTTGCAAAGCCTGCTCGGCGGCGGCCAGCGACGCCGCGGAGGCGCTCTTCCAATCGCAGCCGTTATGGCGAACATTGATCAGCGTCTGCGGATACGGCTGCCAGTCGCTGCAGGCGTCGGCCAGGCTCATGCCCAGATCCGTCAGGCTAGCCAGGACTTGCAAGCTGGAAATGATGCCGTCGCCGGTAGAGTGGCAGTCCAGGCACAAGATATGGCCGGAAGCTTCTCCTCCCACCTGCCAACCTTTGCCATGCAGCATTTCCAGCACATAGCGGTCGCCCACCTTGGCGCGGCCAAACTCCACGCCCAATTTGTTTAGCGCCAGTTCCATCGCCAGATTGGTCATCACCGTACCGACCACGCCGCCCTTGAGCTCGCCCCTGGCCGCACGCGCCTTGGCGATCACGTAGATCAGCTGATCGCCGTCGTAAACGGTGCCTTCGCGATCCACCATGATCAGCCGGTCGCCGTCGCCGTCCAGCGCGATGCCGTAGTCGGCGTGGTGCTCCAGCACCGCTACCTGCAAAGTCTTGGGATAGGTGGCGCCCACCTTCTCGTTGATGTTGTAGCCGTCCGGCTCGCCGCCGATGGTGACCACCTCCGCGCCCAGTTCATGGAACACCTTGGGCGCTACGTGGTAAGTGGCGCCGTGGGCGCAATCCACCACCAGCTTCAAGCCCTTGAGATCGCGATCGTTGGGAAAGCTGCTCTTGCAGAACTCGATGTAGCGCTCCACCGCGCCCTCGATGCGACGCACCCGGCCCAATTGTTCGGACGGATTGGTCTCCATCGGCTGCTCCAGCATCGCCTCGATTTCCAATTCAACGGCATCGTCCAGCTTCTTGCCGCCTTCGGCGAAGAACTTGATGCCGTTATCCTGGAAGGGATTATGCGAAGCGGAGATCATCACCCCGGCCTCGAGACGCAGCGCGCGGGTCAGGTAGGCGATGCCCGGCGTCGGCAACGGGCCGGTCAGCAGCACATTGACGCCGGCGGCGGAAAAGCCGGCTTGCAGCGCCGCTTCCAGCATATAGCCGGAAATTCGGGTGTCCTTGCCGATCAAGACCGTAGGACGATGCGCCTTGTCGTGGTCGACCAATACGCGGCCGGCGGCATAGCCCAGTTTCATCACGAATTCAGGCGTGATCGGGAATTGACCGACCTCGCCGCGCACGCCATCGGTGCCAAAGTATTTACGGCTCATGTTTCTCTCTCGAATCCGGCCGGCTTCTGGCCAACCGCGGTAATCGCTACGCCGGCTATTGTGCGCCAGACACCCCTTTCAGTTCAAACTTTCAAGGCATCCAGCACTTGCAAGGCCTGGCGCGTGGCCTTCACGTCGTGCACGCGAATGATGCGCGCGCCACGCCGCGCCGACTCCAGCGCCGCGGCCACGCTGGCGCCCAGCCGCTCCGCTGGCGTCGCTTCGCCAGTGATCGCGCCCAGCATGGATTTGCGGCTCAAACCCACCAGTAACGGCGCGCCGGCGGCGCGTTCAATCTCCGGCAGCCCGCGCAGCAAGGCCAGATTGTGTTCCAGCGTCTTGCCGAAACCAAAGCCGGGGTCAACCAGCAGCCTGCCGCGGGCGATGCCGGCATCCAGACACAGCTGGACGCGGCGCGCCAGATAGCCGGCCACTTCAGCCACCACATCCGCGTATTCCGGCCGATCCTGCATCGTGTCCGGGTTGCCTTGCTTGTGCATCAGACAAATTGCGGCATCCGAAACCGCCACCAACTCCAACGCGCCCGCGTCTTCCAACGCAGACACATCGTTGACCAGATCCACCGCGCCCATGGCCAGCGCCTCGCGCATGACCACAGTGCGCCGCGTGTCCAGCGACAGCGGCGCGCCTAGCTCTCGCAAACGCTCCAACACCGGCAGCACCCGCTCCATTTCCTGTTCAGGGCTGACATGAGGCGCGTTCGGTCGTGTCGACTCGCCGCCGATATCGAGAATGGCCGCGCCGTCCGCCAGCATTTGCTCGGCGTGGCGCAGCGCCTGGTCCAAGGCGTTGAAACGCCCGCCGTCGGAAAAGGAGTCCGGGGTGACGTTCAGAATACCCATCACCAGGGGACGGGACAGATCGAGCGTGAAGCGCCCGCATTGCAAAGAGGGTTTCATGATCTGAACTACGCTCATGGATGGAGGGGTGTTGTCGCAAAAAAGCCGGGCAAGCCTGTCAAGGCTTGCCCGGCTTGATGACTGAGAGACTCAGACTTCCTGGGCCGGATCGGCGGTCGGCTCGGCGGCCGGCGGCGTCGGTTTGTCTTCCTGCGGCTTGGCCGCGAAACCAGTGCCAGGCTTGGGCGGACGCGGCGGCTTGCCGTCCATCAGGTCGTTGATCTGATCCGCATCGATGGTTTCCCATTCCAGCAGCGCGGCGGTCATCGCCTCGACTTTGTCGCGGTTCTCTTCCAGCAAGCGGCGCGCCAGCGCGTATTGCTCGTCGATAATGCGGCGAATTTCAGCGTCCACCTGCTGCATGGTGGCTTCAGACAGGTTTTTGTGGGTAGTGATGGAGCGGCCGAGGAAGACTTCGCCCTCGTTCTCGCCGTACACCATCGGGCCCAGCTTGTCGCTCATGCCGTAGCGGGTCACCATGTCGCGCGCCATTTGCGTGGCGCGCTCGAAGTCGTTGGAAGCGCCGGTGGTCATCTGATTCATGAACAGCTCTTCCGCGATGCGGCCGCCGAACAAGATGGCGATGCGGTCCAGCAGATAACCTCGGTCATAGGCGAAGCGGTCCTGCTCCGGCAACTGCATGGTCACGCCCAGCGCGCGGCCGCGCGGGATGATGGTGACCTTGTGCACCGGGTCCGCCTTGGGCAAGAGCTTGGCGACGACGGCGTGGCCGGACTCGTGGTAAGCGGTGTTGCGCTTCTCTTCGTCGGTCATCACCATGCTGCGGCGCTCTGCGCCCATCATGATCTTGTCCTTGGCGGACTCGAGGTCCTCCATGTCCACCAGGCGCTTGTTGCGACGCGCTGCGAACAAGGCGGCTTCGTTGATCAGGTTGGCGAGGTCGGCGCCGGAGAAACCCGGCGTGCCGCGCGCGATCACCTCGGCATTGACGTCGGCGGCAATCGGCACCTTGCGCATGTGCACGCCCAGAATCTGTTCACGGCCGCGGATATCGGGCAGCGGAACCACCACCTGACGGTCGAAACGGCCCGGACGCTGCAGCGCAGGGTCCAGCACGTCCGGACGGTTGGTCGCGGCGATCACGATCACGGTGGAATTGGTGTCGAAACCGTCCATTTCCACCAGAAGCTGGTTCAGCGTCTGTTCACGCTCGTCGTTGCCGCCACCCAGACCGGCGCCGCGTTGGCGACCAACCGCGTCGATCTCGTCGATGAAGATGATGCACGGCGAGTTCTTCTTGGCCTGCTCGAACATGTCGCGCACGCGAGCCGCGCCCACGCCGACGAACATTTCAACGAAATCGGAACCGGAAATGCTGAAGAACGGCACCTTGGCTTCGCCGGCGATGGCCTTGGCCAGCAAGGTCTTGCCGGTACCAGGCGAGCCGGCCAGCAAGATGCCGCGCGGAATGCGGCCGCCCAAGCTCTGGTAGCGGGAAGGGTCACGCAGATAATCGACGATCTCCTTCACTTCTTCCTTAGCCTCGTCGCAACCGGCGACGTCAGCGAAAGTAACGGTATTGGCGTCCTGATCCAACATTCTGGCCTTGCTCTTGCCGAAGGAGAACGCGCCGCCCTTGCCGCCCCCCTGCATCTGGCGCATGAAGAACACCCATACGCCGATCAGCAGCAGCATCGGGAACCAGCTGATGAAAATATTCATCAGCATCGACGGTTCCTCTTCCGGCTTGGCGGAGAAACGAACGTTGTTCTTGATCAGGTCGTCGACCAGTTGCGGGTCGTAAGGCGCGTAGGTGCTGAACGCGGAGCCGTCGGTCAGCTTGCCTTTCAGCCATTGCCCGCGCAGCGGGTGGCCTTCTATGGCCAGGGACTGGACCTTGCCGGACTCGACATCGCTGATGAACTGCGAATATTCAAGCTGATTCTGGGTATCCTGACGCTTGTTGAACTGATTGAATACCGTCATCAGTACCAAACCGATGATGACCCATATCGCGATGTTTTTGCCGATATTGTTCACGAGTAGCGGACTCCTCTGTGCCCTGACTTTTTGGTTGCTTGTCTAGATATTTGCTTTGATTGTACGCCGCGAGCCACTTTATGTCAGCGTCGGCCTTTGCCCAGCAGGTAAATTTCGCTGGAACGGTCGCGCGACGCTTTCGGCTTGCGGGTGACTACCTCGTCGAACAGCTCGCGCATGGACTTGAGATAGGCTTGGAAATCGCTGCCCTGGAACACTTTGACGAGAAAATGGCCGCCAGGTTTCAAATGATCTCGCGCAAATTCCAACGCCAGCTCGCACAACAGAAAACTTCTGGCCTGGTCAATGGCGCTCATGCCTGACATATTGGGCGCCATATCGGAAATTACAAGGTCCAATTCGCGGCCGCCGAGCAATTGCACGAATTGCGCCAGCACTTCTTCCTCGCGGAAGTCGCCCTGGATGAAGTCGACGCCGGGCACCGGGTCCATGTCCAGAATGTCGAGCGCGAACACCTTGCCGCTGTCGCCGACGATGCGCGCCGCCACCTGCGACCAACTGCCGGGGGTGGACCCCAGATCGGCCAATACCGTGCCGGGACGGATCAGCTTGTCCTTGTCGTTGATTTCCAGCAGCTTGTAAGCGGCCCGCGCGCGGTAGCCGTCTTTCTGCGCTTGGTTGACATAGGGATCGTTGACGTGTTCCTGCAACCAGTGGTTGCTGCTCTTGCTTCTAGCCATTGCGCTGTGCTCTTAAAAAGGTGGGCAACAGGTCAGCCGCGCTATCCTGTTGTTTTTCATTTATTTTAGGTCCGGACTTTGGGAAAGCGTCCAACTCGAGTAGAATCGGCTTTTGCTTTGTAAATCCGTATTTCTCATGAAAATTGAACTCAAGCCGTTCCAGCGCAAGTATCTGCAGGGACTGGCGCACGACCTCAACCCGGTGGTGATGATAGGCAACAACGGCCTGACCGAAGCGGTGATCCGCGAAATCGCCATCAATCTGGACGCACACGAACTGATCAAGGTCCGCGTGCAGGGCGACGACCGCGAAGCGCGCGTCGCCATGTTCGAGCAGATCTGCGAAGACCTGGGCGCCGCCCCGGTCCAGCACATCGGCAAGTTGCTGGTGCTGTGGCGTCCAAGCGATAAACAACGCATCATTCTGCCCAAGAACAAGCAGGCGCTGAAAGGCTGAACGCCGTTCACGGCGATCGCGCTTGAAGAAAAGCGGTGGCATGCCACCGCTTTTGTTTTGTCCGCTCCAAACGGGATATTCACGAACCGTGAACGGCGCCTTAGAACGTGTCCAAGATCTCGCGAGCAAGAGCGAGACAAGGCGAAAACGAGCGAAAAAGCGGAATGGTCAAGTGGCACATCAGCATTTCGAAGCGGTACTCACCGTGCAACCTCTCACAACGCGCAGCAGATCGTGAACAGGTTCTTAGTCGTTGCGCCAGACGTAAACCAAACCCATCAAGCTCTGCACCAGATAGATCAGGCTGGAAATCGCATGCCAGGTGGCGAAGCCGCCGCCGAACAGGCCTTCGGCCGCATGATTCATCTGCGCTTTGAGGTTGGCGATGATGGGAGTGACGGCGAAATGATTGATCAGCGTGCAGGCCAGCATGCCCATCACCAGCCAGAAGCCGCTTTCCTTGACCCCGGCCGCGCCGTTGCGGCGGATATGGTCCACCAGCAGAATCGCCCCGCACACCAGCCCTACCCAGGCGATGCTGGCGAACAGCTTACCAGCCACCATGCCGGCGGTGACCCGGTCCAGCATGGCGAACAGCACCGGCGCCACGATGATGCCGATTACCCATAAGCCGCCAATCCAGAACGTCTTGGCGATGGAACGCAATCCATCCATGTCTCAGTCCCTCTCCCACGCCGCGCCGCGCGCGGACCGTCCGGCCCGCTCGTCGGCGGGACTCAGATGTATTTGACGTCGAGCACTTCGTATTCGCGGATGCCGCCCGGAGCCACCACCTCGGCCACGTCGCCGGCTTCCTTGCCGATCAGCGCGCGCGCGATCGGGGAGTTCACCGACACCTTGCATACCTTGATATCGGCCTCGTCGTCGCCAACGATCTGGTAGGTGACGTTTTCCTCCGTCTCCAGGTCCATCAGTTCGACGGTGGCGCCGAACACCACGCGGCCGTCGGCGTCCAGTTCAGCCGGGTTCACGATCAGCGCGTTGGAAATCTTGCCTTCCAGTTCGGCGATGCGGCCTTCGACAAAACCCTGACGCTCCTTGGCGGCGTCGTATTCGGCGTTCTCGGACAGGTCGCCATGCGAGCGAGCCTCGGCAATCGCCTCGATCACTGCCGGACGTTCCACGCTCTTGAGGCGTTGCAGCTCTTCTTTCAGCAGCTCGGCACCGCGCACGGTCAACGGGACTTTGATCATTTCAGAATTCTCTCCAGAGGCGGCATCCGCCTTCATCAAAAGCACAAGCCGCCGTACTGGACGGCGGCTTGAAGTAGCGGGTTATGGGAGGGATTGTAACGGCAAACCCCTCCCGCTTCCAAGCCCCCGCGTCAGGACTCAGCCCTGAATCTGGCTGTGCAGTTCCTGCACGCTGTAGACGTCGAACTCCTCGGCGTGGGCCATGCCCACGCACACTGCCTTGGCGCCGGCCAGGGTGGTGTACTGCGGAATCCGCGCCTGCAAGGCCGAACGGCGGATGGAGTGACTGTCTTGAATCGCCTGGCGCTTTTCGTCGACGGTGTTGATCAGCAGATCGATTTCCGAGTTTTTGATCATGTCGACGATGTGCGGGCGGCCTTCATTAACCTTGTTGACCACCTGCACCACGATGCCAGCCGCGGACAAATGCTTGGCGGTGCCGCGCGTCGCGCAGACGCCAAAGCCTAACCGCTGCAGTTCGCGCGCCACTTCCACCGCGCCGTTCTTGTCGCTGTCGCGCACGGACAAGAACACCTTGCCGGTCTTGGGCAGACGGTCGCCTGCGCCCAGCTGACCCTTCACATAGGCTTCGGCAAAGGTTTTGCCCACACCCATCACCTCGCCGGTGGACTTCATTTCTGGCCCCAGGATGGTGTCCACGCCGGGGAACTTGATGAAGGGGAATACCGCTTCCTTCACCGCGTAGAACGGCGGAATCACCTCCTTGGTGAAGCCCTGCTCGTTGAGGCCGATACCGGCCATCGCGCGCGCCGCGATCTTGGCCAGCGGCGCGGAAGTCACTTTGGAGACGAAGGGCACGGTGCGGCTGGCGCGCGGATTCACTTCCAGCACGTAGATGGTGTCGCCCTGAATGGCGAACTGCACGTTCATCAGGCCAACCACGTTCAAAGCGCGGGCCATGGCCACTGTCTGGCGGCGGATTTCATCCTGCACCGCCGGGAACAGGCTGTACGGCGGCAGCGAGCAGGCGGAATCGCCGGAGTGAACCCCGGCCTGCTCCACGTGCTGCATGATGCCGCCGATCACCACGTTCTCGCCGTCGGACACGCAGTCGACGTCGACTTCGATGGCATCGTTGAGGAAGCGGTCCAGCAGCACCGGGCTGTCATTGGACACCTTCACCGCCTCGCGCATATAGCGCTCCAGATCGGCCGGCTCGTGGACGATTTCCATCGCGCGGCCGCCCAGCACGTAGGACGGGCGCACCACCAGCGGATAGCCGATTTCCTCGGCCAGCTTCATCGCTTCGGCCGGCGCGCGCGCGGTGCGGTTGGGAGGCTGCTTCAGGCCCAGCTCGTGCAGCAGCTTCTGGAAGCGCTCGCGGTCCTCGGCGGCGTCGATCATATCCGGGGTGGTGCCGATGATGGGCACGCCGTTGGCTTCCAGCGCGCGCGCCAGTTTCAGCGGGGTCTGGCCGCCGTACTGGACGATGACGCCGAACGGTTTTTCGATACGGCAGATTTCCAGCACGTCTTCCAGCGTCAACGGTTCGAAGTACAGGCGGTCGGAGGTGTCGTAGTCGGTGGATACGGTTTCCGGGTTGCAGTTGACCATGATGGTCTCGAAACCGGATTCGCGCAGCGCCAGCGCAGCGTGCACGCAGCAGTAGTCGAACTCGATGCCCTGACCGATGCGGTTCGGCCCGCCGCCCAGCACCATCACCTTCTTGCGGTCGGACGGGTTGGACTCGCACTCCTCCTCGTAGCTGGAGTACATATAGGCGGTGTTGGTGGCGAATTCGGCGGCGCAGGTGTCCACGCGCTTGTACACCGGGTGCAGGTTCAGGCTCCAGCGCTTGGCGCGCACCGCGGCCTGGTCCGAGCCCAAGAGCTCGCCCAGACGACGGTCGGAGAAGCCCTTGCGCTTCAAGCGGCGCAGTTCTGCGTAGTCCAGTTCTTCGATCTTGCGGCCGGCCAGCGCTTGTTCTTCGCCAATCAGGTCTTCGATCTGCGCCAGGAACCAGGGGTCGATCTTGCTGACCGCGTGGATATCGTCGCGGCTCATGCCGATGCGGAAGGCATCGGCCACATACAGGATGCGCTCCGGTCCCGGCGTGCCCAGTTCATGGCGGATAGCCGCTTCGTCGCTCGTGACCGGGTCGAAGCCGGCCAGGCCGGTTTCCAGACCGCGCAGCGCTTTCTGCATCGATTCCTGCAAGGTGCGGCCCATCGCCATCACCTCGCCCACCGACTTCATCTGGGTGGTCAGGCGGTCGTCGGCCTGCGGGAATTTTTCAAAGGCGAAACGCGGAATCTTGGTGACCACGTAGTCGATGGACGGTTCGAAGGAGGCCGGGGTGGCGCCGCCGGTGATGTCGTTCTTCAATTCGTCCAGCGTGAAGCCCACCGCCAGCTTGGCCGCGATCTTGGCGATGGGGAAGCCGGTGGCCTTGGACGCCAAGGCCGAGGAACGGCTGACGCGCGGGTTCATTTCGATGACGATCATTTCGCCGGTGGCCGGATTGGTGGCGAACTGCACATTGGAACCGCCGGTGTCCACGCCGATCTCGCGCAGCACCGCCAGGCTGGCGTTGCGCATGATCTGGTATTCCTTGTCGGTCAGCGTTTGCGCCGGCGCCACGGTGATAGAGTCGCCAGTGTGCACGCCCATCGGGTCGAAGTTCTCGATCGAGCAAATGATGATGCAGTTGTCGTTCTTGTCGCGCACCACCTCCATTTCATACTCTTTCCAGCCCAGCACCGATTGTTCGATCAGCAACTCATGGGTGGGAGAGGCTTCGAAACCACGCTCGCAGATGGCCAGGAATTCTTCGCGGTTGTAGGCGATGCCGCCGCCGGAACCGCCCATGGTGAAGGACGGGCGGATCAGTGTCGGGAAGCCCACCTTGGACTGCGCGTCCAGCGCCGCTTCCATGGTGTGGCAAACAAAGGACAGCGGGCAGGACAGGCCGATCTTGGCCATCGCTTCCTTGAAACGGCCACGGTCTTCGGCCTTGTCGATGGCGTCCTCGGTGGCACCGATCAGCTCCACCTTGTATTTTTCCAACACCCCGTTCTTGGCCAGGTCCAGCGCGCAGTTCAGCGCGGTCTGGCCGCCCATGGTCGGCAGGATGGCGTCCGGGCGCTCCTTGGCGATGATCTTTTCCACCACTTTCCAAGTGATGGGCTCGATGTAGGTGACATCGGCCATGTCCGGATCGGTCATGATGGTGGCCGGGTTGGAGTTCACCAGGATGACTTTGTAGCCCTCTTCGCGCAGGGCCTTGCACGCTTGCGCGCCGGAGTAGTCGAATTCGCAGGCCTGGCCGATGACGATGGGGCCGGCTCCGATGATCAGAATGCTTTTGAGGTCGCTACGCTTTGGCATGGTTCTACTCTTTATGATTGCATTTTGTTTGCCGCGAAGCCCGGACGCCTGGGACGCCCGACCGCTTCACGGCGAATATTAAATCTCTGCGTTACAAGCTGGCCGCGGCCAGCTTGGCGCCGAAGCCGACGAACAGCGCGCCCACCGAGCCTCCCAGCGCCGCGCTCAACTTGCGACGGCGGCGGAAGGCCTGGGCCAGCCGGTGGCCGGCGACGATCAGCGCGGTCAGATACAGCGTGCTGCACGCTTCCACGATCAGCCCCAGCGCGACGAAGGTCAGCGCAGGATGCGGGTAAGCGGGATCAACGAATTGAACAAAGAAGGACACGAAAAACAGGATGGCCTTCGGATTCATCAAGCTGATCAGCAAGGCTTTGACGAAAGGATTTTCCTCTCCCACCAGCACCGACTTGGCCTCGGCCGCTTCGCCGCGGGCGGAGCGGCGCCAGGCCGTCAGCGCGCCGCGCAGCATATTGAAGCCCAGCCAGGCCAGATAGCCGCCGCCCAGATACTTGACCACGGCGAACAGCATCGGGTTGGCCTTCAGCAGACCGGCCGCACCAGTCGCCGCCAGCGTCATCAGGATAAAGTCGCCGATGATAATGCCGCCGGCGCCGGCAAAGCCGGCGCGCGTGCCGCGCTGCGCCGCCACCGACAGCACATACATGGAGTTGGGCCCCGGCAACAGCACAATGAGAACGGCGCCCAGCAGATAGGTGGTGAGATCGGTAATCCCCAGCATGTCCCCGCTCCCCGCTTAAACGCGTTCCGCCATCGAGGCGATGAAACGGTCGAACAGATAAGCGACGTCTTCCGGCCCCGGGCTGGCTTCCGGGTGGCCCTGGAAGGAGAAGGCCGGACGGTCGGTCAATGCGATGCCCTGCACCGTGCCGTCGAACAAGGAACGGTGAGTCACGCGCACGTTGGCCGGCAGGCTGGTTTCATCCACCTGGAAACCATGGTTCTGGCTGGTGATCATCACCCGGCCGCTGTCCAGGTCCTGCACCGGATGGTTGGCGCCGTGGTGGCCGAACTTCATCTTGGACGTCTTGCCGCCGCTAGCCAGGCCCAACAGTTGATGGCCGAGGCAAATGCCGAATACCGGCAGCTTGGCGTTCAGGATGTCCCGGATGGCGGCGATGGCGTAATCGCACGGTTCCGGATCGCCAGGGCCGTTGGACAGGAAGACGCCGTGCGGATTCAGCGCCAGCACGTCGGCGGCCGGGGTCTTGGCCGGCACCACCGTCAACTGACAGCCGCGTTCGGCCAGCATGCGCAGAATATTGTGCTTGACGCCGAAGTCGTAGGCGACCACATGGAAGCGGGTAGACGACTGCACTTGATAGCCGGCGCCCAATGTCCACTCGCGCTCGGTCCAGGCGTACGGCTTGTCGCAGCTGACCACCTGGGCCAGATCCTGGCCGGCCATGGAGCCGAAGCCCCGCGCCAGTTCCAGCGCGCGCGCCTCATCGACATCCCCGGCCATGACGCAGCCGGCCTGAGCGCCCTTTTCGCGCAGGATGCGAGTCAGGCGGCGGGTATCGATGTCTGCGATGGCGACGACATTGTGCCGCTTCAGATAAGCGGACAAGGAATCTTCGGCGCGGAAGTTGCTGTGCAACAGCGGCAGATCGCGAATGATCAGGCCGGATGCAAAAACGGCGCGAGATTCGGTGTCTTCCGAATTCGCGCCGACGTTGCCGATATGGGGATAAGTCAGGGTGACGATCTGTTTGGTATAGGAGGGGTCGGTCAAAATCTCCTGATAGCCGGTGATGGCGGTATTGAACACCACCTCGCCCACCGTATGTCCGGCGGCCCCGATAGCACTGCCCTTGAACACGGTGCCGTCGGCCAAGACAAGGATTGCGGGTACGGTTGACACAAGCTGCTCCTATTGCGTTTGCGGCGGGTAAGGAAAAACCGGCTGCGCCGGTTTGTTTGACCCCGTCCGCCTGCCTGGCCGCCTTGCTCGCGCAAGACCCTGGCCGCGACAGATGGGATCTGTCCCTACCCTAAGTTTTCGAATTGCTTTATGTGAAGAACGGGACTCGATGCCTGGCGCATCAGTCCCGTTTGGTTAAACCTTTCTATAGTAACGCCAGACAGGAAAAATCACAAGAAAATTCCATAAAATGACAAATGAACGGGCATCAAGCCCCGGGGCGAATCTGCCATTGCACGCTGGTCGGTCCGCTCGGTTTACCCAGCATCAACATCAACGGCTTCAGGGCGTCGTATTTCTCCGGAGGGCTGTCGGCGCTGCCGCTCAGCGCGAAGGCCGCTCCCGGCTGCCACTGCCCCTGCCCGCTCAGATTCAGCGGCCCATCCAGCGTCGCCACGTTCAACGCCACGCCCGCGCCGGCGCCGTTGACGTCCATCTGGTAAGAGCCAAACGGAGACAATGGGCTCAACGGCGAGGCCGCGCCCAGCCAGCTGAGCTGGAGATTGCCGGCCAATTGGCCGCTCTTGCGGCTGAACTGGCCGACCTTGAGCTGCAGATCGCCGCCCAGCCGCGCCGCCTGCCAAGTCTTGGACAGATTCGCCAGCGCCGCCACCGGCAGCGTCAGGTTCACGCCGTTCACCTCCACGCCGCCCCAGCCCCATTCCAACTTGCCGTCCTGGCCGTCGCTTTCCAGCAACCAGATCGCCCGGCCAGACAACAGGGCCTTGGGCTGGAAATTCCAGCCAATCCTGCTCATGGGCAACACCTCGCCCTTGTCCCCTACATAGACCAACTGCGTCTTGCCCTGCCACACCGTTCCTTGCGCACCGCTGAACTGCCAGCGGTCGCCGGTGGCTCGCAACAGCGGCAACGACAGCAAGGTCGCCGGCAAGGCGGCGACCAGGCCGGTCAGAAACAACGCGCCCAATAGCGCGCCAATCAGAATCTTTCGTTTCATGCGCCGCCTCCGGCATGCGCCAGCAGCGCCTTGATATGCACTTGGCCCGGCATCGGCTGCGCCTCCGCCCTCACGCTGAGCACGCGCACCTGATGCTGAGCCGCCAGCACGCCGGCCAACTTGACCCAGGCGTCGAACGCCATCGTCCCCTCCATCGCCACGCCGGACTCGCCCTCGGGGCTCAAGTGCCAGCCAGCCTCGGACAAGCCTTGGCTCTGCGCCACCTGACGAATCACCGGCAATAGCTCCTTGGCGGGCAGCGCCGCTTGCGCGGGCTGGCGCTTCAGTTGCTCTGCCTCGCGAGCCAAAGACTGCACATGGCTTAGTTCGGCTTGAAGGCGCGCCGCCGCGGCGCGGTTGCGCTCTACCGATTTGCCCGCAGGCTCCCAAACGCCGGCGTAGAGCACGCCGACGCCGAGCACGACGGCCATCGCCAGCAGCAGCCCTTGTTCCCGGCGGCTGCGCTGCCGCCAGTAGGCGACGAATTGTTCACGGTATTGCTTCATTTCAAGGCTCCCGGGACAAGCTGAGTTCTTTGGTCCCTTGCTGAGTGGCGGTCACGTCCAAGCGGATTTGCTTAGCCGCCAGTTGACTGCGCCAGCGCTGCAAGGTTTCCCCCGGCACGTCCGCCACTTGCAGCTTGAGCCGCCCGCCTTCGTAGCTAAGCGTGCGGGTCTGCAAATCGCGGCCGCTGAGCGCGGCCAGCGCGCCCATCAGTTCCAAGGCGTCGTCGCGAGCCGGCAGGCCGTGGCTCAGCCGCAGCTTGTCCACCGCCCGCGTCATTGCCAGCGCGCTGCTGCCCGGCATCGCCTGACCGCCTATCCAAGGTTTGGCGGCGGCGCGAATGTCGGCCGACAGGCTTTGTTTCTGCCAGGCGTACCAGCCGGCCTGACTCAGGGTCAACGCCAGCTGCGCCGCCAGCAAGCCGCCCAGCACCAGCCCGGTCCGTCTCAGCGCCGGCCCCCAGTCGCGCCAGCGGCGATTGGCCGCCAATTCGCCGTTGGCGAAATCGAAAGCCTGTTGTGCCTGGCCATGCCGCCAATCATGAGCGGCCAATTGCTTGGGCTCGCCTTGCCACGCGGGCAGGCGCGAGCCGATCAGACCGGCTGCTTCAGCCCCGCACACAATCAGGCTGGCCGGCGGCAGCTGTGTCGCCAGCCGTGCAAACAACCGTTGTTCGGTGGTTTCGCCGCAATAGGGCAGCCAGGCCGCGCGCGTGGCGCTCAGCCGCAGCAGCCAGCCCTCGCTACCGCGCGCCACGCTCCAACCGTCGCGCGCAGGCGACGGCAACAGGCTTTCCTCCGGCAGGATGCGGTCGCAGAGCCGCCCGGCGCTCTTGAGCATGGCCACGGCGCGGCGCACCGGAAACGCCTCGGTCACCGCCACTGCCCGGCTGCCATCCGGCAACTCCCCGCCAAGAGCGTAAAGATTGGCGGAGGGATCATTGATCAGCCCCTCCTCCAGAGCGAAACCCATCATCGCCGCCGTCGGCTGCTTGACCGCGGCCGGCAGCCGCGCCTGGGTGAACAGAGTGCGGCCGGCAGGCAGGATCAGTTCGCAACGATCGGCGCGCGGCCAGCCGGCCGGCGCGCTGTCGCCCTGAGCGCTCGGCTCGCCGCGCGCGCCCAGCAAGGCCCAGGGCAGCCCCGGTTCGCTATCGGGCCAACCGGCCCGCAAATAGAGTCTAAGCGTTGTCATTCTGATTTCCGTTTCCCCTTGCCGGCGGCGGGCGGACCGCGCCGTCTTGCCGCCACAACGCCTTCACCACATTCATATTGCTGTAGATCAGCGCCCGCATTTCCAGCCGCGCCCGTTCCAACCGGGCCGAACTGTCCAGCATGAAGTAATTGGACGCCGCCCCGATATCGGTGTCGGCGACGATGCCCGGCGCCGGCAACCGCGCCTTGAAATCGTTGGCGTCCTTGTAGTAATTGACCTTGCGCTGGTTGAGCAAAACCAGCAAATTGCCGTCGCCCACGCCGGGCAACAGCGTTTTCATCACCGCCGGCGTGGCGGTGTTGACGTTGATCTGGCTAACGTCCGCCGGCAAGGCCGCCACGTGCGGCAGCAGCTTGTCCAACACTTCAGGGGTGTAGCCCGGCAACCAGCGCAACATCTCCACGCGAAGCAGCGGATGGCCCGGCGCCGCCGCGCCCGGCTCCCGCGGCCGACTCTCGCTCGCCGGCTGGCTGGCGTCCTCCGAATCCTTGCCGCCGCGCAACTGCCTGACCAGCGGTTCGGACAAGCGCGTGGGCAGACCCAGCGTGGTCAACAGCCGCTTGTAGAACACCAGCTGCCGCGCATTGGTCTGGCCGTTCTGCACTAGTGAATTCAGATTGAAGCGTCCCTGCAGATCGCTCAACTGCCCGGCCACGGTCACGCCCTGCGCCTCGGTCTGCGGCAAAGGTTGCGCCCACAGCTGAGACAAGGCCACCACGCCGTTGCCGGCCGCGCCGTTGTTGAAACGCAGGATTTCCATCGCCCAGCCCAGGCCGGCGTCCGCCACCAGGCGCAGTTGGGCGCGATTGCGATCATTGTCCAGTTGGTGCCACCACAGGCCTTGCTGCCATAGCACCAGCGAGGCGGCGGTGGTAGCCAGCGCCACGATCAGCAAGGCCATGATCACCGCCATGCCGCGCTGCTTCCGGCTCCCCGACGCCCTCATGGCAGCGCCCATATCCGTTTCGCCCATTCATTGCCCGGCATGCGGATGCGCATTTCCAGCGCGCGCGGGCTGCGCGCCGAGCTGGCTTCTCGCGGCGGCCAGTTCTCCAGCCAGTTGCCGTCGTCCAACATCACGCGCCATCGCACCGCGGCGTCCTTGCCCAAAAGCACGTAGGCGGTCGGCGCCGCGCCCTGGGCGTCGCCCGCCGCCCAGCTGAGGCCTTGCGCGCCGGCATGGTAGCTGATGCGCTCCTGCCCGCCGGGATAGCGGGCGGAAAAACTCTGCAGGGTCAGCGTCTGTCCGTCGCCGTCGCTTTGCAGCAACAGTTGGCTGCCGCCCAAGCTCGGCCCCTGCCCTTGCGTCGGCGCCGGCATCTGACCGGTCAAATCGCCCTCCAGCCGCCGGAAGGCGCGCGCGGCGTCCACCCATTGCTCACTGGTCTGCATCAGCCGTTCGCGCGAGATCAGCAAGGAGCCGAACGCCTTGTAGCCGAGCACCGACAAGATGGCGAGCAAGCTCATCGCCACCAAAATCTCGATCAAGGTCATGCCGCCCTGCCGGCCGTCCCTCACGACCCGCCTCCAACATTCATGCGCAGGTAGCCGGTCATCTCGGCCAGCACATAACGGCCATCGCCCTGAGCCAACACCCGCACCACCACCTTGCGGAAATTGGGGTTGGGCGTCTGGCTGATCACGCGCTGCCAGCGCCAGCGCGCGCCGTCGTCGTCCAATTCTCCAGCCTGCTCGCCCACGTCCGGCCATTCGCGGCGCGCCTGCATCAGCGCGATCATGTTCTGCGCCTCCCAGGCCGCCTGCATCCGGCGCTTCATGCCTTCGCCGTTGTCGGCGGCCAGACCGGTGGCTCGCAACAACGCGCCCAAGGCCACCGCGATGATGGCCAGCGCCACCAACACTTCAAACAAGGTAAAGCCGCGCTCGCGCTTCATGAGCCTTCGTCCACCCGGCTGCGTCCCAACGGCGACAGGGTCACGGCCAAGCTGCGCGTCTCGGTCTTGATCTGCAAAGCCAGCGCGTTGGCGCGCCCGTCCTGCCACAAGAGCAGCGGCCGCCCCGCCGGCCAGGGTTGGCCGTCCAGCAACAGCGAGCCGCCGTGCACACCCTCCGGCCACAGCCGGTCGGCCAGCAATTCGTCGTTGGCGCCGCCCCAGTCCCCGTTGTCGCCGCGACGACGGAAACCATAACCCTTGGCATCCCACATCAGGGCCAGCGGATCCCCCATTTCGGCGGCGTCCGCCGCCTGCTCCAGCACCCGCGCCAATCGGTAGGCCTCATCCGAAGCCTGACGATGGGTATCCGGCCGCATGCTGAGCGTCACCGTGGTGGCCAGCACGCCGATGATCAGCATCACCACCATCACCTCAATCAGGGTGAAGCCGCGCGCCGGAAGGGAGGAGCTCATCAACGGCTCCGGCCTTACTTGACCGCGTCCCAGTTGCCGATGTCGGCGTCCACGCCCTCGCCGCCCGGCTCGCCGTCGGCGCCGAAGCTCCAGATGTCGATCTCGCCGTGCGTGCCGGGGTTGGCGTACTGGTAGGGATTGCCCCACGGGTCCTTGGGCAGACGCTCCAGATAGCCGCCCGGCTTCCAGTTTTTCGGCTCCGGCGCCGAAGTCGGCTTTTGCACCAGCGCCTGCAGGCCTTGCTCGCTGCTGGGGTAGCGGCCGTTGTCCAGACGATACAATTTCAGGGCCTGGCTCAGCGCGCCCAAGTCCTGCTTGGCGGCGACGGCGCGCGCCTCGTCCGGACGGCTCATCACCTTGGGCACCACCAACGCCGCGAGTACGCCGAGAATCACGATCACCACCATGATTTCGATCAGGGTGAAGCCTCGCTGGGCCGCTTTGGAAAGGTGTCGCATATCTACTCCTACTACCGAGGTTTCAAAGGGTCAAAACAGGGAGGGACCTTCGCCGGACAATTCCCAGACGCCGGCGGCGTCCGGCATTGGCCGGCTTGAGCTGGCCCAGCTTTCTCAGCTCGCTCGCCGCCCAGCTCATATCGTATTGCCAGGTGTAGAACAACTCGGTGCCTTCCAGCTCGCGCCCGCGCGCCTGCCAGATGTGCTTGGCCACCGTCAGCCGGTCCGCCTTGCCGCCGTGCGCGGCCAGCGCTTTCAACACCCATTGCTGTAAAACTGCCTTGTGAGACATTGCCGTGCTTCTTTCCGCAAAAATCAATGCACCATCTGGTTCATGTCGATGATGGGCATCATGATGGCCAGCACAATCAACAAGACCATGCCGCCCATGAACAGGATCAGCAGCGGCTCCATCAGGGTGGTGAAGGTGGCGAGTTTGCGCTCCACCTCCTGCTCCTGCTGCTGAGCGGCACGGTCCAGCATATGGGCCAGCGTGCCGCTGGATTCGCCGCTGCCTATCAGATGGATCAGCACCGGCGGGAATTGACGGGTGGCGTGCAGCGCACGCGACAGCGCCACGCCTTCTCTCACTTTGGCCATCGCCTCGCTGACCGCGTCCTGCATCGGCAGCAAGGTCATCAGGCCGCGCGCGGTTTCAAGCGCGGTCAGCAGCGGCACGCCGCTGCCCACCAGAATGGACAGCGTGCTGGCCATGCGCGCGGTGTTGAGCGCGCGCAGCAGACGGCCGAACACCGGCAGCTTCAACAGCCTGGCGTGAAAGCGCCGCTTCAGCGCCGGCGCGCGCAAGGCGCGCACCGTCAGAAAGAGCGCGGCGACAATGCCCGCCAGCAGCGCAACGCCCCACTGCCGCAGAAAATCGCTGGCGGCCACCAGCGCCCGGGTCAGGAAAGGCAAGGTCTGCTTGGTCTGCGCGAACACGCTGACCACTTGCGGCACCACATAGCTCATCAAACCGGCCACCACCAGAATGGCCACCACGGTGACCACGGCGGGATAGGCCATCGCCAGCATCACTTTTTGCTGGGTGTTCTGGCGCTTGTCCAAGTATTCGGCCAAGCGCGCCATCACCGTGTCGAGATGACCGGATTGCTCCCCGGCCTGCACCAGTGAACGATACAAGGGGAAGAACACGCCCGGCGCGGCGGACAGCGCCTGGGCGAAGCTCTTGCCTTCCAGAATGTCGCTGCGCAAAGCGGCCAGCACGGTGCGGCTGCGCGGGTGCTCGCACTGCTCGGTCACCGCGGTCAGCGCTTTTTCCAAGGGCAACCCGGCGTTGAGCAGGGTGGACAGCTGTTCGGTGATCATCACCAGCTCGGCGCGCGGCAAGCCGCGGCGCAGAGCGGAACTGCCGGCGTCCCCGTTCTTGGCGCTGACGCTTTCCACCTCCAGCGGCAGCAGGCCGCGTTCGCGAAGCTGGCTGCGCGCGGCGCGCGCGGAGTCCGCCTCCAGCAAGCCCTTTTGCTCCTTGCCAGCGGGGTCGAAAGCGGTAAAGCGGAAGGCGGCCATCAGTTCCTCGTCACCCGCATGATTTCTTCCAGCGAGGTTTCGCCGGCCTTGACCCAACGCAGGCCATCGTCGCGCAGCGAGCGCATGCCGTGGCGGGCGGCGTAGTCGCGCATTTTCTGCTCGGAAGCGCGATCATGGATCAAGCGCTGCAACTGATCGTCGACCAAGAGCAGTTCATAGACGCCGTAGCGCCCCTTGTAGCCGGAATGGCCGCAGCTTGGACACCCCGCAGGCCGGTAATGCGGCGTGTCCTCCGAACCTTCCAGCGGCACCGGATGCGGCGCCTTGCAGTGCGGGCACAGCCGGCGCACCAGCCGTTGCGCCATCACGCCCAGCAGGCTGGACGCCAAAAGGAAGGGCTCAACGCCCATGTCCACCAGCCGCGTCACCGCCGAGGCCGCGTCGTTGGTGTGCAGCGTGGCCAACACCAGGTGACCGGTCAGCGAGGCCTGCACCGCGAT
Organism: Chromobacterium sp. W521; assembly: GCF_052805975.1. Classification (NCBI taxonomy): domain Bacteria; kingdom Pseudomonadati; phylum Pseudomonadota; class Betaproteobacteria; order Neisseriales; family Chromobacteriaceae; genus Chromobacterium; species Chromobacterium sp. W521. The sequence goes on from NZ_JBRBAF010000005.1 coordinate 351,125, forward strand.
CTGCGCGGTTTCCAGATCGCGAATCTCCCCTATCATCACCACGTCCGGATCCTGGCGCAGAATCGCGCGCAGCGCCTTGGCAAAACTCATGTCGATGCGCGGGTTGACCTGGGTCTGGCCGACGCCGTCCAGGTGGTACTCCACCGGGTCCTCCACCGTCATGATGTTGGTGTGGCGCGCGTCCAGCCGCGACAAAGCCGCGTACAACGTGGTGGTCTTGCCCGAACCGGTGGGGCCGGTGACCAGCAGGATGCCGTGAGGCTGGCGGATCACCTTGTCCACCGCCTGCAAGGTGTCCGCCGCCATGCCCAGCGTGGCCAGATCCAGGCGGGCGTTTTCCTTGTCCAGCAGACGCAGCACCACGCGCTCGCCGTGACTGGTGGGCAGCGTGGATACCCGCACGTCCACCGGGCGGCCGCCCAGGCGCAGCGAGATGCGGCCATCCTGCGGAATGCGTTTTTCGGCGATATCGAGGTTGGCCATGATCTTGATCCGCGACACCATGGCCGCATGCAGCGCGCGGTGCGGGCTGACCACGTCGCGCAGCGAGCCGTCCAGGCGGAAACGCACCACCGAGCGGTCTTCGAAAGCCTCGATATGGATGTCCGAGGCGCCGTCGCGCAGCGCCTGGGTCAGCAAGGCGTTGATCATGCGGATGATGGGCGCGTCGCCCTCGCTTTCCAGCAGATCCTCCACCGTCGGCAAGGACTCCACCATCTGGGTCAGGTCCAAATCCTGACCGATGTCGTCCACCACCTCGGCCGCCGCGCCGTCGCGGTTGGCGTAATGCTCGGACAGCCGCTTGTCGAACAAGGCGGCCTCCAGCGTCTCCACGCTGGCCAGCCCCTGGCCGTGCAGGCGCAGCACTTCGGCCCAGGCCTCGGGCCGGCTGTCTTCGCGCAGCAGCAGATGCCGACCGCTTTCGCCGTCCAGCAGGATGACGCCGTTGGCGCGCGCGAACGGAAAGCCCAGCGCCGGCGACAGCTTGGGCTTGTTCATTTTGGTTGCGCTTTCAGGCTCTGTTCCAGCGTCGAGCGGATGCCACTCTCCGGCAGGGACTTCAGAGCCGAATCCAGATTCATCTGCAGCTTCTCCCTCTCCGCCTTCTGGCCCTCGCCGATGATGTAGTTGTAGCGATCGGTGGCGATGGAACGCGCGCCCAGATCGTCGCGGACGATGGTGGGCTTGATGAAAATCATCAGATTGGTCTTTTCGCGCTTCTTGTTGCTGTAGCGGAACAAGGCGCCCAGCCATGGAATGTCGCCCAGCAGCGGCACCTTGCTTTCATTGTCGCTGACCGCTTCCTGCAGCAAGCCGCCGATGGCGATGATGCCGCCGTCGTCGACGTTGGCGATGGTTTCTATCATCCGCTTGTTGGTGGTAGGACCCTGCGGGTTTTTATCGGTGCCCGGCACGATGGTGGACGCTTCCTGCAAAATCTTCATGCGGATGGAGCCGCCTTCGGAAATCTGAGGCGTGATTTCCAGATTGAAACCAATGGTCTTGCGGTCATAGGTCTGGAAGGGGTTGACCGAGCCATTGCTATTGCTGCCGGTATTGCTGTATTGGCCGGTCAGGATAGGCACTTCCTGACCAATCTGGATCTTGGCCTTCTCATTGTCCATCGCCATCAGGGACGGACTGGACACGATGTTGCCGCCCATTTCCGTCTCCATCGCCCGAGCCAGCGCGCCCATATTCAACACAGTGCCGATGCCAGGAATGTTGACGGTGCCCTTGACCCAGCCGATGTTGAGGCCGGCGGAGCCGGCCAGAGCGCCGAGAGGCGTGGCGGCGGCACCGGTACCGCCGGCCAGCGCCCCGCCGGACAGGCCGATGATTCCCGGATTGGAGGTGCCGGGGAAGTTGGTTCCGCCGAAAACCCCGGCGCCGTTGCCGTTGAGCGCGCCCAGCGCCTGCCACTGCACGCCCAGCTCCATCACCCGCTGCGCGGCCACTTCCACCACCAGCGCTTCCACCATCACTTGTGCTCGGCGCTTGTCCAAGAGGTCAATGACATTGCGCAGATTCTGGTACATGGAATCCGGCACATTCAGAATCAGCGCGTTGTTGGTGGGGTCGGCCTGGATCATGGAACCGCCGCCTCCGGCCCCGCCGCCGCTACCGCTGCTGGACGCGCTGTCGCCTCCCACCGGACTGGCTGCCTGAGCGGCGCTGGCGGAGCCGCTGGACGAGGCCGCGGAACCGCTGCCCGAACCGCTCTGATTCAACAGGCTGGAGCTGGAGCCGCCATTGGTACTCACCGCGGTGCGGCCCTGCAAGGGGCCGGCGTCGCCGGTCATCAGCGCGCGCAGCGTCTGCGCCACTTTGCCGGCCTCTGCGTTTTTCAGGTAGACCACGCGCACATTGGCGCCGGCCTGACTGGGCTGATCCAGGAGCTTTAACAGGCTTTTGATCTTGCCGATCTTGCCCGGGGTGTCGGCGCGCACCATCAGCACATTGGCGCGCGCGTCCGGGATGATGGTGGTCTTGCCGCCGTCGGCGCCGGCGCCGCTGTCCTGCAACAGCTTGTTCAGGCTGCCGGCCAACTCCACCGCGGAGCCGAACAGCACCGGCACCACCACGGTATCGCCCGAGGCCGCGCTTTCGATCGAGTCGATAATGGACTCGATGCGCTGGATATTGTCCGCGTAGTCGGTGACGATCAGCGCGTTGGACTGCGGGTAGGCTGCAATCGTGTTGTTGGGCGACACGATGGGACGGATCACCGGCACCAGCTGATTCGCATTGCCGTATTTGAGCGTGAACACCTTGGTGATCAATCGATCGCCGTCGCCGCGCGGAATGCTCTTGCTGGCCTTGGCGTGCAACTTGGCGTCGGCCTCCGGCACGATCTTGACCACGCCGCCGCCCTCCACCGCAGAGAAGCCCTGCAAACGCAAGGAAGACAACAGGATCTGATAGGACAAGGCGCGCGGCACCGGCTTGCTGGACACGATGTTGACCGTGCCCTTCACTCGCGGGTCGATGATGAAGTTCTTGCCGGTGATCTCGCCTATCGCCTTGACCACGGTTTCGATGTCGGCGTTGACGAAGTTGAGCATCACTCCATCGTTCTGCGGGGTGGCGGCCAATGCGGCGTTGCAACCGTAGACCAGGGCCAGGATGGCGACGAGTTTGTGGATACGCATATTCAGTCTTCTTATTGGCGAACCATGCTGGCGGAATCCAGCCCAGGTTGCGGCGGGGTTTCAGGATTCACAGGGACCACGGCGGGGGGAGAAACGGGGGCCTGGGAAGGAGGAGAAATCGGCGGCGGCATCGTCGGCGGGATATTGCCGCCAACCACGGCCCCCGCGCCGGGCACGCGCTCAACCAAGGGCACAAACTGCTCGCTGCCGCCGGAACGCATCAACACGCCGGAGGCGGTGATCTGAGCCAGCTCCCAGCCATCCGGCGTCGTTTTGCCCAGCAACAAGGCCACCGAACGGCCATTGTCGTCTATCACCGCGAAGCCGGGCGCGCCGGAAGCCTGCGGAGCGTACACGCCGATTAGCTTGACCGGCGGCAAAGCCGCGGCCTGTTGCGCCACCGGCTCGCCAAACCAGTGCGCCATCGCCACATTGGCGGCAGCGGACTGCGGCGCCGGCTCGCTTAAGCCTCGCCACTGCTTGGCGGCGGGGCCCAGCAACGGCGCGGCGACCGTACCCAGCCACACGGCGGCGCCGGCCAGCGCCAGCCAAGGCAAAGCGGCGACCAGACGTCCCAGCATCGCGGCCGACGGCAACAATCGCTTCCCCTTTTCACTCCAATGGACCACTTGCTTCATTGCATCCTGGCTTCTGTATTCATTCTTGAAATCTAAGCGCGGACCTTGCGGCCAGACTCAAGCAAACGCTCGCGTCTTGGTGGAATCGGCGAGGGTCTGGCTCAAGCATGGCTGTGAGTCATGCAGCGGATTATTTGCACGCCATCAGGATACGGTCAATCCAAAAAAAGACCGAATTGCATAGCCCGGCAATATTCAGGCGAATATCAGCGCGCCATGCGATTAATTCTTCTATTAAGGACTATTTTTTCGCCCGATTTCGCACACTGCCCGTAGCTAGGGGCGGAACAAACACTATGCGGCAAAATATTTTTAATGACAAACGGTTTTTGATATTGCAGCACAGCATCTCGCAACAAGGTCTTTTTCATTATCTCAAAGGCCGATTACAAACTCATGCAAGAATCGCTCTTGCATCGGCCAGGCAACAAAAAACGCCGCGGAACCCGCGGCGTCTTCTTGGCCTTTCTCCCCGCCTCAGAACCAGGCTTCGTCCATCTCCAGCACGCTGTCCGCGCCTTCCACGATCGCGGCCGCCAAACCGCCCGCCTGCGGCAGCAAGTGCTCGCCGTAGAAACGCGCAGTGGCCAGCTTGGCTTTGAAGAAGTCGTGATCCACATCGGCCTCGCCCAGCTTGGCCTGGGAGATCAGCGCCGCGCGCGCCATCTGCCAGCCGCCCAGGGTAATGCCCATCAGCTTGAGGAAGGGCACCGATCCGGCCGCCGCACGTTGCGGTTGCCCCGTAAAGGTGGCCAGGATGAAATCGACGCTGCGGCGCGCCTGCTTGACCGCCTCATCCAGATTGTCCGCCAGGCTGGTCAAGCCCGCCGCGCGCAGCTTGACCGCGCAACCGGCCGCCTCTTCCAGCAAGGCGCGGGCAGTGACGCCACTCTCGCCGGCGGTCTTGCGGCCAATCAAGTCCAGCGCCTGAATGCCGGTGGTGCCTTCGTAGATGGCGGTGATGCGCGCATCGCGGTAGTACTGCGCAACCCCGGTTTCCTCGATATATCCCATGCCGCCGTGCACCTGCAGCGCCAGACTGGTGATTTCATTAGCCTGCTCGGTGTTCCAGCCCTTGACGATAGGGATCAGGAAATTGGCCAGCGCCTGATTGCGCGCTTTTTCGCTCGCCACCGGATGACGCGCGGCGCGGTCCAGCGCCGCCGCCGTATACAGGGCCAGCGCGCGCTGCGCTTCCACTTGGGCGCGCATGGTCAGCAGCATGCGGCGCACATCCGGGTGCTGAATAATGGCCACGCCGGTCGGATCGGGCGAGCCCACGGCACGGCTCTGCACCCGATCGCGCGCGTACTCCACCGCCTTCTGGTAGGCGCGTTCCGATACCGCCAGACCTTCGATGCCCACGCCCAGGCGTGCGTGGTTCATCATGGTGAACATGTAGTTCAGGCCCTTGTTGGCCTCGCCAACCAGATAACCGACCGCGCCGCCCTGATCTCCGAAGCTCATCACGGCGGTGGGACTGCCGTGGATGCCCAGCTTGTGCTCCAGCGATACGCAACGCACGTCGTTGCGTGCGCCCAGGCTGCCGTCGGCATTGACTAGGAATTTGGGCACGATGAACAAGGAGATGCCCTTCACCCCGGCCGGCGCGTCCGGCAAGCGGGCCAACACCAGATGGACGATGTTGTCCGCCATATCGTGCTCACCCCAGGTGATGAAGATTTTCTGGCCGCTGATGCGATAGCTGCCGTCGGCCTGCGGCATCGCCTTGCTGCGCACCTGAGCCAGGTCTGAGCCGGCTTGCGGCTCGGTCAAATTCATGGTGCCGGTCCAGGCGCCGCTGGACATCGGCGGCAGATAGACGCTCTTGAGTTCGTCCGACGCGTGATGGTGAATGGCTTCGATCGCCCCCAAGGTCAGCAGTGGCGCCAGCGAGAAGGCCAGATTGGCGGAACACCACATCTCCTCGGCCGCCGTGGCCACCAGGGCCGGCATGCCCTGACCACCGTAGGCCTCCGGCGCGCGCAGGCCCACCCAGCCGGACTCGACGTATTGCTGCCAGGCGTCTTTGAAGCCCGGTGCGGCGCTGACTTCGCCGTCGCGCCATTTCGCGCCCTGATCGCCTTGCTTGTTGATGGGAGCCAATACGCCCTCGGCAAACTTGGCGCCCTCTTCCAAAATGGCGTCCACCAGTTCCACCGAGCACTCGCCATAGCCCGGCAGGCCGCAAATGGCCGGAAGCTCGGCCAACTCGTTAAGCGCGAATTGGATGTCCTTGATCGGTGCTTGATAAATCATCGCCTTCTCCTCGTGTTTGGATGGCTGGGATGGCCTCCGCAGCCGGCAATCGGTTTCTATTCGCAGACATGAAAAAGCCGGCAAGCGCCGCACGGGTCCGGCCCGCATCGGGCCGATGACTGCGCGCGGGCGTTGCCGGCTGAATATTCTTGTTCCGGCGGCCATGCGGCGCGCCGAACCCCATCCACGCCGGCGAGAGGCTCGCGGCGCGGACGCGGGATTATTTGGACAACTCGGCCATCAACTCCGGAACAACAGTGAACAGATCGCCGACGATGCCGTAATCCGCCACTTGGAAGATAGGCGCTTCCTCGTCCTTGTTGATGGCGACGATCACCTTGGAATCCTTCATGCCGGCCAGGTGCTGGATGGCGCCGGAAATGCCGACTGCGAAGTACAGCTGCGGTGCCACGACCTTGCCCGTCTGACCCACTTGGTAGTCGTTTGGCGCGTAGCCGGCGTCCACCGCGGCGCGGGAAGCGCCAACGGCGGCGGAGAGCTTGTCCGCCAGCGGATCGATCACCGCCTTGAACTGCTCCTCCGAACCCAAGGCGCGGCCGCCGGAAACGATGACCTTGGCCGAGCCCAGTTCCGGACGATCGGACTTGGTCAGTTCCTGACCCACAAAGCTGGACAGCTGCGCGTCGGCGGCAGCGGCCACGGCTTCCACCGCGGCGGAGCCGCCCTGGCCCGCCGCGTCGAAGGCGGTGGTGCGCACGGTGATGACCTTGATCGGGTCTGCGGACTGCACGGTGGCCAGCACGTTGCCGGCGTAGATGGGCCGCACGAAGGTATCGGCGGACTCAATGGCGACGATCTCGGAGATCTGCGCCACGTCCAGCAGCGCGGCTACGCGCGGCAGCAGGTTTTTGCCGAAGGAAGACGCCGGCGCCAGCACGTGGCTGTAGCTCGTGGCCAGGCCGGACACCAGCACGCCCAGGTTCTCGGCCAGGCCGTGCGCGTAGTGCGCGGCATCGGCCAGCAGCACTTTGGCGACGCCCGCCACGCTCTTGGCGGCTTCTGCTGCTGCGGCGGCGTTGTGGCCGGCCACCAGCAGGTGCACTTCGCCCAGCTTGGCGGCGGCGGTAATGGTGTTCAGGGTGCCTGCTTTCAGGCTCTGGTTGTCGTGTTCAGCGATAACGAGAATGGCCATGGCTTACAGCACCTTTGCTTCGGTTTTCAGTTTGGCAACCAGCTCGGCGGCGTTGGCCACCTTGATGCCGGCGCTGCGCTTGGAAGGCTCCGCCACCTTCAACGTCTTCAGACGGGGAGCGGCGTCCACGCCCAGCTCCGCCGGCGTGGTCTTGTCCAGCGGTTTTTTCTTGGCCGCCATGATGTTGGGCAGCTTGATGAAACGCGGCTCGTTCAAGCGCAGGTCGGAAGTGACCACCGCAGGAAGGCGCAGCTTGACGGTTTCCAAACCGCCGTCGATCTCGCGGGTCACGTCCACGGTCTCCGCCGACAGTTCCACCTTGGAGGCGAAAGCGCCCTGGCCCCAGCCCAGCAGCGCGGACACCATCTGGCCGGTTTGGTTGGCGTCGTCGTCAATCGCCTGCTTGCCCACGATCAAGAGCTGCGGTTGTTCTTTTTCCGCCACGGCTTTCAGCAATTTGGCCACCGCCAGCGGCTGCAGCTCCACGTCGGTTTCCACCAGGATGGCGCGATCCGCGCCCATCGCCAGCGCGGTGCGCAGCGTCTCCTCGCATTGCTTCACGCCCAGCGACACCGCCACGATTTCACTGACCTTGCCGGCTTCTTTGAGGCGCACCGCCTCTTCCACCGCGATTTCGTCAAACGGGTTCATCGACATCTTGACGTTGGCGATATCCACGTCAGTGCCGTCGGCCTTGACCCGAACCTTCACGTTGTAATCCACAACGCGTTTCACAGCGACTAGAACTTTCATATTCCTCCAACAAACCTCTGGACATCTCTCAAAAGAAACCTGGAGCGGCTTATAGCCGCCGCCGCGCCGCCAAGCGCGGCCGTTTCAGAAATGCCGCCGTCTGGATTGATCGAACGCGGAAGCAGCAATTGCCGAAGCAAGCCTGATTATGCCCCAAGGACAAATTCAAACGAGCGTTTGGTTGATTTGTATTGCATACAGCGTGGCAAAAACGCAACTTATCGCCGATAGTACGTGATTTCTCGGCAATTTGCATTTCGGCCAAAAGCTGTCACAATGCACCGCAGCATTTTATCGTCATATCAAGTCAGGAGCGGTCATGACTGTTTGGTTTGAAGATCTTCAGCTCGGCGATTTCGCCGAATTCAGCAAGACCATCACCGAAGCCGACGTGCTGATGTTCGCCGCCGTATCCGGCGACAACAACCCGGTGCACATCAATCAGGAATACGCGGAACAAACGCCGTTCGAGACACGCATCGCGCACGGCATGCTGACCGCCAGCCTGATCTCCACCGTAGTGGGCACCCAATTGCCCGGCCACGGCACCATCTATCTATCGCAATCCACCCGTTTCAAAGCGCCGGTGCGCATCGGCGACACCGTGACCGCCCGCGCCACCGTGATAGAGCTGAACCCGGACAAACACTTCGTCAAATTGGCGACTCAATGCTCGGTCCGCGGCAAGGTGGTGCTGGAAGGCGAATCCTTGGTCAAGGCGCCCAGCAAACCCTGAGCTTCAGACGATGACGCCGTGCCGGCCCAGCGCCCAGCGCACCGGCTCGGCCACCATTTCGTCGGAAAAATCCAAACGCGCCCGCAGCCCCGCCACCACTTCCGGCGTGGTGGGCGCGTTGCCCAGGCCCACCGCCAAGTTAGACAGCCACTTAAGGTAGCCGATGCGGTAAATCGGGCTGCCAGCCATCTTTTCCTTGAACTCGGCCTCGCTCCAAGCGAACAACTCTAGCAAGCTCACGTCGTCTAGACCATGACGCACCGCAAAATCCGTCTCACGGCTATCGACCGCGAAGCGGTTCCACGGACAGAACAACTGACAATCGTCGCAACCGTAAACACGGTTGCCGATCAAGGGCCGCATCTCCTCCGGAATCGCCCGCTTCAATTCTATCGTCAGGTAGGAAATGCAGCGCCGCGCGTCCACGGTATAGGGCGCGACGATGGCCGCCGTGGGACAGACATCGATGCAGCGGGTGCAGCGGCCGCAATGACCGTCCTCCGCCTTGTCCTCCGGCAAGGGCAGATCGGTGAAGACCTCCCCCAGGAAAAACAAGGAGCCCTCGTTCTTGGTCAGCAGCAGAGTATGTTTGCCTCGCCAGCCCAAGCCGGCCTGGGCCGCCAGCGCCACCTCCGACACAGGAGCGCTATCGGTGAACACCCGGTAACCGAAATCGCCGATTTCCCGCTTGATCCGCTCCGCCAGCGTCTGCAGCCGGTTGCGCAAGACCTTGTGATAATCGCGTCCCAGCGCGTAACGCGATAAATAGGCTTTGCCGCCGTCGGCCAGCACTTCGGCCGAAGCGCGGGCCTGCGGCCAGTAATGCATGCGCAGAGAAATAACGGACAGGGTGCCGGGCACCAGATCAGCCGGCTTGACCCGCAAGGAGCCGTGGCGGGCCATATAGTCCATCTCGCCGTGATAACCGGCGGCCAGCCAGGCGTTCAACTTCTGTTCCGCCTCCGGCGGCAGGCCGGCGCGACCGATTCTGGCGTCGGCGAAACCCAATTCGCGCGCCCAGGCTTTGATTTGGCGCGCCAATTCGGGATAATCCGTTTTTTGTAAAGAGTTTTCGGTCATGGCCATGGATGATACCAGCGTTCGCTGCGGCTACCTGGAAGATGAAACCGCCACTCTGGCGCTGGGCAAAGCCTTCGCCGAAGCGGCGCAAGCCGGCCTCGTCGTCTATCTATTAGGCGACCTGGGCGCAGGCAAGACCACGTTCACGCGCGGCCTGCTGACCGCGCTCGGCCATGCCGGCAAGGTCAAAAGCCCCACCTATACTCTGGTGGAGAGCTATTCTTTTCCTCACTATAGCGTGCACCATTTCGACCTGTACCGTTTCGCCGATCCCGAGGAATGGGAGGATGCCGGCTTCCGCGAATACTTCGGTCCGGACAGCCTGTGTCTGGTCGAATGGCCGGACAAGGCCGCGGACCTGCTGCCGCGCGCCGACATCGTGTTGGAACTAGCCGTGGCCGGAAATGGTCGCAATTATCGTTTACTTGCCCACTCAGAAACCGGACAGTCATGCCTGATTCGACTTTCGACCCCATCCGCCGCCGCTTGATCGGCGCCGCGGCCGCCACCTTCATGCTGTCGGTGAGCCGCGTCGGCTTCGCCTCCGGCAGCCAGGTTGTCGCCTTGCGCATATGGCCTGCGTCGACCTATACCCGCATCACACTGGAAGCCAGCGAGGCCATTCAGTACAAGCAGTTCACCATCCCCAACCCCAACCGCTTGGTGATTGACCTGCAAGGCGTGCAGCTCAACAGCGTGCTGAAAGACATCGGCGGCCAGATTTCCGCCGCCGATCCCTATATCAAGACCGCCCGCGCCGGCCAGTTCGACCCGGAAACCGTGCGCCTGGTGCTGGAGTTGAAAGCCGACGTCAAGCCGCAAGCCTTCACCCTGGCGCCGGTGGCCGAATACAAACACCGGCTGGTGGTGGATCTTTACCCGGCCGGCGGCCAGCAAGACGATCCCCTGCTCGCCCTGCTGCAGGACTACAACAAGGGCAAGCTGGAACAGCCTGCGCCGCAGATCAAGCCCAAGAAAAAAGACAGCAACCGCCCCATCATCGTGATGCTGGACCCGGGCCACGGCGGCGAAGACCCCGGCGCCGTCGGCCTGAACGGCACTCGCGAGAAAGACGTGGTGCTGCGCATCGGCAAACAGTTGAAACGGCTGGTCGACGCGGAAAGCAATATGAAGGCCTATATGACCCGCGAGGAAGACGTGTTCATCCCGCTGGGCGTGCGCGTGGCCAAGGCCCGCAAGCTGAACGCCGACCTCTTTGTGTCCATCCACGCAGATGCCGCGCCCAACCGTGCCGCGCGCGGATCCTCGGTGTTCGCGCTGTCGGAAAAAGGCGCTACCAGCGCCTTCGCCAAGGCACTGGCGCAAAGCCAGAACGACGCCGACCTGATCGGCGGCGTCAAGATTGGCAGCAAGGACAAATACCTGGCGCACACCCTGCTGGACCTGACCCAGACCGCCACCATCAACGACAGCCTGAAACTGGGCAAGACTGTGCTGGGGCATCTGGGCGGCCTCAACAAGCTGCACAAGAGCGCGGTGGAGCAAGCCGGCTTCGCGGTGCTGAAAGCGCCGGACATCCCGTCCATCCTGGTGGAGACCGCCTTCATCTCCAACCCGGAAGAAGAACAGCGCCTGCTCAGTAGCGACTTCCAGCAGCAAATGGCCAATGCCATCTTCACCGGCATGAAGGGTTATTTTTCGCAAGGCGCGGCGCTGGCCGCCCGAGCCTGAGCCGCTCCCACCCCAAACGAAACAGGTCCCTGATGGGACCTGTTTTTCATTGAGGCCGGGCGCTCACTCGCCGCGGCTCGCCTCGCTCGGCGACTCTTCCTGCGCAGGCACCCGGTAGCTTTCCGACGCCCACTCGCCCAAATCAATCAAACGGCAGCGCTTGCTGCAAAACGGACGGAACTGGCTTTGCGGCTCCCAGCGCACCGGAGCGCGACAAGTGGGACAGGCGACAACGCGAACAGAATCAGACATGGCTTCTCAAAACGGGGCAAAGACCAGCGCACGCCGGTCAGAACTTGCAATTGGTCAGGTGAAACTCGACATCCTGCTCGGTCTGCCGCGGCCGGGACTCCCCGGTCACCGCGCTGACAAAGCGGATATTGAGCGCATATTTATTGGCGGACAGCTCGGGCAGCAGTTCCAGGCCGCCGTCGTAGGCCACGCGGATCAGCTGCACCACCTTGCCGCCGGACATCTGCTGGAACACGCCTCGGCGCGCCACGTAATGATGGGTCTTGCCGCTATCGCGCAACAGGGTCAACAGAATGCCAGCCGCCTCGGCGGTGGGCATCAATGGCGACGCCCAGCGCTTGATATCCTGGCGCCGCACTTCAGCCGACTTCTGCTGCCACTGGTGATAGGACGGCAAATCAAACTGGCAGGTGCCGCCGGGAATGCCAGCGCGCTGCTTAATCGCCATCAGCCACTCGTTTTCACGCAAGTGTTGACCGAACTTGCCGGTCAGCGCCAGCAAACGGCTGGACGCGTGCTCAATGTCCTCCAGCACGCCCTCCAGGGTCTCCTCCGCCACCTGCGGATTCTCGCGCAGCGCTTCCAGCATCTGCTTCTGCCGCTCCAGCTCCTGCAGCAGATCTGCCTTCAAATCCGCGCGCGAGGCGGTTTCCATCAGCTCGAACAACACCAGCAGGGCCGCATGATGATCATACGGATGGTCCTTGCCGATGAAATACCCAAGACGTGCGTAGAGATGCTCCAGGCGGAGCAGGATGCGGGTTCGCTCGGTGACGGGAAACTCAAAACTGATCACGGCGCATCGGCCCTTCTGCTTGGCTCGCGAGAGCCCGGTTATGATCTATCGGCTAGGCTGGCAAGATAATAATCGTGTTTGGCGTCGACTTGAAGCCTCAATGCAGCCAAGCTGTCATTATTACAAATTATATCGTCGGCGCGTTCACGTCGCTGCGCTCGCGAACATTGCGCCGCCATGATCGCGCGCACGGCTTTTTCGTCCATGCCGTTGCGCCGCATCACCCGCTCTAGTTGCACCGACTCGTCGCAGTCCACCAGCAAGGTACGCGACAGCATCGGCAGATAATGCCCGGTTTCGAACAATAAGGGCACCACCAGCACGCAATACGGCCCGCGCGCAGCGGCCACCCCGGCTTCGCTCTGCCGTCGGATCAGCGGATGCAACACGCTCTCAAGCCGCTGCCGGCTGCTTGAGTCGGCGAACACCCGCTCGCGCATCCAGCCCCGATCCAAACCACCATCCGCTCGCACCGCCTCCGCGCCGAACTCCGCCTCCAAGGCCGGCATCGCCGCGCCGCACGGGCCGGTCAACTCATGCGCGATGGCGTCGGTATCAATCACCGGCACGCCCAATTCAGCGAAACGATCAGCCGCCGCGCTTTTGCCGGAACCAATGCCGCCGGTCAAACCCACGACTTTAATAGGCATGCAAATACCAATTCACAATGTCCTGCCCCCAGATCAAAGCGATCCAGCCGGCGGCCGCAAGATAAGGGCCAAACGGCAGCGGCTGACCGCGTCCGTGCTTGGACAGCAAAATCAAGATCACGCCCACCACTGCCCCCACCAGCGAAGACAGCAAAATCACCAAGGGCAGCAAAGTCCACCCCAACCACGCGCCCAAAGCGGCCAGCAGCTTGAAGTCGCCATAGCCCATGCCCTCCTTGCCGGTGGCCAGCTTGAAGCCGTGAAACAGCAACCACAGGCACAGATAACCCGCCATCGCGCCGATCACCGCGTCCACCAGCGGCACGGTGCCGGTCAGCAAATTGAATAACAAGCCCCCCCACAGCAAGGGCAAAGTCAGGTTGTCCGGCAGCAGCTGCGTATCCGCGTCGATAAAAGTCAGGGCCAGCAGCACCGCGGTCAAACCCATATAGGCCGGCAGCTGTTCCGACCAGCCGAAACGCCAGGCCAGGAAAGCGAACAACAGCCCGGTCGACAGCTCCACGACCGGATAGCGCCAAGGGATCTTGGCTCGGCAACTGCCGCAGCGTCCGCGCAGCAACACAAAGCTCAACACCGGGATATTCTGCCACGGACGCACCGCGGCCCGGCATTGCGGGCAGTGCGAGGCAGGCCGCATTAAGTTGTAGGGCTCGGACGTCTCGCCCTCTTCCAACTGCAGACAATCAACGCAATTGCGCCGCCACTCGGCCTCCAGCATCTTGGGCAAGCGATGAATGATCACATTCAAAAAACTGCCAACCAACAAACCCAGCGCCAGCGCCGCGCCGGCGAAAGCCAGCGGGTACGAGCCGGCGATCCAGCGCCACTCCTCAATCATCCAACCACCTGACCCATTTTGAAAATCGGCATATACATCGCAATGATCAAACCGCCGATCAAGACCCCCAGAATCACCATGATGGCCGGCTCCAGCAAACTGGACAGCGCGGCAACCGCATTGTCGACTTCTTCTTCGTAAAAATCCGCCACCTTGTCCAACATCTGGTCCAGCGAACCGGACTCCTCCCCAATCGAGGTCATCTGCAGCACCATATTAGGGAACAAGTCGGTCCGCTGCATCGAATAGTTGAGGCTGGAACCGGTGCTGACATCATTCTGAATCCGCTTGGTGGCATCCGCGTACACCTGGTTGCCGGAGGCGCCGCCCACCGAATCCAGCGCTTCCACCAAGGGCACCCCGGCTGCGAACAAGGTGGACAAGGTGCGCGCCCAACGCGCGATAGTGGCCTTGCGGATGATATCGCCGATCACCGGCAGGCGCAGCAGGATGCGATCCATCTGCTCTTGCAACTTGGGCGTTCGCTTGAAGGCGTAGAGAAAGCCGAACAGGCTACCGAAAATCACCCCGAAGATCAGCCACCAGTAATGGACAAAGCCATCCGACAACCAGATCACGAACAGCGTCGGCGCCGGCAAATTGGCGCCGAAACTAGAGAACAAATCCTTGAATGCCGGAATCACGTAAATCATGATTACGGCGGTAATGATGAAGGCAGTGCCGACAATGGCAGACGGGTAGATCAGGGCCGACTTGATCTTGCCCTTGATCGCCATCACTTTTTCCTTGTAAGTGGCCAATTTGTCCAGCAAGGAGTCCAGCACGCCGCCGGTTTCGCCCGCGGCGATGATATTGCAGAACAGCTTGTCAAAGTACAAGGGACGTTTGCGGAAGGACTCCGCCAGCGACAAGCCGGTTTCAACGTCGGCGCGCACCTCCAGCAGCATCTTGGTCACGGCTGGATTGCTGTGACCCTTGGCCGCGATATCGAAAGCCTGCAACAAGGGCACCCCGGCGCGCATCATGGTCGCCAGTTGCCGGGTGAACAAGGTGATGTCCCGCTCGGTGATGCGTTTGCCGAAGCCTCCGCGCCGACGCTTGATCTTGACGACATTGATGCCCTGACGCCGCAGTTGAGTCTTGGCCACCGCCTCGGACTCCGCTCGCAGCTCCCCGCGTATCGCCTTACCCGCCTTGTCCTTGCCTTCCCATTCCCAGACAAAGCCCGGCGTCGCTTTTTTTGCTACCGTGACTGCCATTCCATGGCCTCTTTCTTATTCCAAGCCGTTAAGTCAGCGTTCCGGCGGCCGCCGGAGGCGCAAAACCGCTCTTAGACCCTGTTCAAAGTCTCGCAAGCAAGAGCGACACAAGGCGAAAAGGGCTGAGAAAGCGGAGTGTACAAGTGCTACATGAGCATTTCGAAGCGATTTTCAACACCGCATCGCCGACGCGCGCAGGTCGTGAACAGGTTCTTACTCGTTAGTCACCGCTTCAATCTCCGTCAACGACGTCAACCCCGCCTTCACCTTCAGCAAACCGGCATGGCGCAAGTCCACCATGCCCTCCTTGCGCGCCAGGTCGGCGATATCGATGGCGGTACCGTTTTGCATGATCAAACGCGTCATCGCATCGGTAATCGGCATCACTTCGTAAATACCGGTACGGCCACGGTAGCCGGTGTTGCGACACTCCTCGCACCCCACCGGCGCATAGGGCTTCCAGCTTCCATCCAACTCCTCTTGCTTGAATCCCGCCCGCAGCAATGCCTCCTCCGGAATCTCCGCCGGTTTCTTGCAATGCGCGCACAAACGGCGCGCCAAACGCTGCGCCATGATCAGCAACACCGAGCTGGCGATGTTGAACGGCGCCACCCCCATATTCAGCATCCGGGTCAAAGTCGCCGGCGCGTTATTGGTGTGTAGAGTGGAAAACACCATATGGCCGGTCTGAGCTGCCTTGATCGCGATGTCCGCCGTTTCGAAATCCCGGATCTCACCCACCATGATCACGTCGGGATCCTGACGCAGGAAGGCCTTCAAGGCCGAAGCGAAGGTCAGCCCGGCACGCTCGTTGACGTTGACCTGATTGATGCCCGGCAAGTTGATTTCCACTGGGTCTTCGGCGGTGGCGATATTGATATCCGGCTTGTTCAACAGATTAAGGCAGGTGTACAAGGACACCGTTTTACCGCTACCGGTAGGTCCGGTGACCAGCACCATGCCGTAGGGCCGCGCAATCGCGTCCAGCAGTAGGCGCTTCTGCTCCGGCTCAAAACCCAACTGCTCAATATCCAGATTCGCCGCCGACGAGTCCAGAATACGCATGACGATCTTCTCGCCGTACAAGGTGGGCAAGGTGCTGACCCGGAAGTCGATTGCCCGCGCCTTGGAGATGACCAGCTTCATCCGGCCATCCTGCGGCACTCGCTTCTCCGAAATATCCAGCTTGGAAATCACCTTGATCCGGGAGGCGATCTTTTCCTTCAATACCAGGGGCGGCTGCGAAATCTCCTTCAACACCCCGTCTACCCGGTAGCGGATGCGATAGAACTTCTCATAGGGCTCGAAATGAATATCGGACGCGCCGCCATTGATCGCATCCAACAACACCTTATGGATGAACTTGACCACAGGCGCATCATCGACATCCGGCTGTGGGCCGGCATCGGTCGGCGCATCCGGATCGGCGAATTCAAGATCGCCAAAATCCTCGTTCTCCAGGGCCTTGATCGCGGCGGTGGCATCCTCGCTGTACTTGCCGAGCATCTTGCCCAGCTTATCGTCCTCCACCACCACGATTTCCACCGTCATCCCAGTCTTGAAGGTGATGGCGTGATAGGCGGAGGTCTGGGTGGGGTCGGAAGTGCCTACATACAGCTTGTTGCCACGCTTGAGCAGGGGCAGCAAGCGCCGGCTGGCGATCAGCTCGTCATCAACCACACCCTTGGGCAACTGATCAAGATCAATGGCCGACATATCCAGCAAAGGGTAACCAAAGGTCTTGGACGCGAACATCGCCACATCCTGCGCCGTCATCTTCTTGCTCTGAATCAGCTGCTCGACAAAGCTGATGTGCGATGCCTGAGACTGGCGCAGGATTGCGTCCGCATCCTGCTGCAACAGCATATTGTTTTGCACCAAGGCCCGACCCAAGCCGGAAATGCCAGCCGAAGCTTCCATACGCTTGCAACTCACCAGTGAACAGATTAGACAACACCGCGCGGCGCTCCTGAGTCAGAGCTCGCCACCTTGAAGACCACCGCACTACCGTTACAACATTATATGCAAAATGCGGGGGCTACTTTGACTTAAATCCCGGCGTGGCCGGATTACGCCAAGCATCCACGCCAAAACAAAAAGGACTGCCGAAGCAGTCCTTTCAAGCTCAAGTTCAAATATGCTTAGAAGCGGTGTATCAGGCCCAGGCCAAAGGAGTTTTCCTTGTCCAGAGTACCGTCTTTCCACTTCACGTGACCGTAGGAGGTGTAAACCTCGGTACGCTTGGACAAAGCATAGTCCAGAGCCAAAACAAACTGATCGTAGCCGGACTTGTCGATGGTATTGCCGTTCAAGCTGGCATCGTAACCTTTGACATAAGAGAAGTACGGGGTAAAGGCTCCAAAGGTGTAACCGAGGGTCAGAGCCGCTTCTTTGGTTTTCAACTTCAGCGAGTTGATTGCCGCGTTAGCCTGAGCCAAAGTCAGGCCAGGATTATTCGCGACCAAATTCGCAGCAACGATATCACTTACTGCCGTGCCGACTTTACCATTGTAGAAACTGCCGAAGCCATAACCCTGAATTTGCTGATAGCCCAAAGCTACGTAGAGGTTGTTGGCCATATAACCCGCTTCAAGACGATGCCAGTCTTTGTTGCCGCCAACTTTGTCAGCGTCGTTCCAGTTCTGGTAGTTGTACTTACCAAAGAAACCGGAGTTTTCATAACTCAGACCCAGGTTCCAAGTCTGGTTATTGGTAGTGGAGCCGTTAACAACCTTGCGACTTTCATCGGTGCCATACAGCAAGGCAAAGCTGAAGCCATTCCAGTTCGGGCTATCATAACGCACTGCGTTATTAACACGATCATCCAAGCGGGTGAAGTAACCCAAACCGCCAACGCTCTGGTTGCTGTAGTAGCCAGGGTCAACTTGCTCCATCATATCGTTGGCGTAGTTGGAGAGGCGGCCCAAGCGAACCTTACCCCAGCTGTCGCCGGCCAAGCCGATGAAACTGTCGCGCGTCGCGAAAGTATCGCCGCTATTGGAGGCTCCATCGATATGCACGCGGTTCTCGACCTGCCAGATGGCTTTCAAACCGTTGCCCAAGTCCTCGTTGCCCTTGAAACCAATGCGGGAAGTCCAGTCGTTGATCTCAGAGCCGCCTTGCAGCTTGTTGTTGCCATCCAAGCTGATTGTGGAGCTGTAGGTCTTGTTGTACTCGTAACCACCACGGATTTCACCGTAGATGGTGACGTCGGCCATCGCGGCGGCGGCCGGCATCAGGGCGGCGATTGCAAGAGCGATATGCGTCTTGTTCATTGCAGTTCCTTTCAAGTCAGTTGATGTTGTCCTGTTGATTTCGCTGTTCTAAAGCCAGAGAACCCGGACATTTATGTGCCACCGATATGCTTCGGTGATCGCTAGCCTCAATATAAGACCGACGTTGCGAAAAAACAAAAACAGCATGTACTTTCGACAAAAAATCACTCAAAAAAACAACACCATCATCACAAGGCATTGTTTTACATGAACCTACCCCCTAAACACCGCAACCATTCAGATGCAATTATGCAACACAAGCGGTAACTTGGTGCAAAAAAGCAACAAACTATCAGGCATACAAATGGACCACACATTGTCAGACAATCAAACCGAAAAAAATCCCCCTGCCAGCAACGCCGTGCTTTACTGGCTCAGACGCGATTTGCGCCTGGAAGACAACCACGCGTTGCGGCAAGCGCTTGCCTCGGGGCAGCCGGTTCAATGCGTCTTTGTTTTCGATAGCAATATTCTCAACACACTCCCCCCCACCGATCGACGCCTCGGCTTCATCTGGCAGTCCTTGCGGGAGATTCAGGATACCCTGCGCGCGGCGGGCGGCGATCTGTGGTGCGAAACGGGACCCGCCGAGGACATTATCCCCAGGCTGGCAGCGCAGCTAGGTGCCGATGCCGTTTACGCGAACGAGGATTACGAGCCTTATGCGCGCCGGCGAGACACCATGGTTGCCCAAACCTTGGCGACGATGGGCAAGACCTTTCACGCCTACAAGGACCAGGTCATTTTCGCCCGGGACGAGTTGCTCACGGCCAGCGGAAAGCCATTCACCGTGTTTACCCCGTATTGCAATGCCTGGCTCAAGAAGCTGAGCCCACAGCACAGCCAAGCGCTGACGGTGCCGTCGCTGACCGGCCGACTACGCTCCCCAGCGGGTACGCCGGCCATGCCCAGCCTTGAAGAACTAGGATTTGCCCAGACCGAGCCTTGCTTGCTGGCAGCGGGCGCATCCGGTGCAAAAGAACTGTTTGCCGATTTTTGCCAGCAACGCATCCAACGCTACCATCAACAGAGAGACTATCCAGGCGTAAAGGGCGTGTCCTACCTCTCCACCCACTTGCGTTTCGGCACCATCTCGATTCGCCAATTGGTGCAATTCGCCAACTTCGACGGCGGCGAAGGCGCAATGTGCTGGCTGAAGGAGTTGATCTGGCGGGAGTTTTATCAGCAACTGCTGTGGCACTTCCCGGATGCGGCCACTCACAGCTTCAAGCCGCAATACCGCGACCTGCCCTTTCCCAATCGCTTGGACTGGTTGGAAAGCTGGCAGAAAGGACTAAGCGGTTATCCGCTGATTGATGCGGCCATGCGACAACTGAACCAAACCGGCTATATGCACAACCGGCTGCGCATGATCGCCGCCAGCTTTCTGGTCAAGGATCTGCTGATTGACTGGCGCCTGGGAGAACGCTATTTCGCGGAGAAACTGCTGGATTTCGATCTGGCGTCGAACAACGGCGGCTGGCAATGGGCCGCTTCCACCGGCTGTGACGCACAGCCCTATTTCCGCATCTTCAACCCGGTCACTCAATCGCAGAAATTCGACCCGGATGGGCGCTTCATCCGCCGATACGTACCGGAGCTGGCGGCGCTAAACGATCAGGCGATTCACGCCCCCTGGCAAGCCAAGGCGCTGCCGGAAGGCTTCAAACTGGGCCGAGACTATCCGCTTCCCATCGTCGACCACGCCGAGCAGCGGCAGCTGGCGTTGGCACTCTTCGGCAAGCAATGAAAAACGCCCGCATCAGCGGGCGTTGTTTCCTGCAAACCGTTGCCAGACAAGCATCAGGACTTTTTCTTGGCCGCCGGCTTAGAAGCTTCTTTCTTGGCGCCGGTCACCGGCTTGGCAGCCGCTGCAGCCGGTTTGGCGGCGGTACCGGGCTTGGCCGCCGCTTTCGGAGCAGCGCTGGACGCTCCGCTGACCGCGATCTCGCTGCGCAGTTTTTCCAAGGTCTTGTCGCCGATCCCACTGACATTCTTCAGGTCGTCGACACTCTTGAACGCTCCGTGTTTGGCGCGGTATTCCACAATGGCCTTGGCCTTGACCGGGCCGATGCCGTTCAACGCCTCCAACTCCTGCTGGTTAGCGGTGTTGATATTGACGGCGGCAAAAGCGGTGCCGCAAATCAGCATCAGGGCGGCAAACAGGGCTAACAATTTTTTCATCATTGATCTCCTTGTGAGACAGGACTGAGCAACCTCAACCGCGTTGCAGGATCAATTCTATGACGACCTTGCTGCCAATGTAAGCCAGCGCCAAGGACAGGAAACCGGCCAAAGTCCAACGAATCGCCACCCGACCACGCCAGCCTTGCAACTTACGGCCGATCAACAAGCCGCCAAACAGCAGCCAGGACAACACGGCGAAAACGGTCTTGTGCGTCAGCGCCGCGGCGTGCCCCAGCACTTCCTCGGAAAACACCACCCCGGTCAACAAAGAAACCGTCAACAACAAAAAGCCCACGCCAATCACTTGGAACATCATTTTTTCAAGGGAAAGCAAAGGCGGCAATTGCCTAAGCAGCGGAGACGCCCGTTTATCGTGCAGGGCCTTTTCCAAAAACAGCATCAAAATGGCGATCAGGGCGCCGATGGCGAACAGGCTATAGGCGAACAAGGACACCAGAATATGCAGCACAAAAGCCGGATTGCTCAGATCCTGAACCACGTGTTGGCCGGGAAACAGCAAGGCGAAGCCCAGCGCTGCCATCGCCAGCGGCATCATGAACAGCTGCAAACCTTCCACGCGATAGAAAAAACTGCAGGTCCAGTAAATCAGCAGCATGATCCACACCATGACCGACAGCGCGCGGCCCACGCCAAGAGACAGCAAAGGTCCCTGAGTCAGCGGCAACAGCACGGCAATCGCCTGCAGCAGCAGCAGCACGCCCAATAGGCTGTGTTCCAGCCGCGGCTTGCGCGGCCAGCAAGCCAAGCCGCGCCAGTTGGCGAAGTAATGCCAGGTGAAGACCCCGTAAGAGAGGATCAGCGCAATAGAAAGTATGAGCAGGAAGCTGGTCATGGCGGGTGTTTTATCAAAACCGGGTGCAGCCCGGCCGCTCGTGGTAAAATCAGTAGTTTGAGAGTCTACACCAACCGGCAAGCCGTTGGCAGAAGTAAGGACGCACCATGCTAGACAACCTGACCAGCCGCCTGTCCGGCGTGATGAAAAATCTGCGCGGCAATGCGCGCTTGACCGAGGCCAATATCCAGGACGCGATGCGCGAAGTGCGCATGGCCCTGCTGGAGGCCGACGTCGCCCTGCCCGTGGTCAAAACCTTTATCGCCCAGGTCAAGGAACGCGCCCTGGGCCAGGACGTGGCCGGCAGCCTGACTCCGGGCCAGGCCCTGGTGGGCGTGGTCAATGAAGAATTGACCAAACTGATGGGCGAGAAGAACGACGCCCTCAATCTGGCGGCCGTGCCCCCCGCCATCGTACTGATGGCCGGCCTGCAGGGCGCCGGTAAAACCACCACGGTGGGCAAACTCGCCAAGCTGCTCAAAGAGACCCAGAAGAAAAAAGTGCTGGTCGTCTCCGCCGACGTCTACCGTCCCGCCGCGATCGAACAGTTGAAACTGCTGGCCCAGCAGGTCGAAGTCGAATGGTTCCCCTCTTCCGGCGACCAGAATCCCGTCGACATCGCCCGCGCCGCGGTGGATCACGCCAAGCGCCATTTCTTCGATGTCCTGATGGTCGACACCGCCGGCCGCTTGGCCATCGACGAGGCGATGATGGCCGAGATCAAGGCGCTGCACACGGCGCTGAATCCGGTGGAAACCCTGTTCGTCGTCGATGCGATGCAGGGCCAAGACGCGGTCAACACCGCTCAGGCTTTCAATGAAGCGCTGCCGCTGACCGGCGTCATCCTCACCAAGATGGACGGCGACTCGCGCGGCGGCGCGGCGCTGTCGGTCCGCCACATCACCGGCAAGCCGATCAAATTCATCGGCGTCGGCGAAAAGGTGTCCGGCCTGGAACCCTTCCACCCGGACCGGATCGCCAGCCGCATTCTGGGCATGGGCGATGTGCTGTCGCTGATCGAGGAAGTGCAAAAAGGCATCGATCAGGACGAAGCCGCCGCCATGGCCAAGAAGTTGAAATCCGGCAAGGGTTTCGACCTTGAGGACTTCAAGGCCCAGATGCAGCAGATGAAGAAAATGGGCGGCATGAGCAATCTGCTGGAGAAAATGCCGGGGCAACTGGGCCAGATGGCCAAAGGCGTGCAGGGCGCGGAGGCGGAAAAAGCCATGCGCCGCATTGAAGGCATCATCAACTCGATGACGCCGCAAGAACGCCACAAACCAGAGCTGCTCAAAGCCAGCCGCAAGCGACGCATCGCCGCCGGCGCCGGCGTGACGGTGCAGGAAGTCAACAAGCTGCTGAACCAGTTCGAGCAGACGCAGAAAATGATGAAGCAGTTCTCCTCCAAGGGAGGCATGATGAAAATGCTTCGCGGCATGAAGGGCATGATGCCCGGCATGTAAGCTGAAACGGGTGCCTGGCACCCGTTTTTCTTGATGTAAAAGGATTTCGATGTCGCTCGATGTTGCCGTTCTGACCGATTCGCGCCTGCTGCCGCCGGACGACCGCGACTGGTATCGCCGCCAGGTTCATCATGAGGACGGCTTGGTCCTGGCAGCGCTACAGCGCCAGGGTTTGCTTGCTCGTCGTCTGGCCTGGGACGACCCGGACATGGACTGGGCCGGCGCGCGCTGCGCGCTGTTCCGCACCACTTGGGATTACTTCGAGCGCCTGCCCGTGTTTTCCGACTGGCTGGCGCGCGCGGCCGGCCAAACGCGACTATTCAACGAGATTGGGCTCATTCGCTGGAATCTGGACAAACACTACCTGGCCGAACTGCAACAAAACGCTGTTCATACGGTGGACACGCACTACATTGAGAAAGGCGCGCCGCAAACACTGCGCCAACTACTGGCGGAACGAGGCTGGAACGACGCCATCTTGAAGCCGGTCGTCTCCGGCGCAGCCCGGCACACCTATCGCGTCGCCCCGGCGAACGCTGAAACGCTGGAATGTGTGTATGCCGAGCTGATCCAACAAGAAGCCATGTTGCTGCAACCCATGCAACACAGCGTATTGACCCAGGGGGAGCTGTCCCTGATCGTCATCGATGGTCATTTCAGCCACGCCATCCGCAAAACGCCGAAGTCCGGCGACTTCCGCGTGCAGGACGACCACGGCGGCCAGGTGCACCCGCATCAGGCCGACGCGCAAGAAATCGCCTTTGCAGAAGCCGCCGTGCAAGCAGTGCCTTTCGACGTGCTTTACGCGCGCGTCGACGTGATTCGCGACAACCATGGCCGCCTGGCGGTCATGGAGTTGGAAATGATCGAACCGGAGCTGTTTTTCCGCTTCCGGCCGCAAGCCGCGGAGGAGTTGGCCGCGGCGCTCGCGCGACGCCTGCGTTGAGCATTAAGGGATTTTGTACCGCAACCCGCCAGAACACCGGCAACCCACGTTTGGAACTACCCAGCATGAACCTGACCACGCTGACCGCCCTAAGCCCCCTGGATGGCCGCTACGCCGGCCAAGTCGAGGCCTTGCGCAATCTGTTTTCCGAGTACGGCCTGATGAAGTTCCGCATTAAAGTGGAGCTGGAATGGCTGAAGATGCTGGCCGCCGAGCCAGGCATCGAGGAAGTGCCTTCCTTCTCGGAAGCCACCATCCGTGAAATCGACGACGTGATCGCCAACTTCAACGTACAGCACGGCGAAGAGGTCAAAGCCATCGAGGCGCGGACCAATCACGACGTGAAAGCCATCGAGTACTGGCTGAAGGAACGTCTGTCCGGCAACCCGGAAGTCATGGCGGCCAGCGAGTTCATCCACTTCGCCTGCACCTCCGAAGACATCAACAACCTGTCGCACGCGCTGATGCTGAAAACCGCGCGCAACACCGTGGTGCTGCCCACCATCGACGAAGTCATCCACAAGCTGCAAAAACTGTCGCATGAGCTGGCCGACACCGCGATGATGTGCCGTACCCACGGCCAGCCGGCGACACCGTCCACCATGGGCAAGGAACTGGCCAATACGGTCTACCGCCTGAAACGCCAACGCGAACAACTGGTACACCAGGAAATCCTCGGCAAGATCAACGGCGCGGTGGGCAACTACAACGCCCATCTGGTCGCTTACCCCGACATCGACTGGGAAAGCTTCTGCGGCCGCTTCGTCACCGGCCTGGGTCTGACCTTCAACCCTTACACTATCCAGATCGAACCGCACGACTATATGGCCGAGTTGTATCAGGTTCTGGCTCGGGTCAACACTATCCTGGTCGACCTGAACCGCGATATCTGGGGCTATATCTCGCTTGGCTATTTCAAGCAGAAGGTGAAGAAGGACGAAGTCGGCAGCTCCACCATGCCGCACAAGGTCAACCCGATCGACTTCGAAAACGCCGAGGGCAATCTGGGCATGGCCAACGCCATCCTGGGCCACTTGGCGGAAAAACTGCCGGTATCGCGCTGGCAGCGCGACCTGACCGACTCCACGGTTCTGCGCAATATGGGCGTGGGCTTCGGCTACACCCTTCTTGGCCTCAAAGCCTGCCTGAAGGGCTTGAACAAGCTGGAAATCAATCCGCAGGCGATTGCCGCCGATCTGGACAACAGCTGGGAACTGTTGGCGGAGCCGGTGCAAACCGTAATGCGGCGCCACGGCGTGCCCAATCCGTACGAACAGCTGAAGGAATTGACGCGCGGCAAGGGCGGCATCACCCGTGAAACCTTGCATGCCTTCATCAAAAACCTGGAACTACCGGAAACGGAAAAAGCCCGCCTGCTGGAATTAACCCCGGCCAGCTATATCGGCAAGGCATCGGAACTGGCCAAGCGCATTTAATCACGCCTGCTCGAGCAATAAAAAAACCGCCGTTACCCGGCGGTTTTTTTAATTCAGCGGCCATTGATCGGACAGACCACTGGAAGGAAAACAAAAAACCCAGCTTTCAAAAGAAAGCTGGGTTTTTGAATTTGGTTGCGGGGGCAGGATTTGAACCTACGACCTTCGGGTTATGAGCCCGACGAGCTACCAGACTGCTCCACCCCGCGTCAGAGAGGTTGCATATTATACAAGCCACTCCTGGCTGTCAAGATATTTCTATCTTGAGCCAATTCAAACACTCCAATCCACCCAGCCCAACTGCCATGTAGCCAATATCACCAAGCCGAATACGATGCGATACCAGGCGAACGCATTGAAGTTGTGGCTGGACACATAGCGGATCAAACCACGCACCGCGAAGAAAGCGCTGATGAACGCCGCGATGAAACCAACGCCTATCACCGGCACATCTGCGGCGGTGAATTGGTGCCAATGCTTGTACACATCGTAGAACGTGGCCGCGAACATGGTAGGCACCGCCAGGAAAAAGGAAAACTCCGTGGCGACCTTGCGATCCAGGCCAAACAACATGCCGCCGATAATGGTGGAACCGGAGCGCGATGTGCCGGGCACCATGGCAAACACCTGAGCGATCCCCACTTTCAAGGCGTCTTGCCAGCTCATCGCATCCACGCTGCTCACCCGCGGCACGCGCTGCCTGCGCTCAACCAGCAGAATGATGATGCCGCCCACCACCAAGGCCAGCGCCACCGTCAGCGGGTTGAACAAATAGTGCTTGATCGCCTTGATCGCGAAGAAACCGATGACCGCCGCCGGCATAAAAGCCACCAACAAGTTGCTGATGAAGCGCAACGACTGGGCATCCCGCTGCAAAGCGCCCTGCGCCACGCCCAGAAAACGCTGGCGGTACTCCCAAACCACTGCCAGGATTGCTCCCAGCTGAATCACCACCTCAAACACGTCCGCATTGTTTTGAAAACCGATCAGGTCCCCCACCACAATCAAGTGCCCGGTGCTGGAAATCGGAAAAAACTCCGTCACCCCTTCGACGATGCCCAGCAATAGAGCCTTAGCCAACAGCATCAAATCCATGTCCATCCATCCCCCATCAAGGTTTAATATGCGCAAAAGGCAGCCCCGGGGCTGCCTTCTTCACCAAGCATCTTGCTCGATTCTTATTTTTTCTCGGCTCGCGCCTTGACCACCAGCTCGTTGATCACCTGCACCATGCGCTCCGGCGCCACCGGTGTCACTACGTATTTACCGTTGATAATCACTGTCGGGGTACCCTGAATCGCATAATCGCGAGTCATCTTGGCCGCCTTGGCCACTTGTGCGTTCACACCAAAGGATTTGTACGCCTGCATCACCTTGGCAGCGTCAACGCCCTTCTGCTGCTTGAGCCAGTTGGCGAACACGCCCTCGTCAGACAAGTTGACACGCGACTTCACCACAGCCTCGAAAGCCGGGCGGTGCAGTTTGTCGTAGGTGCCGGTGGTTTTGAAAGCGGAGAACATGCGCACGAAGCCTTCCATCGACTTTTGCCACACGATCTGTTCCTTGGAGAACGCCACGTCGGCGGGCTTGCTCTTTTCCCAAGCGCTCATCGCCGGCTCAAGTTCCAGGCAGTGAATGCAGTGGTAAGAGAAGAACTCGATGACCTCCACCTTTTTCGGATCCGCCACCGGCTGCGGCGTCGCCAGCATGGTGTAATCCTTGCCCAGCTCAATCGCCGCGTTTGCCAGCCCGCTGAACAGCATCAACGAAAGCAATAACCACTTTTTCATTATCGATTCCCTAAATAGAGGAAGAGTTTATTCCGCCTTGACGACTGTCGCGCCAATGCCATCCTGCTTCAACTGAGCCTTCACCCGATCCACCTCGTCCTGACGGTTGTACGGCCCCACCCTGACCCGATGCACCAGCCCCTTTTCCGGCACAGTCACCGACTGGATTTTGGCCTCCACGCCCAACAAAGCCAGCTTGGCCTTGAGGTTGTCCGCCTCGTCCTGATTCTGGAAGGACCCCAGCTGCAAGTAGACCTTTTTGGCCGCCTGCTGCGCAGAAGGTTCCGTCGCCTTGCCGTTCTTGCCAGGCACCGCATCCACCTGGCCAGGCAAGATTTTGTAGAAGTCAAAGCGCTGCTCTTCCTTGCCAACGTCCTTGGCCGCCGGCGCGGCGGCCGGCTTGGCGGGAACTTCCGTCGGCATCGGCGGTGGAGCGGACGGGGGCTCTTGAGCCGGCTTGGCCACCGGGGCCGGCGCGGTAACGGTTTCCGAAGCGGCGTCCGCAATGCGCGTGCCCGGGGCCAGCAGCTCCGTCGGCGGCGCGGAAGCGCCGGCCGCTTTGCGATCCAACTTTTCCAAGTTGCTGAACGGCGTAGAGGACTTATTCAGATACATGGCGAGGCCAACCGCGACGGCAACGCCGACGATCAGACCGATGACGATGCCCGCCACCATGCCGCCGCCTCCGCTTTTGGAGCTGGATGAACGGCCACGGGAACTACGGGAGGAATTTTTTAAATCTCGATTTGCCATGCAACACTTACGCTTTTAACTAATCAAATAGTTCAACAAACTATCTGGATTGATCAATTCTTTATTTATTGTTAGCCATTAGGCATTGCCGCGCGTCGTAATTGAATCGCCTGCAACACATGCTCCCGCATGACCATAGCCTGACCCTGTAAATCGGCAATGGTTCTGGAAACCCGAAGTATCCGATGATAACTGCGCGCCGACAAGCCGATCTTGTCCAAAACTTGCCGCAATAATGCCAGCCCTTCGGCGTGAAAATCGCCAAGCGCCTCCAGCTCCGCCCCGCTCAAGCCCGCATTCGCCTTTCCTTGCCTAGCCAATTGTCGACGATACGCCGACTCCACCCGTTCACGCACCAAAGCGCTGGGCTCGCCGGCGGCCCCATCCACCAAGGCCTCGGCAGGCAAGGACTGCACTTCAACATGCAAATCGATGCGATCCAACAAGGGACCGGAGATTTTACCTCGATAGCGCCCCACTTGCTCGGGCGTGCACCGGCATTTTCCGCTGAAATGCCCAAGATAGCCACACGGGCAGGGATTCATTGCCGCAATCAGCTGAAATCGCGCGGGAAAACTGGCTTGGCGCGCGGCGCGCGAGATGTGGATCACGCCGGCCTCCAGCGGCTCGCGCAAGACCTCCAGCACTTTGCGATCAAACTCCGGCAATTCGTCCAGAAACAAAACGCCATGATGCGCCAGGCTAATTTCCCCTGGCCGGGGGTCACTGCCTCCACCCACCAACGCCACCGCGGACGCGGTATGGTGCGGGGCACGGAAAGGCCTTACGCCCCAATCGTCCAGGGCGAAGCCATCGGTCCCCAAAGAACGCACGGCCGCGCTTTCCAGCGCCTCTTCGTCCGGCATGCCGGGCAAGATGCCGGGCAGGCGGGCGGCCAACATGGATTTACCGGTGCCGGGTGGCCCGATCAACAAGAGGCTATGCCGTCCGGCCGCAGCCACTTCCAACGCATGGCGCGCTAAGGACTGGCCTTTGATATCCAACAGATCAAGGTAATCAGGCAGCGAGCGGGATGGGCCACCCTCTTGTCGATACGGCTCCAGCTCGGAGAGACCGTTGAGAAAGGCGCAGGCCTCAACCAGGCTGCTCACGCCATATAAAGGCATGCCCTCAAGCACGGCAGCCTCCCTGGCGCTGGCTACCGGCAAGATGAAGGCGCGCCCCGCTTCCCTCGTCTTGCACGCCATCGCCAAGGCCCCGCGCACCGGCCGCAAAGCCCCGGTCAAGGCCAGCTCTCCGGCAATTTCATATTCCGCCAACTTGGGACAACGCACCTGTCCGCTGGCAACAAGAATGCCAATGGCGATGGGCAGGTCAAAACGGCCGGAGTCTTTGGGAAGATCGGCCGGGGCAAGGTTGACGGTGATGCGCCGGGCCGGGAACTCAAAACCAGAGGTCAAGATTGCCGCGCGGACCCGCTCCCGGCTTTCCCTCACCTCCAGATCAGGCAAGCCGACAATGGTGAAAGCGGGCAAGCCGTTGGCCAAATGCACTTCCACCGCAACCTCAGGCGCCTCCACTCCGGCCAGCGCCCGGCTTGCAACCACGGCCAGCGCCATGTCGCTTAGGAGTGACCGAGTTCTGATTGGGCCTCTACCGTGGCTCGCGCCTCATCCGGGAACACCTGCGCCTCTAAGCGCGCTAGCTTCTGCTCCAGCTGAGCCAGCTTCTCTCGGGTCCGCACCAACACTTCCTGCTGCACGTCGAACTCCTCGCGCGTCACCAGATCCATTTTGCTGAATGTGGAGGCCATCATCGCTTTGACGTTTTTCTCGATGTCCTTGGCCGGACTGGCGGCAATAGTTTCGCTGATCTTGTTGCCGATTTCCTCGAACAGCTTTTGGCTCAACATGACGCGGCTCCTTGAATGAATAAGTGATAACAGAGCAGAGTGTAGCAAAAAGCCAAGTCCGCCACCCGCCAGCGCGTACCCATTGCCCCCCCCATCCCAACTCCGCGCCCTTCGCGGCACCAAATCAGTGCGGCACCTCAGCGCCGCATGCACCGGGAAAGTGCCAAAAAGGCCAGTACAGACCTTTTTTGCATTGCAACATGATCTTAGCGTTTTCTTTTGCGCCAATCCGGCCTGGCACGATTCATGCGTATTGACGCGACAGCAGCGCTCACCTCAAGACACCGGATCATCAGACCCAAGGAGCAGTCATGAAACTCGTTTCTGCCATCATCAAGCCCTTCAAGCTGGACGAAGTCCGCGAAGCCTTGTCCGCCATCGGCGTGCAAGGCGTCACCGTCACCGAAGTCAAAGGCTTCGGTCGCCAGAAAGGGCATACCGAACTCTACCGCGGCGCCGAATACGTGGTGGACTTCCTGCCCAAGGTCAAACTGGAGATCGCCATAGACGACGCTTTGCTCGATCAGGTCGTGGAAGCCATCGAAAAATCCGCCCGCACCGGCAAGATCGGCGACGGCAAGATCTTCGTCTACGACCTGGAACAAGTGGTGCGCATCCGCACCGGCGAAACCGGCGCCGACGCGGTCTGAACCGCAATAGAGACTTAGGGGAAACGACAATGAAAAAACTGCTCGCAACCATTCAGCTCGCCGGCTTGGGCCTAATGGCCCCGCTGGCGTTCGCCGCCGCGCCGGCAGGCCCGGCGATTGCCGACGCCAAGAGCATCAGCGCCGGCGACACCGCCTGGATGCTGATCTCCACCGCCTTGGTGCTGTTCATGACGATTCCCGGCCTGGCGCTGTTCTATGGCGGCATGGTGCGCAAGAAAAACGTGTTGGCGACGCTGATGCAAAGTTTCGCCATCACCGCGCTGATCACGGTGTTGTGGGCCGTCATCGGCTACAGCCTGGCCTTCACCGTCGGCACGCCTTATCTCGGCGACTTGAGCCGCGTGATGCTGGACGGCATGGTTTACCTGAAAGACGCCGGCAAATTGGCGGTACATCCGCTGGCCGGGACCATACCGGAATCGGTGTTCATGACCTTTCAGATGACTTTCGCCATCATCACCCCCGCGCTGATCACCGGGGCCTTCGCCGAGCGAATGAAGTTTTCCGCCATGCTGGTCTTTATGGCCTTGTGGTCCTTGCTGGTCTACGTGCCGGTGGCGCACTGGGTCTGGGCGCCGGGCGGCTGGATGGCGGACAAGGGCGTGCTGGACTTCGCCGGCGGAACCGTTGTGCACATCAACGCCGGTATCGCCGGCTTGGTAACCGCCTTGGTACTGGGCAAGCGCGTCGGTTTCGGCAAGGAAGCGATGCCCCCCCATAACCTGGTGCTGACCCTGGTGGGGGCATCGATGCTGTGGGTGGGCTGGTTCGGCTTCAACGCCGGTTCCGCCGCGGCTGCGGACGGCCGCGCCGGCATGGCCATGGTCACTACCCAGCTAGCCACCGCCGCCGCCGCGCTGGCCTGGATGTTTGCCGAATGGCTTACCAAGAAAAAGCCTTCGGTGCTAGGCATTGCGTCGGGCGCTGTCGCCGGCTTGGTCGCCATCACGCCCGCGGCCGGCTTCGTCGACGTCAAAGGCGCTCTGATTATCGGCCTGGCAGCCGGCGTGGTGTGCTTCTGGGGCGCCACCGGACTCAAGCACATGCTGGGCTATGACGACTCTTTGGACGCCTTCGGCGTACATGGCATCGGCGGCATCCTGGGCGCCTTGCTCACCGGCGTCTTCGCCGTCAAAGAAATCGGCAGCGCGGAAGGCAGCCTCGCGGCTCAAGCGCTAGGCGTGGGCGTCACAGCGGCCTATTGCGCCGTCGTCACCTTCATCCTGCTGAAGCTAATCGATGTAGCGATTGGACTGCGCGTCGCGGAAGACGAAGAACGCGAGGGACTGGATGTGATCCTGCACGGCGAGCGCGTCGAATAAATCCAAATTTTCTTGTTGTGGTAAGGGACTTGGGGCGCCGCTGGCGCCCTTTTTTTTGCAAGAGCGTAGTTTAAACTCCCGGGAGCCGGACGAGACAAAACGAAAACGGCTAAGAGCCTGTTCACGATCTCGCGAGCAAGAGCGATACAAGGCGAAAACGAGCGAAAAAGCAGAATGTACAAGGGTACATGAGCATTTTGAGCTTGTTTTTAACGCCGTATCGCCGCAGCGGAGCTGATCGTGAACAGGTTCTAAGAAAGCGAGATGGTCATACGATACATGAGCATTTCAAAGCGGTTTTCAATGCCATATCGCCAACGCGCAGCAAATCGTGAACGCATTCCGCCACCAATGAAAAAGCCGGCCCTTACGGACCGGCTTTCGCTTACGGAATGGAAACCGCTATTTGACGATTCGCAGGCTGGGACGCCCCGTCGGCTTGACTGGAGCCTCCGGCTCGGAAGCTTCCACCGGCTTGGCTTCGTCGTCGGCCGTTACCGGTTTCAGTGCCGGCGCGGCGGCTTCAGCCTCTCCCAGCTCAACTTCGAAACCCATGCCTTCGCCGGTTTCCCTTGCAAAAATCGACATCACATTGCCAATCGGCACCCAGATGTCGCGGGAAACGCCGCCAAAACGAGCGGAAAACGACAACCAATCATTGTCGATACGCAGGTTCTTGGTGGCCGAAAGACCGATATTCAGCACGATTTCGTTGTTTTTCACGTACTCGTGCGGCACATCGGCGCGCTCGTTGACCCATACCACCACATAGGGCGTGAAACCGTTGTCGCCACACCACTCGTGCAGCGCTCGGATCATGTAGGGCTTGGTGCTGGAGCTCATTGGCAATCCTTATTTGCGCATGGCCTTTTCGGACGGCGTCAGCGAATCGATAAAGGACTGACGCTGGAAAATCCGCTCGGCGTACTTCAGGATGGGCGCGGAGTTTTTGCCCAGATCAATGTTGTAATGCTCCAAACGCCACATCAGCGGCGCAATCGCCACGTCGATCATGGAGAAATCGTCGCCCAGCATGAACTTCTGCTTGGCGAAAATCGGCGCGATCGTAGTCAAACCGTCACGGATGGCCTCGCGGGCCTTGTTCGCTTCCTTGCCGGTGGCGCCAGCCTCCAGCGCCTTGACGTGGATGAACAGCTCGTTTTCAAAACGGTAGAGGAACAAGCGGGCGCGCGCGCGCATCACCGGGTCCGCCGGCATCAGCTGCGGGTGCGGGAAACGCTCGTCAATGTACTCGTTGATGATATTGGATTCGTGCAGGATCAAATCGCGCTCGACCAATACCGGCACCTCATTGTAGGGGTTCATCACCGCCAGATCTTCCGGCTTGTTATGGATGTCCACATCAATGATTTCGAAATCCATTCCCTTTTCAAAAAGCACGATACGGCAACGCTGGCTGAACGGGCAGGTAATTCCGGAGTAAAGAGTCATCATGGCAGGAGGAAATCCTTAACTAACAATGGGTTGATTCAGCTGGGCATTCTAGCACTTTCCCCCACCTCATTTCCAGCACCGCATCATAATGCCATGATTTAAAATAAAAAAAGGCGGATTTCTCCGCCTTGATCAACGCCGACAAGTTAGCTTAATGCACGTCGCGCCAGTACTCTTTCTTCAAGAAATACGCCAGCGGCAACAGCAACAGCGAGAGGAACATCAATACGACATAGCCAATCTGCTGACGCTTCACTTGTGCCGGTTCGCCGATGTAGACCAGGAAGTTGGTCAAGTCCGCCATCCGCTTGTCGAATTCCACGGTGTTGGCCTTGCCGTTCTCAAGCTTGGTCAAAGTACCGGCCTTGATCAGCTCCAGCTTGTGCTCCTCATGGCCTTCCGCATTCTTCTCGGTTTTCAGCACCTGCTCGCCTTGCCATTCCCAGAAGATGTGAGGCATGCCCACCTTGTCGAACACCGCGTTATTCCAGCCGGTAGGCCGGCTCGGATCACGGTAGAAGCCGCGCAGATAGCCGTACAGATAGTCGGCGCCGCGAGAACGCGCGATCAGCGACAAGTCCGGCGGCGTGGCGCCAAACCAGGCTTGAGCATCCTTCTTGTTCATCGCGATGTTCATCTGATCCCCGATCTTGGCGCCCTCCGGCAGCAAGTTCGCCTTGATCTGCTCTTCAGTCAAGCCGATATCGGTCAGGCGGTTGTAACGCATCGCGCTGGCCGAATGGCAAGACAAGCAGTAGTTGGTGAAGATCTGCGCCCCGCGTTGCAAGCTTTCCGTATCTTGGATATTGATAGGCGCCTTGGGCAGCTTGGCCCCTTCGCTTGCAGCCAGCGCCGTAGCGCTGAACGGCAACGCCAGCGCCATGGCCGCGATCAGGTGGCGGATTTTGCTTTTCATGAGTCCTCTCCCCTTTTTACACGTTCATGGCGAATACGGCGGCGGCCACGATGGTCACCACCACCAGTACCGCAAACCGGATTTGACGCTGGGCGTTGGTATCAGTCACCCGCGTCGGCACCGGAATGCTGCCCACATCGTTCTTGGTGTAGAACGGCATGCCCAGGAAGAAGGCGAAGTAGACGAACGAGAGCACCTGCGCGATCACGGTACGGGCATTGGTGGACGGCAAAGCGCCCAGAATGCCAAGACCAATGAAGGACACGATGAACAGGACCAGCATGAACTTGAACTTGGGACCGCGGTAACGAATGGACTTAACCGGCGAGCGATCCAGCCACGGCAGGAAGGCGATCAGCACCACCGCCGCGCCCATCGCCAATACGCCCCATACCTGAGTGCCCAGGAAGGACGGGATGGCACGCAAGATGGCGTAGAACGGAGTGAAGTACCATACCGGCGCGATATGCGGCGGAGTCTTCAGCGGGTCGGCCTGGTCAAAGTTGGGGTGCTCCAGGAAGTAACCGCCCATTTCCGGCATGAAGAACACAATGGCCGAGAACACGATCAGGAACACCACCACGCCCAGCACATCCTTAACGGTGTAGTACGGGTGGAAGGGGATGCCGTCCAGCGGAATACCCTTGTCATCCTTCAGTTTCTTGATCTCAACGCCGTCCGGATTATTGGAGCCCACTTCATGCAAAGCGATCAGGTGAGCGACCACCAGGGCCAGTAGCACCAGCGGCACCGCGATCACGTGCAGCGCGAAGAAGCGGTTCAGTGTAGCGTCAGACACCACGTAATCGCCGCGGATCCACACCGACAAGTCAGGGCCGATCACCGGAATGGAGCCGAAGAGGTTGACGATCACCTGCGCGCCCCAGAACGACATCTGGCCCCAAGGCAGCAAATAGCCCATGAAGGCCTCGGCCATCAGGCACAGGAAGATCAAGGTGCCAAACACCCACACCAGTTCGCGCGGCTGCTTGTAGGAACCGTAGATCAGGCCGCGGAACATATGCAGATACACCACCACGAAGAACATCGAAGCGCCGGTGGAGTGCATGTAACGGATGATCCAGCCTCCGGCCACATCGCGCATGATGTATTCGACCGAAGCAAAGGCAACCGGGATGCCGGCCCCATTCAAGGTGCCGTCCGGCTTGTAGTTCATGGTCAGGAAGATGCCGGTGACAATTTGAATCACCAGTACCAGCATGGCCAGCGAACCGAAGAAGTACCAGAAGTTGAAGTTCTTCGGCGCGTAATACTCGGTAACGTGCTCCTTGAGCATCGACGATAGCGGAAAACGCTCGTCCACCCAGTTGAGCAACTTTTGTCCTTTAGTCATGTAGCCCCCTCAGCTTATTTGTCTTCGCCAATCAGCAGGCGGGTGTCGGACAGATATTTGTGCGGCGGAATTTCCAGGTTCTTCGGTGCCGGCACGCCTTTGTAAACGCGCGCGGCCAAGTCGAACTTGGAACCATGACAGGGGCAGTAGAAGCCGCCCAACCAGTCCGGGCCCAGATCGGCGGGCGCGATATCCGGACGGTGAGTCGGCGAACAGCCCAAATGCGTGCAGATGCCGACGGCAACCAGCAACTCGGGTTTGATCGAGCGGTGCTCGTTCTGGCAATAAGTAGGCTGCTGATCCATCTCGGATTTGGGATCAACCAGCTTCTCGTCCAGCTTCGGCAGGTTTTTCAATTGCTCCGGCGTGCGGTTCAGCACCCATACCGGCTTGCCGCGCCACTCGACGTTGATCTTCTGGCCCGGCTCGATCTTGCCGATATCCACCTCGACGGGAGCGCCGGCGGCCTTTGCCCTCTCGGACGGGAAGAAACTCATCAGAAACGGCGTAGCCACTCCGGCCGCCGCCACACCACCAACAGCGCTGGTTGCAACCGTCAGAAAGCGACGGCGCCCCGCATCGACTTGTTGTTCACTCATTACAGTCATCCTCAAACGTGGAAACCGAGCCCAAAACTGCCTGATTTTACCCGATTCCGAGTAGGGACTTGAAGCTTCTATGCAAATAAATTGGCCGAAGCCCCGCTTAGCCTCTTAAACCGGGTTGGAAATGTCTACAAATTCAACACTTATGCCATGAAGCTGAGCCATGCGTTCGCCCAAAGCCTTGATGCCAAAACGCTCCGTGGCGTGATGCCCCGCCGCGATGAAAGCCACATCACACTCCATTGCCATATGATGATTTTGCTCGGATGCTTCGCCGGTGATGAAAGCATCCACCCCCAGATCGATGGCTTCGGCGAAGAAGCTCTGCGCACCGCCAGTACACCAGGCCACGCGCGAAATCGGCTTGTCCGCCCTGCCCAGCAACAAGGCCTCGCGCCCTAGGCAAGCGGAAACATGCTCGCGAAAATCCACCGCGCTGCCTCCATGCCGCCATGACCCATGCCACAGCAAGCCCTGCTCGCCCCCCTGCCCCAAAGCATCCAAATCCAGCACCTTGCCCAGCATCGCGTTATTGCCCAACTCCAGATGAGCATCCAAAGGCAGGTGGTAAGCCAGCAAGCTCAAATCATGCTCCAGCAATGCCTTGACCCGTTGACGCTTCATACCGCAAATCCGGGCGTCCTCTCCCTTCCAAAAATAGCCGTGATGCACCAGTACGGCGTCCGCTCCACGCAACGCCGCCTCGTCAATCAAGGCCTGGGAGGCTGTCACCCCAGTTACCAACTTGCGGACTGTCGGCCTCCCCTCCACCTGCAGCCCGTTAGGCGCGTAGTCCTTGAACCGCCACGGTTCCAAAATCGTGTCCAGGCTGCTCAGCAAGGCCTTCAATTCCATCACGCACTCCTTAATTTAATATATGCCCCAGCTTTATTTTGCCAGAAGCCAACTCATTTTAAGGCCACAAAAGAAAAACCCCGCCGTAGCGGGGTTTTTCAAAGCCGAGGAGGCGTCAGCTTACATCATGCCGCCCATACCGCCCATGCCGCCCATATCCGGCATGCCGGCCGCCGGCTTGTCTTCCGGCAATTCAGCGATCATGCAGTCGGTGGTCAACATCAAGCCAGCAACGGAAGCAGCGTGCTGCAGAGCGGAGCGGGTCACCTTGGCCGGATCCAGCACGCCCATTTCCAGCATATCGCCGTACTCG
Source organism: Chromobacterium sp. W521 (assembly GCF_052805975.1). NCBI lineage: Bacteria > Pseudomonadati > Pseudomonadota > Betaproteobacteria > Neisseriales > Chromobacteriaceae > Chromobacterium > Chromobacterium sp. W521. The sequence goes on from NZ_JBRBAF010000005.1 coordinate 388,432, forward strand.
CCGCTAGCCGCGTTGTAACCGAAGTTGCCTTTGCCTTCCAGCACCTTGTTCACCACGACCGACGGCTCTTCGCCGGCGTTCTTGACGATCTGGCGCAGCGGCGCTTCGATGGCTTTCAGCACGATCTTAACACCGGCGTCTTGATCGGCATTGTCGGTTTTCAGGCTGTCCAGAGTGGAGCGGGCGCGCAGCAGAGCAACGCCGCCGCCAGCCACAACGCCTTCTTCAACAGCGGCGCGGGTAGCGTGCAAGGCGTCTTCAACGCGGGCCTTTTTCTCTTTCATTTCCACTTCAGTGGCAGCGCCAACCTTGATCACCGCAACACCGCCGGCCAGCTTGGCCACTCGCTCTTGCAGTTTCTCACGATCGTAATCGGAAGTGGCTTCTTCCATCTGCTTGCGGATCTCGCCCACGCGCGACTGGATCTCGGCCGCTTGGCCGGCGCCGTCGATGATGGTGGTGTTTTCCTTGCCCACTTCAACGCGCTTGGCTTGGCCCAGCATTTCCAGCGAAGCTTTTTCCAGGGTCAGGCCCACTTCTTCGGCAATCACGGTGCCGCCGGTCAGGAAAGCGATATCCTGCAGCATGGCTTTGCGACGATCGCCAAAGCCAGGAGCCTTAACAGCAACGACTTTCAGGATACCGCGGATGGTGTTGACCACCAGAGTGGCCAGCGCTTCGCCTTCCACATCTTCGGCAATGATCAGCAGAGGACGGCCGGACTTGGCCACTTGCTCCAGAACCGGCAGCAGGTCGCGGATATTGGAGATTTTTTTGTCGAACAACAGGATGAAAGGATTGTCCAGAGCGGCAATCTGCTTATCCTGGTTGTTGATGAAGTACGGGGACAGGTAGCCGCGATCGAACTGCATGCCTTCGACCACGTCCAGCTCGTTGTTCAGGCTCTTGCCGTCTTCAACGGTAATCACGCCTTCCTTGCCCACTTTTTCCATGGCATTGGCGATGATGTCGCCGATGTCGGAATCGGAGTTGGCGGAAATGGAGCCAACCTGAGCGATTTCCTTAGTGGTAGCGCACGGCTTGGCGATCTTGGCGATTTCGCCCACCAGCGAGGCAACGGCTTTGTCGATGCCGCGCTTCAGATCCATCGGGTTCATGCCGGCGGCAACGTACTTCATGCCTTCCAGCACGATGGCTTGGGCCAGCACGGTGGCGGTGGTGGTGCCGTCGCCGGCCACGTCGGAAGTCTTGGAGGCGACTTCTTTCACCATCTGCGCGCCCATGTTCTCGAACTTGTCTTTCAGCTCGATTTCCTTGGCAACGGATACACCGTCCTTGGTGATGGTCGGCGCGCCGAAGGAGCGGTCCAACACTACGTTGCGGCCTTTCGGGCCCAGTGTCACTTTAACGGCATCAGCCAGGATGTTGACGCCGGTTACCATCTTGGCGCGAGCGGAATCACCAAACTTTACGTCTTTAGCAGCCATTCTTAAATCTCCAGAATTCTGAGTAAGGGAAGTTCAGATGCGGGTCGGATTACTCAACGATGCCCATTACATCTTCCTCGCGCATTACGAGGACTTCATCTCCGTCAACCTTGACGGTCTGACCGGAGTACTTGCCGAAGATGACCTTGTCGCCTTTCTTCAATTCCAGGGCGCGGCGTTCGCCGTTTTCCAGGATCTTGCCGTTGCCGACGGCCAAAACTTCGCCCATGTCCGGCTTCTCAGCGGCTGCGCCCGGCAGAACGATGCCGGAAGCGGTTTTTTCTTCAGCCTCGAGGCGCTTGATAACAACACGGTCGTGCAAAGGACGAATTGCCATGGATCTCTCCTGTTACAGTGGCTGTTGAGAGTTGAAACCTGTTTGAGTTGAGGCGGGCGTTAGCACTCGCCTGCTACGAGTGCTAATGATAGGGACGAGAGGGAGGGATTTCAAGAGCCTGCAGTAGCAATTTTGCATCAAACAAGGCACAACAGTTACGTGGCACGAAAATTCTAAAGGTGTTACCGAAGCCTCCCACCAACAGGCCGTTGGATGGAGGACGAAACTTGAACTGCTTTGGTAGAGATATCTTAACCTGCCCCCCTAAACAGGGCCATCCGAAACTTAGTAAGGTTCGTCTTGTGACCTCCTCC